>NZ_OY760065.1:10000-350747 GCF_963662885.1 uncultured Pseudodesulfovibrio sp.
AATGTAACGGAGGCTTGCAAAGGTTCCCTCAGGCTGATTGGAAACCAGCCGTTGAGTGCAAAGGCATAAGGGAGCTTGACTGTGAGAGAGACATCTCGAGCAGGAACGAAAGTTGGTCTTAGTGATCCGGTGGTTCCGAATGGAAGGGCCATCGCTCATAGGATAAAAGGTACGCCGGGGATAACAGGCTGATCGCGTCCAAGAGTTCACATCGACGACGCGGTTTGGCACCTCGATGTCGGCTCATCACATCCTGGGGCTGAAGCAGGTCCCAAGGGTACGGCTGTTCGCCGTTTAAAGTGGTACGCGAGCTGGGTTTAAAACGTCGTGAGACAGTTTGGTCCCTATCCTCCGTGGGCGTAGGAGAATTGAAGAGGGTCTGCCCCTAGTACGAGAGGACCGGGGTGGACGAACCTATGGTGTTCCTGTTGTCACGCCAGTGGCACTGCAGGGTAGCTAAGTTCGGAACGGATAACCGCTGAAAGCATCTAAGCGGGAAGCCAGCCTTAAGATTAGTTCTCCCTGGACTATATGTCCCTGAAGATCCCTTGAAGACTACAAGGTTGATAGGCTGGAGGTGTAAGCAACGTGAGTTGTTCAGCTGACCAGTACTAATAGATCGTGCGGCTTATTTAACAATTAATGGAATTCTCTCTTCCCCTATTTACTAATATATTCCGAACTCCGGTTCGCCAAAATTTTCTTGGTGGCCAAGGAGGAGGGGGTACACCCGGTCCCATTCCGAACCCGGTAGTTAAGCCCTCCATCGCCGATGATACTGCATGGTAGCGTGTGGGAAAGTAGGTCGCCGCCAAGGAATATTTCAAAAGCCCTCAGTCAATCGACTGAGGGCTTTTTGCGTTTCTTGCTCAACTGAGAGATCGCTCGCTTCAGCTTGTTATGGATTTGGAAATATCCTTGCCGGGGCGTGAAGTGTTTGAGATACTGTTTGAAGCCGGATTATTTTAGCTTAAGGAGGGGTTATGGCGACTTTGAAAGCTGTGCCCAAGGTCATACCCATCCGGAACAAGGAAATTACCAAGGAAAAGCTGGTCAAGGCCGTAGGTAAAGTTCTTGCCGAAGTCGGGTTTCAGCGCCTTGGTGTGAACATGATAGCCCGTGAAGCCGGTGTGGATAAGAAGTTGATCTATCGGTATTATCAAGGCTTGGAAGGACTTGTTGCCGAATACGGACGGACTGTTGAGTTTTGGCCCACGGCCGAGGAATTGCTGGGTGAAGATGCGGAGCGTATTAAGGCAATGGCTCCATCCGATCTCATGTCCCAATTTTTCAGGCGCTATCTGCGAGCGATTTTGCGCAGGCCGCAAACACTCGAGATCCTGGCTTGGGAGGGAGTTGTCCGAAACGATTTGACCCGTGCCTTGGAAGAAGTCCGAGTCAAGACCGCGCTGGAATTCTTTGAGTTGATGCAGACCGATCCGCCGGAGGACGTAGACCTGACTGCGCTGGTCATGATTCTGGCCGCTTCAGTCAATTTCCTGGCTGTGCGTTCACGAATACATCGCAGCTTGGGCGGCGTTGACCTCCAGTCCGATGCGGGATGGAAACGCATAGAAGATACTTTGGACATAATGCTCACCCGAACGCTTACGCATTGAAAAAGGCCCGGGAATCTATCCCGGGCCTTTTCCTTTTTGGGTTCATCTTTTCCTTTAGCATGATTCGAATTTCGTTGATTCTAAGGCATCCGCTTTTACGCAGCTCCGGAAACGACTCTAGCCAGTTCGTCTACTATCTGAATCTGGCTTCCAATCACGGCAAGGCCTCCGATTGTATCGCCCGCCGATCCTGCGAGGATGCATGCCAACAGCATCTGGAGATTTGCGAGCTGATGAAGGACGTCTCAGAACCCTATGACAACGGCCCAGGTTTACCAACAAAGTAGGGTAAATACCTCGAACAAGATGCTGGTCGCTTTCCATTCGCGCGAGAAGAACTGCGTTTGATTTTCCAGGGCCATCCGGGCCTCATTATCAGTAATAATTGATCAAGACGAAGGAATATAGCCAGGTTGCTTTATGAGTAGTACCATTCCTACGGAAAATGACGGCAAAGTCGTCACCGGCGCGCTGTTCATGTCCATTCTCGGGGCATTGATGGCGTTCACGTCATTGTCTACGGACATTTATCTTCCGGCGATGCCGGCAATGGCCCAAGAGCTTAACGGCGACGCCGAACTCACCATTACCGGTTTTCTGGTGGGCTTTACCTTTGCCCAGCTCCTTTGGGGACCGATCAGCGACAGCCGGGGGCGGAAGATGCCGCTCTACATCGGGATGCTGATCTTTGCCGTAGGAGCGGCCGGTTGCGCCATGTCGCACACGATCCCGCAGATCGTTTTCTGGCGCGTTGTTCAGGCCTTCGGCGCATGCTCCGGCCCCATGCTGGCCCGCGCCATGGTTCGGGATCTGTTCTCCCGCACAAAGGCCGCCCAGACGCTTTCGACACTGATGATCATCATGGCCATCGCGCCGATCATAGGCCCGCTCATGGGAGGCCAGATCATTCGGGTCAGCACCTGGCACACAATATTCTGGCTGCTTACGGCCATCGGTTCATTCATGTTCGTGTCACTCTTCTGGCTGCCGGAGACACTGCCTGCGGAGAAGCGCTCATCCACTTCCATAGGCACGGCTTTTACCAACTATTTCTCCCTTCTGAAACACAAGGTGTTCATGCGGTTCACCCTTTGTGTGACCTTCTATTATGTGGCTGCGTACGCTTTTATTGCCGGATCACCGAGGGTGTACATCTCTTATTTCGGCGTCGATCCTCAGCATTACGGCTGGCTGTTCGCCGTCAACATCGTCGGGGTTATGACCCTCAGCTTTTTCAACCGTTATCTGGTTATTCGTTTCTCCCTGCGCAAGCTGCTCCAGATCGCTACGGCAATCGCTTTTATGGCCATAGCGACCATGGCCGTATGCGTAAGGCAGGAACTCTACGGCATGACCATCATCGTCAGTATGATATTCCTCTTCTTCTCAATGAACGGGATCGTGGCTGCCTCGGCCACGGCGGCCGCTTTGGATGAAGTGCCCCATATCGCGGGATCCGCATCCGCGTTGATTGGGGCGCTGCAGTATGGGAGCGGTATCGTGTCTTCGCTGCTGCTTGCCGTCTTCAGCAAAGGGACTCCGTGGACCATGACCTGGATCATGCTGCTGTTCACGACAGCGGCACTGCTCACCGTGGTTGGGAAAACCAGCAAATACGCCTAGCGCGTGCAGGTCGACCGCGTGCTGTCAGGCCTGAGCTCAATTGTGCGCGATAAACGGGCAATAGTCGGATGACATGCCGGTTGTTTTAGCGATCTGTCGAGGAACCTGACAATCGTAATGTGATTATTGCTACGCGCTCTTCGACTTACAATTACAAAAAATACATTCATGGGATGACCAGGCATTCTTTGTCCTCGTCCGCAATGCAGATTTGGAGAATTGGACAAGAAATGCGGAGAATTGATCATGCCCCGGTGCCTTGCAATGTGTAACGTATCGATCTTGGTGGTTCAGATTTACAGAGAACATCGCTGACACAAAGGAGCAGATCGTGAACAATATTTCCAGGCGCAATTTCATGAAATCCGGGGCCATCGCCCTGGCAACGATTGCCATGACCGGCCACGGCGTGTTTTCCAATGCGGATGAGGGCGCGCCCGTCTATCTGACCAGGGACATCAGTTCGAAAGGGTTGACCAAGGTCTATGATCGCCTGATGCAGGGTGGCAAGCTGCCCGGCAAGGTGGCGGTAAAGCTGCATTCCGGCGAACCCGGGGGACACAACTATCCGAATCCGTCTTTGATCAAGGATTTGGTCCAGTCCGTGAACGGCACCATCGTAGAGTGCAACACCGCCTACAAGGGGAAGCGCTTCAGTACGGTCGACCACATGAAGGCGCTGCAGGACCACGGATTCGCCCACATCGCTCCGGTGGACATCATGGACGAGAACGGCTCCATGGCCTTGCCGTTTGCCAAGGGCAAACACATCCGGGAAAACTACGTGGGTGCTCATTTCGTCAATTATGACTCTTTCCTGATCCTGTCTCACTTCAAAGGGCACGCCATGGGCGGTTTCGGGGGCGCCATCAAGAATATGTCCATCGGCATCGCCTCGAGCGAAGGGAAGATGTGGATTCACACAGCGGGCGCAACCCGGAGCACCGACAATTTTGCCAAGTGCTTCAGCACGGATCAGGACATGTTTCTGGAGTCCATGGCCGAAGCGGCCGGGTCGGTCATCAACAAGCTCGGTAAAGACCGAATCGTATACGTCAGCCTGATGAACAACCTGTCCATCGACTGCGACTGCGACAGTAACCCGGCCCCGCCGGAACTGGACGACATCGGCATCTTGGCTTCCATGGACCCTGTCGCCCTGGACCGGGCCTGCGTTGACCTGATCTACGCCGCGGACAAAGACAAGAGCGCTTCCCTGCGCCATCGCATGGAGGAGAAACACGCTACACATACCCTGGACCATGCCGAAGCACTCGGTATAGGTAGTCAGCAGTACACCCTGATCGGCATCGACGCATAACTCAGCCTTCCCCAGAAAGGCCGTTCTCCCGTCTCCAGGGCGGGAGGGCGGCCGCTATTCTCCATTCTCCTCCCTCCTGTGTCGCCAGTGGACGCTAATCTCGTTCGATCGGGCAATGATCGCCAAGAAATGGGCATGCGCATTTGGACGTCAGTCGTTATATTTTTATGAGATTGATTGATTCGGAATGAAGACCATGTCTGGAAACAGAAGAGTCTGGTGGGGCTGAGAAGCTCCTTGAGGCTTGTTTATGTACTTCTTCCGTTGATTCATAAACGTCTGGTTGCACGTTGTTCGTAGCCTCGATGGCCATAATCAGGCAATTGCCTGGATGTAGAGGCCAGCGTAGCCGCCGATCGGTTTCAACTATCCATGAAGTCGGGGGCCGACTTCACCGCCAGGAAACAGGAATATGAAGATACTTTACTACGACTGCTTCGCAGGAATAAGCGGCGACATGAATCTAGCCGCCATGATCGACCTCGGCGTTGAGCCTGAGTACCTGCGTACCGAGTTGGACAAGCTCGGACTGGGTGATGAATTTCGGTTGGACGTTACCAGGGACGCCCGCAACGGTATTCACGGCACGCGCGTGGACGTCCGTTTGGCCGAGTCCTCCGTTCACGTTCATGACGCCAAAGGCCATGACCATGCGCATCTGCACGGCCACGATCATGACCATGCGCACGGCCATGCGCATTCTCATGGCGACCATGAGGATCATGATCACGCCCACGAAAAAGGGGATGAGGGGCAGCATGTCCACGGTCCCCATCGCAATTTTGCGGACATTCGTGAAATCGTCATGAAAAGCGGGCTCGAGGATGCGGTCAAGGAAACCAGCCTTCGAATCTTTCGTCGGGTGGCCGAGGCCGAAGCCAGGGTGCACGGCAAGCCCATGGACGAGGTCCATTTCCACGAGGTCGGGGCCACCGACTCCATAGTGGATATCGTCGGCGCGGCCATTTGTTATCACCGGCTCGGTGTGGACGCGGTCTGGGTCTCGCCGGTGGAGTTGGGGAGCGGTTTTGTCCGCTGCGCCCACGGGGTCATCCCGGTTCCGGCTCCGGCCACGGTGGAGATCCTGCACGGCATCCCCACCATGGCCGGCGGAACGGATATGGAATCCACTACGCCAACCGGGGCGGCTATCATCGCCGAACTGGCTGATGAATTTACTTCCACTGCGGCCATGACGGTAATCAAGACAGCGTATGGTGTCGGCCATCGGGAGTCATCCTTGCGGCCGAACCTGTTGCGCGTGCACCTGGCCGAGGTCGCCCGATCCTTTCTCTCGCAAACCAGCCGGGCGCGCATGCTGCAGTGCAACATCGACGACATGACCGGCGAGATGCTCGGCTATGTCATGGATCTGCTCATGGAGCAGGGGGCCATGGACGTTCATTTCACGCCCATCATGATGAAGAAGAATCGCCCGGCGACCACGCTCTCTCTGCTTTGCGCCGAGAAGGACGAAGCGCGATTCAAGGAGCTTCTGTTCCGGCATACCACAACCCTTGGCGTGAAGAGTCTGGTTGTGGAAAAGACGGAGCTGGAGCGGCGGTTTGACACTCTGGAGACGCCGCTTGGGCCGGTGACTATGAAGCGGGCGCTGCTGGACGGGCAGGTCCTGCGCTCGAAACCAGAATACGAGGAGTGCCGGGAGATCGCCCGGCGAAACGGCATCCCTCTGGCCCAGGTCTACAGCCTCATCGCCGGGTTGGAAAAGGAGTAGCGTCATGTCGCTCACTCAACAGCAGAAAAAACAATATGCCGTGCTGCTGGCCGAGATTTACGGTCTGGAGCGTGTGCTGGTGGCTTTTTCCGGCGGCGTGGACAGCACCCTGCTGCTTCAAGCCGCCCAGCGGGCCGTGGGCGATGGCGTCCTGGCGGTTACTTTTGCAACGCCTTACTCTCCGGTTGAGGAGACCGCCTGCGCCGTGGAGTTCGCAAAATCCCTGGGTGTCCGCCATAAGCTCGTCGAACTGCCCATCCCCGAAGACATCCGCAACAATCCGCCCGAGCGCTGCTACCTGTGCAAGCGCACATTGTTCAGTGAGCTGGCCCGGATGGCGGAAAACGAGGGCATTCGGCACATCCTGGACGGCAGCAACCTCGACGACCTGGGCGACCATCGTCCCGGCCGCAGGGCCATCAAGGAGCTGGGTGTGCGCAGCCCGCTGCTCGATGCGGGGTTGACCAAGCAGGATATCCGTGACCTGTCCCACGAGTACGGCCTGCCTACCTGGGACAAGCCTGCCGGAGCATGCCTGCTCACGCGGTTGCCCCATGGCAGCGACGTGGAAGAGACGGAACTCAGACGCATCGATCAGGGCGAGACATATTTAAAAGGGCTCGGCTTTGCCGCGGTCAGGCTTCGCAGCCACGGTGAAGTGGCTCGCATCGAGCTGCCGCCGGAGGATATAGCTGCCTGCCTGGAGAGCGGCGTCAGGAAGCTCATCGACGAACGCTTGAAGGCGCTGGGCTATCGTTACGTGGCCGTGGATCTGGCGGGCTACCGCATGGGTAGCCTCAACGAGCCGCAAGCGGCCGATCGAAAGGAGTAGAATTATGACCAATGACACTTTGGCCGAACTGTTGTCCGAGATTCGTGACGGCAGAGTTTCGGTTGAGAACGGAATCGAACGATTGCGCGATCTCCCATATATGGATCTCGGACATACCAAATTCGACCTGCACCGTTCACTGCGCAACGGCTTCCCCGAGGTGGTCTACGGAGAGGGCAAGACTCCGGAACAGGTGGGGGAGATATTCACCCGTATGGGGGACCATGCGAACATTCTGGCGACCCGTGTGTCACAGGAGATGGCCGACCACGTGCTGTCCGTCTGTCCGGACGCGGAGTACAATGCCGTGGGCAGGACCCTGGCCCTGGCGCGTGAACCCATCACCTACAGGGAAGGGCAGATCGCCATTGTTACGGCCGGTACTTCCGACCTGGGCGTTGCTGAAGAGGCCCGCGTCACCTGTGAAATGCTCGGCAGCCACGCTCGTATCACTTCGGACGTGGGAGTGGCGGGCATCCACCGTTTGCTGGACCGGCTCGAGGACATCCGCCAGGCGCGGGTGATCATCGTCATTGCGGGCATGGAAGGAGCCTTGTCCAGCGTCATCGGCGGCCTGGTTCCCCAGCCGATCATAGCGGTACCCACTTCCGTCGGTTATGGCGCGTCCTTTTCCGGCTTGTCGGCGCTGCTCGGCATGCTTACCTCCTGTGCGAGCGGCGTGACCGTGGTCAACATCGACAATGGCTTTGGCGCGGCCTGTGCCGCATGTAAAATCAATAATCTTTGATTCGTACACGGCGTCGACCCTCTCCGGGGCATTGACCGTGATGGCCTGGATTATTTTTTCGACGTGCTGATGAATTGCCTCGACGATAATTGCTTTGCAGAAGCAACAAGGGAGTGGAGGTATATACCGCCACTCCCTTGTTTTGATCAGTAGAGGAGTCGAGGACTTTATTTTTTCTTTGCAGAAGTTCTCTTGGTCCAGAGTTTCATCTCTTTCATCTTCTTGCGGCGTTCCCGCTGAAGGGACTTGCAGACCAGGGGAAGTTTTTTCTTGTATCCGTACTGTTCGCGATACTCTTCCGGGGTCAGATTGTGGGTCGACAAATGCTTCTTGGTAAGAACCTTGAAAGACTTGCCGCAGGCACAGCAGAGAATGGACTTTTCTCGAATCGCCTTCTGGGGATCGACGGCGGCGGGGGCCCCGGTTTCGACGACATCACCCTCGGCAATGGCTTTGATGCCGGCGGCCAGTTTCTGCACCATGGAGGTTATCTCTTCCTCGGTCATGGTTCGCACGCTTGCCTGAGCCTTTACAATCTCCAATGCCTCTTGCAAGTAATCTTCCATAAGTATCTCCTTGTTACTCGGACTTTCGAGAATGCAGAGAAAAGCCCTCTGCATCATGTCCAATGTTATAATGCAAAAGTATTACCGCAGCTAAATCGTATTCAACATACGGCGTCGAGTGTCAAGAAAATTGGACATAGCTGATAGAAAGAATAACACGGCAGATTGAGACGACTTGTCCAGGTTGAAAGATTGACCGTTGATTTCCTCCCGCCCTTGATTCCTCTTGCAGGGTGAAGTATATGATAAGCCGTTGTGACGGTAGTATCGAGTAAAGCACAATCAATGGAGTGTGAAATGGGTTCCGATGGAAGCAAAATCCATAAATTGGAGGCTGTTAAGGTGAGCAGAGAGACTGATTCCGAGACCGAACAGCAGGCGGTGCCCACTGCGGCAGCCAACGCCACCAGTCGTGATATGAGCAAGGTAGCCGTTATCGTCTCTTTGCTCGTGGTCGTGTTGCTGGTCATTTTCTTCTTCGGCATGAACCGGAATATCGCCGGGCTTACCGAAGAGGTGAAGAGTCTGGGCGCGTTGCGCCAGGACGTGTCGCAGCTCGATGACCGTATGGTCAAAATGGAGGAGGGCCTTCCTCTCCAGATGAAGCGCTTGCTGGCTCTGGATATGGTCAATGAGATGGCCATGAAGTCCGCCTACCTGGGGAACACTCTTGAGGATCAGGCTCTGCGCGACAAAATGCAGACCGTTTTGCAGTCTCTCAAGGAAGTTCGCAGCGAGCTTGAAAAGTAGTACCTGTCTTCTTTCTGATTCTTCAAGGTGCGGCGTGTTGTACGTCGCACCTTTTTTTATGCTTATTCAGTTGAACAGTGTTGTTCGCTATTGTTCAAAATAGTGTTGACAGGCTGGGGAAAAACCAATATTGATCAATTAAATGATTAATGATCAACAAGGGCTTGCGGAATGACCAAGAAGTTTATCAGTTTACGCGAAGTGGGGAGGCAATTAGACATACCTCCGTCTACTATCGTGTATTATAAAGATAAATTTGAAAGGTTCATTCCCTCCGAGGGCGGCGCCGGACGCCGGACACGGTATCCAGTAGAGGTCTTGGAAATCTTCAGGAGGATTCGAAAGATGTTCAACGACAATTGGTCAACTGAACAAATTGAACAGGAGTTAGCATTGAAATTCGGTATGTTGATGAATGATCAACAGTCTGATCAACCGTTTGAACAGTCGCCTTCGTATGGCGCCATGCAGGATCTGGCCGGCGTGTTGTCCCGCATGTCGGATGTGCTGGACAATCAGTCTCTTTTCCGGAGTGAGATCCGATCCTTGCGGGACGAGGTTGCCGCACTGCGCGCAGAGCGTGAAGTCGAATCCGCCAGACAGGAAGAAGCAGTCCGCACTCTTCGCGAGGAAGTCGCTGCGCTCAAGCGTCGTCTCTCGTCCGGGAAGGGCGGGAGCACCGGTATTGATTTTCCGCCGGCCGAGTTCTTGGCGAGTCCGCTGGTCATTGCGTCCGGGGGCGAGTTTCTTGGCGTGCAGGGCAAAGGCAAGCACTTTTCGCTCAAGGATTTCGTTCAGCTCATAGAGCGCAAGGAGTCGGCCACGGTTGCGGTGGAGACCTCCTGGAAGCAGAGCGATGGGCACTGGGTGCTCGTAGTACGCACTCGCGACGGCGAAACCGGTCGTGAGCAAGACATTATTCTGGTCGCGAAAAAGACGGTAACGCCCAGCCGGAACACTGTTACGGAGATTATTCGTCTCAATATAGACGGCAACGATGCTCCCGATGCCCTGTTGCTGACTCTGTTCCGTCAATTGAAGACTGTTTTCAATGGGTAACGGCCGTGATTGTTTTAACCTTCTTCTAGAAAAACTCTTGATTGATTCGGCAGTTTCCTTTATATAGCCATTGCCAAATATACTATCAGGTACTAAGTTTCGCCGGTTCATTTGGAGGAGACGGTATGCCCCAGGTCGCTGCTAGAATTACCCATGATCAGGAAAAGTGGCTCAAGGACTATTTCAAGACCAAGAGTGCCGGAGCCGAGTTCATCCTGCCCTGGGCCGTTGACGTCTTTTTCAAATCCATCCGCAACGTGTCGAGTGATTTTTCCGTTGCCGAGCTCAAGACCATCCTTGAATCCCACAAGGAAGTGAAGCTGCTGCCCAACCAGTCCAAGCAGGCCTATCTGCTGCTTAGGGTGGAAGAGGCCTGCGACGAACACAGCGTGCATATCCAGCATGGCGCGAGCAAGAGCAACCTCGAAGTGAAACTGCGCCGTCTGACCGACCTGCAGGCCACCGCCCTGATGATCTGGGCCACCGCCTACTGGGTCAGCAAGGCCTGGAACGGCGTCTCCGTCGAAGATTACGTCAAGCTGTCCTGCGGTTGATCGGCGGCCTTGAGGCCGCCTTCGTTTTTTAGTTGCGATTGTCGGATTCGGGTGTCGCCACCTGCCGGCGATCGTTGTTTTTTTGCCGCTGTTTTTTTCGGAGGAGAACAATGGATAGACTCCCATGCGTCCTGACCATCGCCGGTTCCGACTCCGGGGGCGGGGCCGGAATCCAGGCCGACCTCAAGACCATCACCATGCTCGGCGGCTACGGCGCCAGCGTGATCACCGCCCTGACCGCCCAGAACACTGCCGCGGTCACGGGTATCCACGCCCCCTCGGCCAAGTTCGTGGCCCTGCAGCTCAAGACTGTGCTCGACGACATCAAGGTCGATGCCGCCAAGACCGGCATGCTTTTTTCCGCGCCTATCATTGAAGCTCTGGCCGTGCTGTTGGAAAAAAAGACCTTTCCCCTGGTTGTGGATCCGGTCTGCGTGGCCACTTCCGGTGGCAAGCTGCTTCAGGATGACGCGGTGGAAGCCATGGTGGATCGGATGTTTCCGCTGGCCGATCTGTTGACTCCGAATCTGCCCGAAGCCGAACTGTTTACCGGCATGAAGATCGAGAGCCGGGAGGACGTATTCCTGGCCGGAAAACTGCTTCTTAAGATGGGGCCCAAGGCGGTGCTCATCAAGGGCGGACATGCCGATTCCCTGGCTGTGACCGACTGGTTCATGCAGCCCGGCGAGGAGCCTATCCCGTTCATGCAGCGCCGGGTCGATACGGACTGCACTCATGGCACCGGCTGTACCCTGTCCGCGGCCATCGCAACCGGGTTGGCCCGTGGGCTGGACCTGGGAGCGGCCATTCTTCGCGCTCAGGAATATCTGAATCTGGCCCTTCATGCGGGATACCGCCTCGGAGAGGGGGGCGGACCGCCCAATCATCTCGCGCCATGGATCAAGGAACGGGCGCGTGCCGGTGTGTTGTCCTCGGTGGACGACCTGGGACGGCGGATGGCCGCCAGGCCCGGACTGCGGCCGATGCTTCCCCGCCGCCGCGCGAATGTGGCCGTGGCCGTGCCTTTTGCCGATGGTCTGGGGGATGTGGCCGGCTTTTCCGGCGGTTTCGTCTCAACGGTCCGGGGCAAGGTGGAGATAGTCGGCTACCCCGAGTTCGGCGCATCGCTGCGAGTGGCGTCTCTGCTCCTGTCCGCTCGGCGCGTACGACCGGAGCTGCATTGCGCAATGACCCTGAGCGGCAGCTCGGCAGTGCAGATGGCACTCGGGAAGCTGGATGCCCCCATCGCGTGGATGGACTGGGAAGGGCGACCGGAATACATCACCGGTGAAGACGGACATTTCGAGGAGTGGGGCGGCCTGGAAGCGCTCAAGGGGCATGCGGCTCCGGAAACAGTGTGCGCATTGGGCGACCCGGGGGGCATGGGACGCGAGCCTATATTATATGTTTTGGCTCCAGACATGGAAGAAATGATCGCCTTTTTACGCCGGATCGCCGACGAATTGGCGGAAAACCCCTGCGAAGTGTAGATTTCCGCACCTGTAGCGTCGCTACAGGTTGACATATGTGCGAGAGCTTGCTTAAACAGCACGTTCTTTTTGCGGGCGTGGCGGAATTGGTAAACGCGCCAGATTTAGGATCTGGTACCTCACGGTTTGGGGGTTCGAGTCCCTCCGCCCGCACCACAAAATGCCATATTTACGCGCCTGCCCAGGCGTTTGAGGAGGATATGTCTCATGGAATACAATGTTGAAGAACTCTCCCCGGTGAAACGCAAGATCACCGTTGAGGTCCCCACAGAAGAGGTCAACGCCGCTCTCTCCGCCACCATCGCCCTGTATCGTATGCAGGCCGATGTAAAGGGCTTCCGCAAGGGCAAGGTGCCGTCCTCTATCATCGAGTCCAAGTTCCACAAGCAGGTTTACGGCGAAGCGACCACCGATCTGATCAACTACCAGATCAACGAGATCATGAGCGGCCTGTCCATGCAGCCCATGTCCCGCATCGACGTGGATGCCGAGGAACTGGTTCGCGATGAGGACTTCAAGTACTCCATCGAATTCGAGGTCGCGCCCAAGCTCGACCTGCCCGAGTACAAGGGCCTGAAGATCGAGGAAGTGGACGTGGTCGTCTCCGACGAGGAGATCGCCGAGGTCGAAGGCCGCATCCTCGAGAACAACGCCGAGGTCAAGGTCATCGAGGACGTTCGTCCGCCCAAGGACGGCGAGGTCGCTTCCGTGAGCTTCGGTGCCTACCGCGACGGCAAGGTCGTCGAGGGCATCCAGGCCGAGAACTTTGACCTGGTCCTGGGTCAGAACCAGGCTCTGCCCGAGTTCGAAGACATGATCAAGACCCTGTCCTCCGGTGAGTCCGGCGAGACCGACATCACCTTCCCGGCCGACTTCATCAACGAAAACCTGGCTGGTCAGACCGTGACCATGAAGGCCAAGCTGCACGCGGTCAAGGAGCGCATCAAGCCCGAGATGACCGACGCCGTGGCCCAGAAGGCCGGTTTCAAGGACGTCGAGACCATGCGTACCGGCATCCGCGAGTCCTACGCCTCTCAGCGCAAGCAGATGAACAAGGCGGCCGCTCAGAACGAGCTGCTGAACTCCATCATCGGCAGCATCGAGGAATTTCCGCTTCCCCCGGCCATGGTAGAGGATCGCATCGATCGTCTGCTCAAGGACCTGGAATACCGCCTGGATCGCCAGGGCAAGGGCTTCCAGTCCCTGGGCAAGACCCCGGAGGAACTGCGCGAGGGCTTCCGCCCCGAAGCTGAGGTTTCGGTCAAATCCGAGATCTTCCTGCTGGCTGTCGCCGCCGAGGAAGGGCTGGAGATCTCCCCCGAGGAGATCGAGGCCACCCTGTCCCAGCTGGCCATGCAGTCCCGTCAGCCTCTGCACGAGCTGAAGAAGTACTATGAGGACAACAACCTCATCGTGCCTCTGAAGGATCGTCTGCTGTGCGACAAGGCCTCCGAGCTGATTTATGACGCGGCCGATGTCAAGCTGATCCCGGCCCCGACCGCGGGCGAGCCTGCCAAGAAGGCCGAGAAGGCCGAGAAGGGTGAGGCCAAGTCCGGCGGCATCCAGTTCAAGGACAAGGCCGAGGCCGTTGAATGGGCCGTCGCCAACCTGGGCCTCAAGGAGACCACTGCCAAGGGTTACTCCCTGGCCAAGCTCCAGGAGCGCGCCGACAAGTTCGAGGCCGAAGAGGCCTAGCTCTCAACAGCGTCACAAGACATGCGGCGGTCCGGGGGCTTCCCGGGCCGCCGCTTTTTTGTGTCATCGCTCTTGACCTTGCCTAGCGGATGCCTATTTGGTTCCGGTGGCGTGAGAAGTTTCCCCTTGTCCTCACAGGGGAAATATCTCATACTGAATGACGTAAAACTGAGTGGATACGGGTGTTGTTCGCCCGATCAAGGGTGCCTGAGGGCTAACGTTTTCCCTCCAAACATCCGATTACCCGCCCAAGAGCCTTCAAGGAGACATACATGGTCGCCATTCCGATGGTCATCGAAACTACCGGTCGTACGGAGCGTGCGTACGACATCTACTCCCGGCTTCTCAAAGACCGGATCATCCTGCTCGGCACCGCCATCGACGATCACGTGGCCAGCCTGATTTGCGCTCAACTCCTGTTCCTGGAGTCCGAAGACCCGGAAAAGGAAATCTATATGTACATCAACTCGCCGGGCGGCGTGGTTACTGCAGGCATGGCTATCTATGACACCATGCAGTACATATCCGCGCCGGTGGCGACTCTGTGCATGGGCCAGGCGGCCAGCATGGGGTCTCTGCTGCTTTGCGCGGGCGAGAAGGGCATGCGCTATGCCCTGCCTCACAGCCGTATCCTGATCCACCAGCCGCTGGGCGGTGCGCAGGGTCAGGCGTCGGACATCTCCATCCATGCCAAGGAAATCCTGCGCATGAAGGAGGAACTCAACGGAATCATGTCCCATCACACGGGCCAATCCATTGAGAAGATCACCGCGGATACCGACCGCGATTATTTCATGTCGTCCGAGGAAGCCCTCGAATACGGACTCATCGACAAGGTAATGAAGTCGAGAGCGGACGTGGACGAAAGCATTAAGGGTTAATCGCTATGACGATCGACAAGAAGAATAATTCATCCGACCTGTGCTGCTCGTTCTGCAGCAAGACGCAGGCGGAAGTGCAAAGGCTCATTGCAGGGCCGGACGTATACATCTGCGATGAATGCGTTGCCCTGTGCAACGACATCATGGCCCAGGAGACCATCAGCGAGGAATTCGAGGATGGCCGCTTGCTCCCTCCGCAGGAGATCAAGGAGCTGCTGGACCAGTATGTCATCGGCCAGGAACAGGCCAAGAAGATCCTGTCCGTGGCCGTGCACAACCACTACAAACGCGTTTTTTACGCCGCTGCCAACGCCGGCGCGGACGACATCGAGATCGACAAGTCCAATATCCTGCTCATCGGCCCCACGGGCTCGGGCAAGACGCTCCTGGCTCAGACCCTGGCCCGGGTCCTGAAAGTGCCGTTCGCCATTGCGGACGCCACCACCCTGACCGAGGCCGGTTACGTGGGCGAGGACGTGGAAAACATTCTGGTGCAGCTGCTCCAGAATGCGGACTACGACATCGACGCGGCTTCGCGCGGCATCATCTACATCGACGAGATCGACAAGGTGGCGCGCAAGGGCGATTCGCCGTCCATTACCCGTGACGTGTCCGGCGAGGGCGTGCAGCAGGCTCTGCTCAAGATTATCGAGGGCACCGAAGCCAACATCCCGCCCAAGGGTGGGCGCAAGCACCCCCAGCAGGAGTTCATCCGCATGGATACCTCGAACATCCTGTTCATCCTGGGTGGCGCCTTCATCGGCCTGGACAAGATCGTCCAGCAGCGCAAGCAGGGTTCCGGCATGGGCTTCGGCGCCAAGGTCGAGGCCAAGAGGGAAATGGATCTGGGCGAGCTGTTCGCGCTGTCCGAGCCCATGGACCTGATCAAGTTCGGTCTGATCCCCGAGTTCGTCGGCCGTATCCCGGTGCAGACCGCTCTGGAAGAGCTGACCGAAGACGATCTGGTGCGCATCCTGACCGAGCCCAAGAACGCGTTGATCAAGCAGTACCGCAAGCTCTTCGAGCTGGACAAGGTGGAACTGACTTTCACCGAGAATGCCCTGCGGGCCATCGCCAAGAAGGCCATCGAGCGCAAGACCGGCGCTCGCGGTCTGCGCAACGTCCTGGAAAACACCATGCTCGAGATCATGTACAAGCTTCCGGCCATGCCCGACGTGCGCGAATGCGTAATCAACGCGGCCGTGGTCGAGAAGGACATGGAGCCGCTGCTGATGTACCACCAGGAAGTGAAGTCCGCGTAGGGAACTTCTAATTGACATTCCGCCCGCGGGCCTTACTTGTTGTGCATCGGCGGTGTCCATTCCCCCTGCGCGGGGGACCGCCTTATTTTAACCCACGGAGGAATCAATGCCGACATTCAGCTTCGACGGCAAGAAATCCCCTGATTCCATGACCCTCCCGATGATGTCGCTGAGGGAAGTGGTGATGTTCCCGAAATCCATCGTCCCGCTTTTTGTGGGACGCGAGGCCTCTATCAAGGCCATAGAGACCGCTGTCGCGGACTACGGCAAGCAGATATTCCTGGTCACCCAGAAGAGCCCGGAAAAAGAGCATCCCGAAGCGGATGATCTCTACCGGGTCGGTACGGTCAGCAAGATCCTGCAGATGCTGCGTCTTCCCGACGGCACCATCAAGGTGCTGTTCGAGGGCGTTTCCCGCGCCTCCTGGGACCCGGACGTGGACATGATCCCCTATGCCGAAGAGGAAGGGGACTATCCCAAGGCCCGGTTCCAGGTTCTGGACGAGTCCGGCGACGAGACCGCCGAGGGCAAGGCCCTCATCCGCGCGGTCCAGGATTCGCTCGAGGAGTTCGGCAAGGTCAACAAGAAGGTGGCCCCCGAGGCCATTCTGGCCATGTCCACCATCAAGGACGCGGGCCAACTTGCCGACCAGATCATGCCGCATCTCAAGATCGACTTCTCCCGTAAGCAGGAGATCCTCGAAGAGCTCGATGCGAATCGTCGTCTCGAACGCGTCTACGAGCTGCTGCTCGGCGAGATAGAGATCGTCTCCATCGAGAAGCGGGTCAAGGGACGCGTCAAGGATCAGATGGAGAAGAACCAGCGGGAGTACTACCTCAACGAGCAGGTCAAGGCCATCAACAAGGAGATGGGCCGCGACGACGATCCTCAGGCCGAAGCGCAGGAGCTGGAGGCCCAGCTGGACGCCAAGCCCATGTCCGAGGAAAACCGCGAGCGCGTCCGCAAGGAAATCAAGAAAATGCGGACCATGCAGTCGTCCAGTGCGGAGTACACCGTGGTCCGCAACTACATCGACTGGGTGCTCGACCTGCCCTGGGACAACATCAAGGACGACAAGGACGTTGATATTACCAACGCCCGCGCCATTCTTGACGAGGACCACTACGGCCTGGAAAAGCCCAAGGAACGCATTCTCGAATATCTGGCCGTGCAGACCCTGGTGGAGACCATGAAGGGCCCCATCCTCTGCTTTGTCGGCCCTCCCGGCGTGGGCAAGACGTCCATCGCCCGATCCATAGCACGTTCCATGGACCGCGAGTTCATTCGCTTGTCCCTGGGCGGCGTGCGCGACGAGGCCGAGATCCGAGGCCACCGGCGTACCTACGTGGGCGCCATGCCCGGCAAGATCATTCAGTCGCTCAAGCGGGTGAAGTTCAACAACCCGGTCATCTGCCTGGACGAGGTGGACAAGATGTCCGCCGACTTCCGTGGCGATCCGTCCGCGGCGCTGCTGGAAGTGCTGGACCCGGAACAGAACTACGCCTTCAACGATCACTACCTGGATCTGGATTACGATCTGTCCAAGGTGTTCTTCATCACCACGGCCAATAATCTGGAAGGTATTCCGCTGCCGTTGCAGGATCGTATGGAAATCATCCGGCTGCCCGGCTATCTGGAGACGGAAAAGGTGGAGATTGCCAAGGGCTTCCTGTTGCCCAAGCAGATCAAGCAGCACGGGCTCAAGCCCGACAACCTGAAGGTTTCGGACAACGCCATTCTGGACGTGGTCCGCTACTATACCAAGGAAGCTGGCGTGCGTAACCTGGAGCGTGAAATCGCCTCCATCTGCCGCAAGTCCGCAATGAAGATCGTGGAAGAGCACGACCGCGACAAGTCCATCCAGATCTCCAAGCAAAGTCTGCAGAAGATCCTGGGTGTGACCAAGTACACCTACGGCGAGCGCGAGGAAGAGGCTCAGGTGGGCGTATGCAACGGCCTGGCCTGGACCCAGCTCGGCGGCGAGATGCTGCTGGTGGAAGTGGTCCTCATGCCCGGCAAGGGCAAGGTGGAAATCACCGGCAAGCTCGGCGACGTCATGCAGGAGTCCGCGAGGGCGGCTGTGTCCTACATCCGCTCCCGGTCCGACCTGCTCGGGCTCAAGCCGGACTTCTACAAGCTCGTGGACATCCATATCCACGTGCCGGACGGTGCCACTCCCAAGGACGGTCCGTCCGCAGGCGTTACCCTGACCACGGCCCTGATCTCCGCGCTCCTGAACATTCCGGTGCGCAACGATCTGGCCATGACCGGTGAGATAACCCTGCGTGGCCGCGTGCTGCCCATCGGCGGACTGCGCGAGAAGCTTCTGGCTGCCCATCGTGGGTTGATCAAGACCGTGCTCATCCCGGCCGACAACGAGAAAAACCTTGAGGACGTGCCCAAGGACATTCTCAAGGACCTCGAAGTCATTCCGGTCAAGACCATGGACGAGGTCATCGACAGGGCGCTCAAGGGCGACTCCAAGAACGTCTGGGTGCGCAACCACGGCGAGGCTCCGGTAGCCGCCTGCCTCCTCAAGGAGGAGTTCCAGCGGCCCGCCCGTCAGTAAGCTCACTTACAACGAATCGGCAATAAAGCCGGACGGCAGTCTTGCCGTCCGGCTTTTTTCGTGTAGGCTGCAGATAACCTGGAGGTTTATCAATGAGCGAACTGACGAGAAAAGATCGCGCCATGGGTGCGATAGTCGGTATGTATGTCGGTGATGCCCTGGGGTTGGGCCCCCATTGGTATTACGACCTGAACGAACTGCGCGCCGATTACGGCGATTGGATCACGGATTATCGGCCTCCCAAGCCCGGCCGCTACCATGACGGCTGTCAGGCCGGGGACGTGTCCCAGACCGGTCAGGTGTCGCTGCTCCTGCTGGCGTCCCTGGCGGAAATGGGCATGTACGACGAGTTCGATTTCACGGCCAGGCTGGACGAATTTCTGAAAACCCTCGACGGCACTCCTCAGGGCGGTCGGTATACGGACATCGCCATGCGAGAGGTTTGGCAGGCCCGCCAGGAAGGTAAGTCCTGGTCGGAAGCTGCAGGGCTCTCGGATTCGGGCGAAGCAGCCGTGCGCGGAGTCATGCTGGCCGCCCGGTATGCGGATGATCCGCGTGGACTGGCCGCCCATGCCGCGTCCAACATCCAATTGACCCATGCCGAGCCGTTTGTAGCCGCGCAGTCGCTGGCTTTCATACTGGCCGTGTGCCGTGTGATACGCGGCAAGTCGCTGGAGAAGTCCGGCAAGTCGCTCATGGGGTGGGCGCAGAATGAAGTGGACAGGGCGCTCATCGACGTTTTTCTTCAGCCCGGCCTTGTGTACGAGGCTGCGGTCACCGAGGATATTCTGGTGGATCCGCCGGAGCGTATCGCACAGATCTACGGCCTGGCCTGCCAGCTTGGGTTCATGGTTCCCGCGGCCTATTGGCTTTCCAGCCGGTTTGTCGACTTCGAGACAGCCGTCCTTACGGCCGTCAACGGCGGCGGCAACAACATGGCTCGCGCCTGCCTGACCGGGGCTCTGGCCGGAGCTCGGGTGGGCCTGATGGGAATCCCGAAACGTTTCGTGGATGGCCTGCGCGACCGTGACGAGATCCTGGCCAACGCGGAAAAGGTTGCCACGGCTCTGGACTAGTCGTTAAGCGAGGCGAGGGTGGGCAGACCCTCAAGGCTGATAGAGGAAAGAAGCGCGTTCCGGCGTAGCATCTGCATTCCCGGGTTATCGTTTTTGCCCGATACCTGCTTGTTGTTGTGCATCGCCTCTTTGGGGTCGATGCCCGCGAATTGGTATCGCTGTTCGCGTTCCTTCTCCTCTTCCTTACTCGTCTTGCCCGGCATTTTTGCTGTCATGTTCGAGATGCGGGATTGCATCTTGACGCCGGTGATCTTTTCCAGCTCGTTTTCGATGTCGCGGATACGCGTCTTCTGCTCGTCCGTGGGATTTCCCTCGGCCATGGCCAGAGTCTGCGCCAGAAGGTTCTGCAAGAACTCCACCCGCTGTTGTTCCTCGGGAGAGAGTTCCTTCTGAAAGGAGAAGGGCGACCCCGTTACCGTGCTGTCGTCGGCTTCCAGGGACGATTCGTCCTCTGGTGCTAGCTCCTGTGAACGACCGAGCCGCCGAGTGGGCTGGAACGCCCCAGGCACGAATGTCGTGTCGCTGGAAATTTGCATGTCGTCTCCCGGGGGGAAAGTATTACCGCCCCCGGATGACCTGCAGGAATTGATCCGGAAAAATAGGTGACCAAAATGAAGCGGCCCGCTTGGAGCGGGCCGCTTGACGTTGTTATTACTGAATCTTCGATGTGATGTTGTGTTTGATCCAGGTGCCGTCCCACCATTCGATGGGCTGGGTGGGGATACCGCCCACAGTGATGCCGTAGTGCAGGTGGTCGCCGCCCGCCAGGCCGGTGGCGCCGGTGTGGGCGATGATCTGTCCCTTGGTGACCATGTCGCCGGCCTGCACCGCTATGGACGAGAGGTGGGCGTAAAGGGACTGAAGCCCCAGGCCGTGG
The DNA here is from genome assembly GCF_963662885.1 of uncultured Pseudodesulfovibrio sp. Lineage (NCBI taxonomy): Bacteria > Pseudomonadati > Thermodesulfobacteriota > Desulfovibrionia > Desulfovibrionales > Desulfovibrionaceae > Pseudodesulfovibrio > uncultured Pseudodesulfovibrio sp. The sequence continues at coordinate 30,658 of NZ_OY760065.1, forward strand.
TCCAGGACGACGACGTTACCGTAGATGCCGAGGAAGTCTGCGTAGACTACCCGGCCGTCATTGCCCGCGGGGACCGGGGCGTGCTGGATGCTGGCCAAATCCAGGCCGAGGTGGGTCTGGAAGTCCACTTTCTTGCCATGGTACATGTAGTCGCGGGCATCGGCGAAGCGGGCGCGATTGGCCGCGTTGGGCAGGCGCACAAACGTTCCGGACCACAGCATGGTCGGGCTGGTCTGACGGCTGAATTCAACCAGTTTCGCCCGGTTTTCCTTGCGGATGGTGTTGTTGATGTAGAGGTACTGGTCAATCAGCGAGCTCAGATTGGTCGGGACCAGGCCCTGGAATTCAGGGATGGTCTGCTCCATGAAGCTGTCGGACAGATTGATTTTGTCGTGGCGGAACGCGCGCGGGTTGGTGTGGAAGTTGAAGGATCGCTTGGCGCTGTTGCCGGCCGCGTCCGAAGCCATGATGAACGGCTGGAAATCGCTGACCGGGACGTCCCACGGGTGGGCGAACAGGCAGTAGTAGAGGAACTTGCCCCCGTTGCCGGGTTGCAGGTAGCCCGGGAAGAACCGTTCACCCACCTGGATGCCGGTCCTGGCCGCCTCTTCGCTCAGGGCGTAGATCATCAGACCGGCTCCGCCCTGGTTCAGGTTGTTGACCGGCGACTCCACGTAGATGCGCGGCGCGGTCAGGTCCAGAGAGTAGGTCTTTTCAGCCTTGCTCTCGCCCGCCGGGCCAAAGGGGTAGAGGGAGGCGTCCCGCGCCGTGACTTCGATGGTGAACGTACCTTCCTGCATGGTGCCGGCGTCCAGGGGGATGTCTTCCTGCACCTGGAGAATACCGCCCGGATAGGTCTTGGCGGCCAGGGGGATGCGCTTGTCGCCCTGGACGGCATAAATGTCCAGGGACTTCAGGCCGCTGCCCGGGTCATCCACCGTGATGGACAGGGTGGACCCTTTGCCCAACTGGCTTGTATCCGGTCCGATGGTCACCACTGGTGGGGTGGTGTCGCGAAAAATCATGAAGGCTCCGGCGCAGATGGCCAGGAGGATGATGATGGCCAGGATGCCACCGAGGGGCAGCTTGCCGCCGCTTTTCTTTTTACTCAGGCTCGTGTCTTTGCTCATGGTACTTCCTGTGTGATTAAATCTAGACTATTTCTATAATACTCCATGGCAGGACACAAGGGGAGATGGGGAAAAGTCCGTGTTTGGGGTATGAAAATCGGGTTGAGAGGGGCGAATGTCCCTAAAAAAAGCCGCATCGAGAAGATGCGGCTTTGAGAACCAGGATAGGTCGTAGGCCTGCGTTATTCTTCCAGTCCGTCCATGAGGTTGATGGTCAGGCGCAGGAAATCGGCCTCGGTGACGATGCCGACAAGACCGCCGTCTTCAACCACGGGAAGACAGCCGTATTTGTTGTTCAACAGAAACCGGGCGGCGTCCTTGAGCGATGTCTCGGGCGTGACGGAGGTTATGTCCGCCCGCATGATTTCATGGATGGGGATGCCGGAGTCGATTTCCTTTTGCGTCTCGGGGTCGAGGTCAGCCAGTTTGGAGATCGTCGCGGCCAATATGTCCCGGTGGGTGATGAGCCCGGTGAAGACGTTGTCCACGGTGACGATGGGGATGTGCCGGATGCGTTGAAGATCCATAAGTTCGCGTGCGCTGTGCAGGGAGTCGTTTTCTCTCAGGGAGAAAACAGGGGATGACATGAGGTCTCTAACCTTCAGCATAAATCCTCCTAGGTCTACCATCACAATCCGCCAATGGGGGAATTCTGTCAAGATTTCTGCTTCCTTTCCGGTTATTTCTTGGTCCCCGAGTTGACTTGGAGAGTAAAATCTGTTCAGCATCCCGCAGGTGTTTTCGTTCATGAAACACCGTATTCCCAGGAGAGACGATGGTTGACCCGGTAAGGCTCAGGGAGCGCATGGTGCGCGACCAGATTCAGGCACGCGGCGTGACGGATGAACGCGTGCTTGCGGCCATGCGCGAACTGCCGCGCCACCTTTTCGTGGAAGAGGCTCTGGCCTATAAGGCATACTGCGACGGTCCCCTGCCTATCGGCGAAGGGCAGACCATTTCGCAGCCCTACATCGTGGCGCTGATGTCCGAACTGCTTCAGGTGGAGCCGGGCATGAAGGTGCTGGAGATCGGCACCGGGTCCGGGTATCAGGCGGCGGTATTGGCCCGCATGGGGGCCGAGGTTCACACCGTGGAGCGCATCAAGAAGTTGTTTCACGCGGCGCGCAAGCGGTTCATGGACATGCGCATGTTCTCGGTCAAGCTCAAGCTTGACGACGGGACCATGGGCTGGCCCGACGAAGCCCCGTACGACCGGATCATCGTCACCGCAGGGGGGCCCGAAGTCCCCGCGCCGCTGGTGGACCAACTGGCCGACCCCGGACGCATGCTCATCCCCGTGGGAGGCGCCAAGCGCAATCAAAGCCTCATCCTGGTCGAAAAGAAGGACGGGCAGGTCACCCGAGAAGACAAGGGCGGCGTGGCCTTCGTGGACCTGGTGGGCAGCCATGGTTGGTAGCGCGAAAGGCGGATGGGAATGAGCGGATCGAATTTCAAGACGGCCTTCATGGCCAGCCCCGGCCCAAAGACTCTGCGCGAGGCCGCCATGCTCTGGCTCAAGGGCGTGTGCATGGGCGGGGCGGACATCATCCCCGGCGTGTCCGGCGGGACCATCGCCTTCATTACCGGTATCTATACCCAACTTGTGGACGCCATCCGTTCCTTTGATACGCGTTTCGTGCGCCGACTGTTGCGCCTGGACCTTGCCGGGGCCCTGGCAGGGGTGCATGTCCGCTTTCTGGCCTGTCTCCTTTTCGGCATCCTGACCGCCGTGGTGACCATGGCCGGGTTCATGAACTTCATGCTCAACAATCACCCTGTGGAAATATGGTCCCTGTTCTTCGGGCTCATAGCGGCCTCCATCTTTGTGGTCGGGCGGGAGATCAAGCCGCTGAACGGTGTGAACATGGGGTTTGTCCTGCTCGGGACCGTGGGCAGTTATTTTTTGGTGGGCATGATTCCTGTATCCACGCCTGAAACCTCGGCGTTCATTTTTCTGTGTGGCTCAATCGCCATCTGCGCCATGATCCTGCCGGGCATCAGCGGGGCGTTCCTCCTGCTCATGCTGGGCAAGTACGAATATGTGACGAGAACCCTCAAGAATCCGTTTTTGTGGGATAATTTCGTGATCCTCGCAACCTTTGCCGCTGGCGCGGCCGTGGGGATAGTCCTGTTTTCCAGGGTGCTGCACTACCTGCTCAGCCGGTGGCATGCGGCCACGGTCAGCGTATTGACCGGGTTCATGATCGGGGCTTTGCGAAAAGTCTGGCCCTGGAAAGAAGTCTTGGAATCGGCGGTCATTCGTGGGAAGATGCATGTGCTGCGGACGCAGAACGTCCTGCCCGACGGTTTCACCGGGGAAGTGGCCCTGGCGTTGGGATTGTTTGTCCTGGGCGTGCTCGTCGTAGTGGCTTTGGAGCGGCTTTCCAGTCGCGCACGTTGAAATGAGGATCTCCCTTAGGGAGAAACAGATAAAGAGAGAATACGGATATGAGTGAGTGTAGTTCGGGCTCCTGCGGAGGCGGGCGCGGCGGTAAGCCAAGCGCCAAGATGCAGATCCAGGACGAGATGATCAAGTCCACCCTGGAAAAGATCAAGTACAAGTTGTTCATCATGAGCGGCAAGGGCGGGGTGGGCAAAAGCTCCGTATCGGTCAACGTGGCCGCAGCCCTGGCTGCCAAGGGTTTCAAGGTCGGGTTGCTCGACGTGGATATCCACGGCCCCTCGGTGCCGACTCTGCTCGGCATATCGGGTACCCTGGACATCGACCGGGGTTCCCTGATCATCCCCAAGGAATACAACGAGAATCTCCACGTGGTTTCCATGGAGTCCTTGCTCAAGGACCCGGATCAGGCCGTGCTCTGGCGCGGTCCCATGAAAACCTCGGCTATCCGCCAGTTCATATCCGACGTGCAGTGGGGCGAGCTGGATTTTCTGGTGGTCGATTCCCCTCCGGGCACCGGCGACGAGCCCATGACCGTGCTCAAGACCATCCCGGACGCTCTGTCCGTGGTGGTGACCACGCCCCAGGAGGTGTCCCTGTCCGACGTACGCAAGTCCATCAATTTCCTGCAGTACGCCAAGGCTCCCATTCTCGGGGTGGTGGAGAACATGAGCGGGCTGATCTGTCCGCACTGCCACCAGGCCATCGACCTGTTCAAGAAGGGCGGCGGCAAGGATCTGGCTGAGAAGTACGGTCTGGATTTCCTTGGGGCCATTCCTCTGGACCCGGCCACGGTGGTGGCGGGCGACCTCGGTATCCCCGTGGTCCTGTTGGAAGAGGAATCCTTTGCTAAACGCGCGTTCACCGAGTTGGCGGGCACCATTGCGGCGGCCGCCCAGAGTAGTCTTGAGGCGGCCTCGACCACAAACTCGTAAGGCGGCAACGATGGATAAGAAGAAAGTTTTCAATCTTCCCAACTGTCTGACCATGGCCCGGATATTGGCGGCACCTTTTATCGTGCTTCTGCTCTATTTCGAGATGTGGTTTCAGTTCCGGTTCGGTTCCTATTTCGCCTTCGGCCTCTACTTCCTGGCCTGCATGACGGATTATTTCGACGGCAAGATCGCCCGCGGTCAGAACACCATCACCAATCTGGGCAAGTTCCTCGACCCGCTGGCCGACAAACTGCTCATCGGTTCGGCCATGATCATGCTGGTCAGGCTCGGGCCGGGGTGGGGTGTACCCGCCTGGGTGGTGATCATTATCATCTGTCGCGAGCTGGCCGTAACCGGAATGCGCGCTATTGCCGCAGAGATGGGCGAGGTTGTGGCAGCGGACCGGCTGGGCAAGCTCAAAACCCTGACCCAGTCCCTGTCCCTGGGCTTTCTGATCTTCCATTACCCGCTGTTCGGGTGGGATCCACGTCCCACGGGCATTGTCCTGCTGTACATCGCGCTCGTGCTGACGGTGGTCTCCGGCGGACACTACCTGTACAACTTCTACAAGAAGTGGATCGGCACATCTTCGGAGGGTTGATCGGGCGCCCCGTCACAGACGGGCGGGAAGGAATTGGCCGGACGAGTCTAGAAAAAATCGAGAATTGCCTGGGCTGAGCCTCGTCAGGGGTGGCAACTGTTCGTCTCTGTTGGGGAATTTCAGGGATGACAGGGGTATGCTTACATGGTAGTTTTTGGTACAGCATAACTGTACAAGATCTCGAAAAAAGGGTTACAAAGCTAAGAGAGACAAACATTTCTGTGAGATACCTTATGTCGGATTCCAGCTCGGTCAAACATCTTGTCCGCATAACCAACTGCCTCCAGACCATTCTCGATCTCGAGTCACAGCTGGAGCAGTTGGAGAACGGCCACTCCCTTTTGGACGAATTCGCGGTGCTCAAATCGTTCCTCGAAAAGATTGACGAGGTCGAGTTGAGTGAAACGGACGTGGAACGCATTGAGACGGCGACATCGAACTTTCTCAAGGAGTTGCAAGGGCCACTGGCCCGACGCAGGTCCCGTACGAGGGCGGAGCGCAGGCTTCAGTAATCATGCGAGGCAGACTGATATTCGTGGTGCTGCTCGTTTGCATCAACCTCTTTTTGTTGACCCGGCTCATATGGAGCGATCAGGGTGTGTTCGCCTATCTGGAGTTGAAAAATCGATATGAGGTCCTGCGCCAGAAGATCGAGACCGTGGACGCAAAGAGCCTGGACCTGAGCCAGGAGATCCGCAAGCTCAAATCAGACAAGGGATATCAGGAGAAAGTCATTCGAGAAAAGATGAATTTTGTCAGGAAGGACGAATTGCTATACATATTCCCGGATGAGAAGGACCAACCTCGCGGAGAAGCCGCCGATGTGCAAAAAAATTGAATGGTATCAGGAAGTTCTCTCCCTTGAACCCGGCTCCCGGGTCTTCTTCCCTCTGGCCAAGCTGTTCGTGGAAAACGGGCAACCCGAGGACGCGGTCAAGACGCTCCGTCAGGGGTTGGACAGGCATCCCGATTACCTAGAGGCGCGCATGCTCCTGGTGGAACTGCTGACCGAACTCGACCGGGAGGCCGAGGTCCACGAGCAGTTGGAGCGGGTCATCAACCCCTTGCGCGATTATCCGGCGTTCTGGCGCGGCTGGGCACGCAGTCTGCCTGTCGAGCAGCGTGACCTTGCCGTTTTTCTGATGCTGGTGGCCTCCAATATTTCCGGCGATACCATCAAGTGGACCGATGTGGTCTTCGAGGGTATCGGCACATTGGCCGACCGGCTGGTGGGTGCGCCCCTGCCGCCCCCGGTTGACTGCCCGCCGCCGTTCAAACTTCCCGAGAGGGAGCGTCCGATTTTCGACGACGAGGGCGGGCGGCCGGACTTCAGACCCGGTACCGGTTCCTTCCGGACCAAGACCATGGCCGATCTGCTCGCATCCCAGGGAGATGTGGAAGGCGCACTTGAAATCTACCGGGATTTGTTGCAATCAACCATGTCCGACGAACGGCGTGCCGAGTTGCAGGACCGGATTGTGCAATTGGAGCACCATCGGGACGGCAGCGGGCTCGATGCTGACGCGGACGCCTTCAGCGTGCACGCCAAGAATCGGCTGATAAGCACGCTCGAAACTCTGGCCGCGCGGTTCGAAGCCCGGGTCCAGGGCTAGCAAACCTGTAAGGGACGGCCCCGCCTCGCGGCGCGTCCATGCATGAAAGCGGGAATATGCGATACCTATTTTTGATTATCCTGGCCGCCGCCTCGTTGCTCGGCGGCTGCGGCATGTGGGAATCCACCGCCGACTATACCAAAGAGACCTGGCAGACGACGCGTGATTTCATGGATCCGCCGCCGGTCATCGATACCGACAGCTACCAGTTCACCAACCCCAACCAGGAAAAGCTGGCCAAACTCATCTCTCCGGTGGATGGCCCGCTGACCTCCCTGATCCGGTTCGTGGACGACACCGACACTCTGCCCGGCATCGACTGGCTCGACCTGCTCATGGCCCGTTTTCCCTGGGTCGATAGGGTCCTGGTCACGGACGAGGAAGGGACCATCATTTTCATGCAGCCAGAACTGCCGGTCAAACGCATCAGCAAGCCGCTGGTTTTTGAAGGCGTCTGGCGCCAGGTCAGTCTGCTGACCGTGGTGGACTATTCCGAACTTGGTCCGGAGATGTATATCGGACGGCCCTATTTTCAGGATGTTCGTTTCGGCGGCCTGATCGGCGTGGGGTTCGATCCCCGGTCGCTCATGCGGCTTTGCCCGGATCCCAAGGCGCTTATCATCATTCATCCCGAGCATAACGTCTGGACCTTGGGCGCGGATGTGGACAAGGAGGCCCTGCTGGCCATTGACTGGAAGGATAAGCTCAAGAGCGAGGTCCACGGTCAGGTCAAGGCAGGCAACCGGTATTACACTTGGTTGACCCGGTATGTGGGTAAGGATCAGTACATTTACGCTACGCAGAGCGTGGACCCCAACGCAGAGGGAAGCTGGTGGCCATTCTAGGGGCGCAAAACAAACGAGGGGGCAGACAAATGTCGCAACAGGTAACCGTCACCGAGCATATTCTTCTGCATCAGAAGATGGTACCGGGGGCAACCGGCCAGTTTACGCGACTGTTCAACGAACTCGTTCTCTCCGCCAAGATCATCGGCCGCGCCGTGAACAAGGCCGGCTTGGTGGACATTCTGGGGTTCACGGGCGACGTCAACGTTCAGGGCGAGGAAGTCAAGAAGCTCGACGAATACGCCAACCGTATTCTCATCCATCGGCTGGCCCGGTCTGGCGTGCTTTGCGCCATGGCGAGCGAGGAGAACGCGGACATCATCGAGGTGCCGGAGTCCCTGCCTCGCGGGGAATACATCATCATCTTCGATCCGTTGGACGGTTCCTCGAACATCGACGTCAACGTCAATATCGGAACCATCTTTTCTATCTTCAAGCGCAAAAGCGATCCGGACGCGGCGCTCATGTCCAGCGACGTGTTGCAGAAGGGCAGCGAACAGGTGGCCGCAGGCTATGTGCTCTATGGCTCTTCGACCATGCTGGTCTTCACCTGCGGCGATGGCGTTCACGGGTTCACCCTGGACCCGAGCGTGGGCGAATTTTTGCTCTCGCACCCGAACATTCGCATTCCGGAGCAGGGTAAGATCTACTCCGTCAACGAGGGGTACGAGCGCTATTGGGACCGGCACACCAAAAAGGCGCTGGCCTATTTCAAGTCGCCCAAGAACGCTCTGCGCAAGCCTTATTCCGGCCGCTACATCGGTTCCCTGGTGGCGGATTTCCACCGCAATCTGCTTTACGGCGGCATTTTCATGTACCCCGCCGACCTGCGGGACCCCAAGAAGCCCACGGGCAAGCTGCGGCTGACCTGCGAGTGCAACCCCATGGCCTTTCTCGCCGAACAGGCGGGCGGCATGGCCGTGGACGGCGTCAACCGGGTCATGGACATCGAACCCGATCATCTGCATCAGCGCATTCCCTTCTTCTGCGGTTCGCGCAATGACGTCCAGGTGGTCCAGGAAATCTTCGAATCCGAGTCCCGGAGAAAGAAGAACCGCTGATGCTCATCCTCGGTATCGAGACCTCCTGCGACGAGACTGCCGTAGCCCTGGTCCGCGACGGTCGTCTACTGGGTCAGGAACTGGCCACCCAGGTGGACACGCATGCCCTGTTCGGCGGTGTGGTCCCTGAGATCGCGTCGCGGGAGCATCTGCGCGTCCTGCCCCGACTGTATCGGGAACTCATGCGCAAGACCGGCGTGGAGGCCTGCGATCTGGACGGCGTTGCCGTGGCTCGCGGTCCCGGCCTGCTCGGCAGCCTGTTGGTGGGCGTGAGCTTCGCCAAGGGATTGAGTCTTGCGAGCGGCGTGCCGTTGATCGGGGTCAACCACCTCTGGGCGCACTTGCTCGCGCCCGGTCTGGAAGGGGAACTGCGGTTTCCGGCCCTTGGTTTGCTCGTTTCTGGAGGACACACCCACACATATCTGATAGAGTCGCCCACTGAGTTCACGTTGCTCGGGCGGACTCTGGACGACGCTGCGGGTGAGGCCTTCGACAAGACCGCGAAGATGATGAATTTCCCTTATCCCGGAGGACGGTATATCGACGAGCTGGCCCAGGAGGCCGAGCCGGACACGGGGCTGTTTCCCCGGCCGTACATCGATAACCCTACTCTGGACTTCAGCTTCAGCGGGCTGAAGACCGCGGTGGCCAACCATGTGGCCGACCACCCGGAGCTGATTTTTGAAACCATGGCCGATCCGCAGGCAGTGGCGGATTTGCCCGCCGAGCGCCGGGCCGCTCTGGCCCGCGTATGCGCCTCCTTCAACTGGAGCGTGGCGGACACTTTACGGATCAAGGTCGAGCGCGCCCTGAACCATGCGGGCAAGGTCAAAAGCCTGATCGTAGCCGGTGGCGTGGCCGCCAACACGGGCGTGCGAGAGGCCATGCGCGGTGTAGCGCAGGGCAGGGGCCTTGAGTTGACTCTGCCTGGACTTTCCCTGTGTACCGACAATGGAGCCATGATCGCCCATGCCGGTTGGCTGTTGGCCAGGGAAGGCCTGAGGCACAGCCTCGACCTCGAAGCCATACCCCGGGGGCGTATCGTTCCGCTGGACTGGGAGCAGGCCGCGCCGCAGGTGTGAGAGTGGTGAAAATTCCCGCCACTCCTTGACAGTAGGGTACATGCGGACCTATTTTAAATAAATTGCAAAAACAATTGCGGCATCGCGCCGCTCCGGCTTTGCCGGTCCAAAAGAATACAAAGGCCGTTGGCCGAGTAAAAAAAGGAGAACTTCATGGCGAATCAGATCACCGACGGTAGTTTTGAGCAGGACGTTCTGCAGAGCGACATCCCGGTCCTTATTGATTTCTGGGCCCCCTGGTGCGGTCCGTGTCGTGCCATGGGTCCCGTCATCGACGAGTTGGCCGAAGAGTTCGACGGCCAGGTCAAGATCGTCAAGATGAACGTTGACGAAAACTCCGCCACTCCGGGCAAGTACGGTATCCGCGCCATCCCCACCCTGATCCTGTTCAAGGGCGGCGAAGTCGTAGACCAGTCCACCGGTGCCGTTTCCAAAAGCAGCATCAAGGAAATGATCACGAAAAAGGCGCTGTAATCGATGAAATCTTATGACGCCGTAGTCATAGGGGGCGGCCCGGCAGGAATGACGGCTGCCCTTTATCTTTTACGGGCCGGTGTTAAGACCGCCATGATCGAGAAGCTGGCCCCGGGAGGTCAGGTTCTTATGACCTCGGAGATCGAGAACTACCCCGGTTTTCCCAAGGGCCTGCAAGGCTGGGAGCTGGCGGACAAGTTCGCCAATCATCTCGAGGACTATGACTTGCACCGGATCAACGACGAAGTCCGCGAGATCAAGGTCGGCTCTCCCATACACACCATCGTGGTGGGTGACGAGGAGATCGAGGCCAAGACCGTGGTGCTGGCCACCGGTTCCCGCTACCGCAAGCTCGGCGTGCCCGGCGAGGAGCGCCTGCTCGGACGGGGTGTGTCCTATTGCGCCCTGTGCGACGGCAACTTCTTCCGTGGGCGGGACGTAGCCGTCATCGGGGGCGGAAACTCCGCCCTCGAAGAGGCCTTGTACCTGGCTCGTTTGGTGAACAAGGTCTACCTCGTTCATCGGCGCCAGGAATTCCGCGGCCACCGCTGTTATCAGAACAAGTGCTTCACCCACGAGAAGATCGAGGTCATCCGTAACAAGGTGGTCGAGGAGATCGTGGGCGAAAGCGATGTGGAAGCCCTGGCTCTGCGTGATGTCGCCAGCGGCGAGCAGTCTCAGATCAAACTCGACGGAGTGTTTGTCTTCGTCGGATTCGAGCCGATCATGGACTTTGTGCCCAAGGCCATCGAGATGGTTCCAAACGGTGTCGTGACCGACGTGGAGATGTGCACCAATGTGCCCGGCATCTTCGCTGCCGGCGACATCCGTGCCAAGCAGTGCCGCCAGGTGGCTTCCGCCGTTGGCGATGGGGCGACCGCCGCCACTTCCGCCTTTTCCTATCTTGAGAAATTGGACTAGGAGTCCTCATGCGTCGATTAATGGCCCCCGTCCTTGTCGTTCTCCTGTTGTCCCTTTCAGGGTGCATCTGGATCGACAGCTACTTTCTGCCACCGCCCGAGGATACGGCCCAGGAGCTGTACGAGGCGGGCATGGCGGCCATGGACGAGAAGGACTATGGGGACGCCCAGGATTACTTCTCGAAGCTCAAGGATCGTTTCCCCTTCAGTCCGTATTCCCTGAAGGGCGAACTGGCCCTTGGTGATGCCTACTTCCTGGATGCAGACTATATCCACGCTTTGGAGTCCTACAAGGAATTCGAGGCGTTGCATCCCAGCAATGAAAACATTCCCTACGTGCTCTATCAGATCGCCAACACCAACGTGTCGATGTTCAAGACCATCGACAGGCGGCAGGAAAACGTCAAGGAAGGGCTGGAATATCTTTACCGGCTGGTAGAGACCTATCCCAAGTCCGAATATGCCGAGGCGGCCAAGGACATGATCCTCAAGAGCCGCCGTATCCTGGCTGAGCACGAGATTTTCGTGGCTGACTTCTTCTGGCGCACGGAACAGTACGGTCCGGCCTGGCACCGCTATCAGTATGTTGTTGAGAATTTCTCGGACATCCCTGAGTTGCGCGATTATGCCATCAAACGGGCCGAATATTCCTACTTCGAATACCAGAAGACCCTGTCCGAAGATGAGCGCGAGCGTATCCAGGGGAGTTGGAAACGCTGGCTCCAGCAGTGGCTCTAAGCACTGCCCAACCCTTCAAACGTTGGTCGTTCCCATGCCCGACACCGTGCTGTCTCTGTCTGAACTGATTGGCGAGTCCCAGGTGGACGACGCTCTGTTCGCGCAAGCCTACGCGGAATCCGCGGACCAGGAACGCGCTCTGATGAAGACCTGCATCGCTCGGCTGTATAATTGGTATGGCCCGAGCAAGGACACGGCTTGCGAAGTCGCCAGGCGCTGGCGGGGAGGGTTCGGTTCGGTGAGCCGGTCCGCGCCCGTGGATGTCGCCCTGGTCCTTTTCGACGATACGTGCGTGTCTCCGGCCCGTCTGCTGGCCGCTCTGGTGCCCGCCATTGCCTGCGGCGTGCCCAATGTCCTGGCCGTTCGTGTGGACGGCAAGGGGGACTGGGCTCCTCCGCTGCTTACGGCCATGGAGTTGGCCGGACAGGAGCTGGTGGCCGATCTGACCGGGAAGGGCGTGTCCGTCCTGCTCGACAAGGTGGCCGATGCCGGAGCGAAAGGGGCCGTCGTGGACCTGACCGGACGACCCGGCCTGTGTGCCGGGCGAAACGATCTGGCCGTGTACTGCCCGGACTTTGACCGCAGCGCGTCCATATTTCTGGACGAGCCTGACACCTTTGATCTTGATGCCCTGTCCTTCATACATCCCGACATGGAGTTCACTGTGTTCGGGGCCGAGGTTCCTCTGCCGGATGGCTTTGTCTCTGGCAGTGAGGATTTTCAGGCCTTCCTGACCTCGGTTCGCAACGTGGCATTTGTCCCTGCCGACCGGATCGGCGACGCTCTCGGCCATGCCCGGCTTGTTCTTGGGCCCGGCCAGGAGGGGTGCTGGGTCTGGCCAGAACTACTTCCCGGATTCTTCCTTTTTCATAGAACCGCCTGGACCATCGGAGACTGATCGTGAGCAAGAGCAACGCCCCTTCGGCGAAGGTTCTCGGCAACCTCCGCAATATCGGCATCATCGCGCATATCGATGCCGGTAAGACCACGTTGACGGAAAGAATTCTCTACTATTCCGGAAAGATCCACCGTATCGGCGAGGTCCATGAGGGTACGGCCACCATGGACTACATGCCCGAGGAGCAGGAGCGCGGCATCACCATTACTTCGGCCGTGACCTCCTGCCAGTGGGATCCGTGCATGATCAATATCATCGACACCCCCGGGCATGTGGATTTCACAATCGAAGTGGAGCGCTCCCTGCGTGTGCTCGACGGAGCCGTGGGCGTGTTCTGCGGGGTCAGCGGTGTGGAACCGCAGTCCGAGACCGTTTGGCGGCAATCCGAATCCTACCACGTGCCGAAGCTGGCTTTTGTCAACAAGATGGACAGGCTGGGCGCGGACTTCGAGAGCGTGCTCGATGACATGGTCCGCAAACTGCGGGCCAACCCTGTGGCCGTCCAGTATCCGGATGGCGAAGGGCAGGAATTTTCCGGCGTGTTCGATCTGGCGACCATGGAGCGGCTCGAGTTCGACCAGGCCTCCAGCGGGGCCACCTATGAACGTCGGCCCGTGACGGATGAGGAACAGGAGCGTATCTCGCCCTGGCGCGACAAGCTTATCGAGGCCGCAGCGGAAGAGGACGAGGAAATCCTCGATCTCTACCTGTCCGGCGAGGATGTGCCGGAGGCCAAGATCCACGCGGCCCTGCGCAAAGCAACCCTGGCGCGCAAGATAGTGCCCGTCCTGGTCGGGTCGGCGCTCAAGAACATCGGCGTGCAGCCGGTGCTCGATGCGGTTTGCCGTTACCTGCCCAGCCCGTTGGACGTTCCGCCAGCCACCGGCGTGGATCCGGTTACGCACAAGAAAAAACATTTTGAAGTCTCCTCCAAGGAGCCGCTGTCCGCACTGGTTTTCAAGGTGGCCATGGATTCCGGCCGCAAGCTGGCCATGATGCGTATCTATTCCGGGCGTATCGAGGCTGGGGGGGCCGTGTACAACGTCACCCAGGATCAGGACGAGCGCGTGGCCCGGTTGTTCCGTCTGCACGCAGGCCGCAAGGAAAAGATCGACACGGCGTTCGCTGGCGACATGGTGGCTGCGGCGGGTATGAAGTTTGCCCGTACCGGTGACACCCTGTGCGACAGGCAGTCACCCGTCATCCTTGAGCAGATCGCGGATTACAAGCCGGTCATCTCCCTGGCCATCGAACCGCGCAATACCGAGGAAGCCGACAAGCTGGACGAGGTGCTGGAAAAATATCTTCTCGAAGATCCGACTCTTGAGTTGAAGCGCGACGAGGATACCGGGCAGATCATTCTTTCCGGCATGGGCGAATTGCACCTTGAAGTCATTCTGGAACGGCTCAGGCGCGAGTACAAGCTCGAACCCCGCGCGGGCAAGCCGCAGGTTGTGTATCAGGAGACGATCGGCGCCAAGGCGACGAGCAAGGGCGAATTCCGCCGGGAGCTCGGTGAAGTCATGCATTTCGGCGGTGTGGAGCTCTCTGTCGAGCCGCTTCCCCGTGACAAGGAACGGTCCATTTCCTTTGAGGTGGACAGCGAGGCTTGGCCCGATGCCTGGCTGCAGGCGGTCGAGGAAGGCATTGCCGATGGTTTGCAGAGCGGCGTAATCCGGGGCTATCCGGTGCAGAACGTCCGTGTACGAGTACTCGGTCTGGAGCGCAGGGAAGGCGAATCCAGCCCGGTGGGCTACCGCATGGCTGCGGCCATGGCCCTGAAGGATGCGTTATCCCAGGCGGATCCCAAGCTGATGGAACCGATCATGTGGGTGGAGATATCCGTACCCGAGGAGTTTGTCGGTGACGTCGTGGGCCTGCTCGGTTCAAAGGGGGCCAAGATCGAGAACATGATCGATCGGGCCGGACTCAAGATCGTCCAGGGATTGGCTCCGCTAGGGAAACTGTTCGGCTTTTCCACGGACCTGCGTTCGGCCACCCAGGGACGCGCCGGGTTCCTGATGAAATTTTCACGTTTTGACGTCCTGGAGTAGGGTTTGGCCGAGAGGAAAAGTTGCAGGACGCCTTCGGACAAGCCGTCCGACAGGTCCTTCAGAAATTGGTGGAAGGGAAGCAAGCGCTGGATGCGGTACTGGTATCTGCGCATCATGCGTCAGAACTCTTCCCCCAAAAACCTGGCCGCCGCCTGCGCACTGGGCATGTTCATCGGCGCGCTGCCCATCATTCCCTTCCAATCGGTAGTGGTCATCGCCCTTGCTTTTGTCCTGCGGGTCAACAAGTTGGCGGCCTGGCTGGCCACCTGTTACTCCAACGCGGCCACCATGGTCCCGTTCTACTATTTTCTCTTTCAGGTGGGCCAGGCGGTCACTCCTTTTCAGAATGTAGCCTTTGACCCGGACAAGCTGCGCATGGTCGATATGATCCACGCAGGCTGGCAGGTCTTTGGAGTCATGTTCGCGGGAGGGCTGGCCTTCGGCATACCGGCCACTATCTTCACCTATTTCTTTTCCCTGTTCGCCATTCGGCGCTATCGCAAGCGCCGGGCTGTTCGTATTCTGCGTAAGCGCGAGGAATAGCAGCCGTCCTTTCCTCCTCGCACGGCAGAACGAGACAGACTTTTTCGGCCTATAATTGCCATTGACCTCAAAGAGAGGTAATGGAGGGCCGGTATATGTTTCTCAATTCGCCATCCACCGCATTGCACGGGAGCCTGATAAATGCCGGTACGACCTATGGGAAGAATGGTTTTGACTGGAGTGGCTGTGTGTGGCCTGTTCGCTGCTTCAACACTCTGGGAAGGTTGGCTTTATTACGGCCTTGCGGCAGGTTGCGCCATGCTGGTGTGCATTGCCGTCGGTTCCTATGAGGAGCGTCTCGAAACCCGATTGAAAGCGGCCTTGAAGAGGTTGACTGAGGGAGGGGAGAAGCCTGAGGGAGACGGCGAACTGCTCGGCGGTGTGCTGAAAAGTCTGGCCCGGGACATGGATTCCCGCCAGGAGCAGGCTGCGTATTTCGAGCATGCGCTGCTGGCCCTTGGAAGCCCCGCACTGATTTGTGACGAAAAAGGGCGCGTTCGACTGGTCACAAAATCCCTTCTCAAGCTCTTGCGCAAATCCGAGGAGCAGGTGGTCGGTCAGTCCGTGGGCCATTCCCTCCATAACCAGGACAAATCTTCCGAAACGGAAAAGGCCTTGCGGACCCTGAAGCCCGTGGCCGAGACACTGGACCTCAAGCTCTGGGACGGGCGTGTTATTCCCGTCCAGCTCTTCGTGAATATCATTTATGACGATGCCGGCGTACCGATCGGCGCAGCGGCTTCCTTCCTCGACCTTTCCGACCTGGTTGCCAGACAGCACGAGGTTGAGGAACAGCGCATGCGGATGAAGCAGGCCGGTGAGCGCATCAGCAGTCTGGCCGAACACGTTGCTTCGGCCACGGAACTGCTTTCCGCCTCCGCCGACGAGCAGGCCCAGGGGGCGCAGAAGCAGCGCAGCCAGACTGCCTCGGTCGCCGCCTCCATGGAGGAAATGACCGGCACGGTGTTGGAAGTGGCTCGTAATGCAACGGTTACCAGCGAGGCTGCCGAAGAGGCCAATACCTCTGCCGCGGAAGGCGTGGCCATGGTCAACGATGCGGTTTCCGCCATCAACCAGGTGGCCGAGTCGGCCCGGCAGTTGGGGGTGGAAATCGGGGAGTTGGATTCCCAGGCCGGGGCCATCGGACAGATCATCAATGTCATCAACGACATTGCGGACCAGACCAATCTTCTGGCCTTGAACGCGGCTATTGAAGCGGCTCGCGCCGGAGAGGCCGGGCGTGGTTTCGCCGTGGTTGCCGACGAGGTGCGCAAACTGGCCGAGAAGACCATGGATGCCACCAAGGAAGTGGAAAAGGCGATTATCGCCATTCAGGCGCGTTCCAATGAGGCCACCAGCTCCATGCAGGCCACGGCGGCCAAGGTGGACGAAAGCACGGCCCTGTCCAATCGTGCGGGCGAGGCCTTGCAGCGGATCATGGACAATATCGGCGATATGGTGAAACGGGTGACCCAGATCGCCACCGCTGCCGAGGAGCAGTCGTCGGCAGCAGAGGGTGTCATGCGTAGCGTCGAGGATATCGCCTCCATTGCCCAGGACGCGGACGAGGCCGCCGGACAGGCCGCAGGGGCCACCCGTGACATGGCCGAACTGGCCCGGGAAATGTTGAGCGTGTCCCGCGAGTTCGGGAGCGGCAAGTCCGATGCGGGCATCAAGCTGCGCGAGTCCGAAGGCAAGATGAAGGGTGTCCTGCCCAAGCTGGCTCAGGAATACGTGAAAAAGACTTTCGGCGGAGACATGTACGCTGCCATGCAGGCGGAGATGGGCGATCCCGTCTTCCTGCCCAGCGACAGCTACCCCGATCAGGTCCTGCGCCAGATGGCGGATTTTGCTGCCGGCAAGAGCGGCCAGACGGTCCGGGAGTTTTTCATCGGTCTGGGCCGGTATACGGTGGTCCGTTTCAACGAGCTTTATCCCGGTTATTTCAAGAAGGACTCGCTCAAGGAATTTTATCTCAGGATGAACGACGTACATGCCCAGTTGACCAAGGCGCAGCCGGGCATCAAGCCGCCCAAGTTCACCTATGAGGACAAGGGCGACGTGCTGTTCATGAACTATCGTTCCCGCCGGGGATTGTTCGAGTATTTCGAGGGCATTTTGCTTGGCGCTGCTGATTTCAAGGGTGAACGGGTGGAGATCGCCGTGAAACCCTTTGACGAACAGTCGGCCCGGGCCGAGATCAAATTCCTCGGGACCAAGTAGTTACCGCTGATTCGGAAAAGATTATAATGGTCTATTCCGCTCTTTCCAGGTGATATACTGTCAGTACGCCGCAAGTGGCCAACCTAATCGATTCATGCTGTTGAATGTTAGTGAATCCGACGTGAGGAGAGTGGCGGAATGTCAGGAGACGACCTGAATAGACAAATATTCAAGGAGGAGGCCTACGACCTCCTCATAGAACTTGAAGGGGCCTTGCTCGAACTCGAGGAA
Source organism: uncultured Pseudodesulfovibrio sp. (assembly GCF_963662885.1). Classification (NCBI taxonomy): domain Bacteria; kingdom Pseudomonadati; phylum Thermodesulfobacteriota; class Desulfovibrionia; order Desulfovibrionales; family Desulfovibrionaceae; genus Pseudodesulfovibrio; species uncultured Pseudodesulfovibrio sp. The sequence continues at coordinate 48,407 of NZ_OY760065.1, forward strand.
GCTCCCGACGACATGGATCTGGTCAATCAGATCTTTCGGGCTCTGCATACCATCAAGGGGTCCGGTTCCATGTTCGGGTTCGAACAAATCGCCGCCTTCACCCATGAGGTGGAGACGGTTTTCGACATGGTGCGCAACGGCGACGTAAAGGCGACACCGGTTCTGTGCAGTTTGGCATTGCGCTCCCGTGACCAGATCCGCGCCTTGCTCGACGCGGAAGACGATGAGAGCGTGTCCACGGAGGGTATGCAGGACATCTTGGATGGCTTGCAGGCCTTTGTGGACGGGACCAATGAAGCGGCCCCTTCAGCGCCCCAGTCGGAGGAGTCGGACGAAGACATCATGGCCGAAGCGGATGTCGAAGTCGAGCTAGAGGCCGAAACTGAACCTGCGGCCGAATCGGATGCCGCTCCTGTCGAACAACTCCACCAATATACCATCACCCTGCGGCCTCTGGGCGCTCCCATAGATGCGGACGCCGTGGAAGGATTTTTCGAGGAGCTGGAGCGGCTGGGCACGTTGAAGATCGTGTCCGGGCATCGCGACACCGGCCAAGGCTGGGAATTGTCGCTGTCGTCCGAGGCCGACAAGGAGAGCGTCCAGGATGTCTTCTTCTTCCTTGATGCGGATCTCAAGGTGAAGGTCGAAGAGAATGGCGCTCCTGCCGAACCTGCGCCTGAAGAGGCCAAGCCTGCCGAAACCGTGGAAGAAGCGCCTGCGGTCAAGCCTGCGCCGCCCGCCGCGGCCAAGAAACCGAGCGGCTCGTCCGGGGCAGTGACCAGTTTTGCTGACGACGACGAAGAACCCGTTCGTATTCCCATGATCGGTGAGATGCTCGTGGAGAGCGGGGATCTGACCTATGGCGATGTGGCCGAAGCTCTGACTTCCCAGAAGAGCGGCGTGAACAAGCCGTTGGGCCAGATTCTGACCGAGTCGGGCAAAGTCCCGGCGGATAAGGTCAGCAATGCCGTCAAACGGCAGGGAGAGGCCCGTGAAAAGGTGGTTCACAAGAAGCGCGAAGAAGCCCTGAGCAGCATCCGCGTGGCCGCCGACAAGTTGGACTACCTGGTGGATCTGGTGGGCGAGTTGGTCATCGTTCAGGCGCAGATCACCCAGGTTGTCAGCGAGAAGCACGACTCGGCCCTGACCCTGCTGGCCGAGGAACTGGAGCGCCTTAGCGATGAGCTGCGTGATTCCACACTGGGCATCCGCATGTTGCCCATCGGAACTTCCTTTAGCAAGTTCCGCCGGTTGGTGCGCGATCTTTCGGCTGATCTGGGCAAGCAGATCACCCTGTCCACAAGCGGTGCCGAAACAGAGTTGGACAAGACGGTCATCGAACGGCTGGGCGATCCCCTGGTCCACCTGCTGCGCAACTCCATAGACCATGGCATAGAGCAGCCTCAGGAGCGCCAGGCCAAGGGCAAGCCGCCGCAGGGCAACATCATGCTGTCCGCCGAACATTCGGGCGGTGAGGTGCTCATTCGCATCACCGACGACGGCAAGGGCATGAGCAGCGAGATGATCCGCGAGAAGGGCATCGAGCGCGGCCTGATCACCAAGGACGCCGAGCTGACGGAAAAGGAACTGCTCAAGCTCATCTTCGAACCAGGATTCTCCACCGCCAAGACAGTGACCAGCGTCTCCGGTCGGGGTGTGGGCATGGACGTGGTGAAGCGCGCCATCGATTCCCTGCGTGGGACCATTGATATCGATTCCAAGCCGAACATGGGCACGACCATTACCATCCGCCTGCCTCTGACCCTGGCCATCATCGACGGGTTGCAGGTTCGGGTGGAGGACGAATACTACGTCATCCCTCTGTCCCTGGTGGAAGAATGTGTGGAGTTGTCTCGCCAAGAGGTGGAGGAAGCCGGGTCCGAGCAGCGCATCCTGCATCTGCGCGGAGAGATCGTTCCATACATTCATATCCGGGAATGGTTCGACATCGAGGGTGAGAACCCGCCCATCGAGCAGATAGTGATAACCGGCGTGGAAGGAAGCCGGGTCGGCATTGTGGTGGATACGGTAATTGGAGAACACCAGACCGTGATCAAGAGCCTCGGCCGCGTATACAAGGACGTGGAAGGTATTTCGGGAGCGACCATCAAGGGTGACGGTTCCATCGCGCTCATCCTTGACGTGCCCAGCCTTGTGCGCCGGGTCATTGCAGAATCCAGATAGCATTTCAAGAGGTTACGCATGCGCAAGATTCGAGTTCTCATAGTCGACGATTCGGCCGTTGTGAGGCAGACGCTCGAGGACATCCTGTCGTCCGATCCCCAGATCGAGATCATGGGAACTGCCGTGGATCCATATGTTGCCGCCGAGCGACTGAAGAAGGAAGTCCCGGACGTCATCACTCTGGATATCGAGATGCCGCGCATGGACGGGCTGACTTTTCTTCGCAAGATCATGAAGCAGCGCCCCATCCCGGTGGTGATCTGCTCGTCCGTAGCCGGGGAGGGAACCACCACGGCGCTCAAGGCCTTGGAATACGGGGCTGTGGAGATCATCACCAAGCCCAAGGTTGGCACCAAGAAGTTCCTTGAAGAGGCGAAAATCCGACTCATCGACAAGGTCAAGGCGGCAGCCATGGCCGGAACCCGGCCTATCCGCATCGCGGCTCCGCCCATGCAGGTCAAACCCAAACTCAGCGCTGACGCGGTCATCCCCATGGGCAAGCCAACAAATCTGTCACGCACAGATAAGATATGTCTGGTGGGAGCTTCCACCGGCGGCACCGAGGCGCTGCGCGTCTATCTGGAAGCACTGCCGGAGAACTGCCCGCCCGTGGCCATTGTCCAGCACATGCCCGAGCATTTTACGGCGGCGTTCGCCAACCGGCTCAACGGTATTTGCCGGATCAACGTCAGGGAAGCCAAGGACGGTGACGCCATGGAGCGGGGACTGGCCCTGATTGCTCCGGGGGACAAGCATATGCTCCTCAAGCGCACCGGCAACAAGTACTACGTTGAGGTAAAGGACGGTCCCCTGGTATCCAGGCATCGGCCCTCCGTTGACGTGCTGTTCCGTTCCGGAGCGCGCTATGGCGGTCCCAACGTGGTGGCAGCCATCATGACGGGCATGGGTGACGACGGAGCCAAGGGCATGAAGGAGCTCAAGGACGCCGGGGCGTACAACATCGCCCAGGATGAGGCGAGCTGTGTGGTTTTCGGCATGCCCCAAGAGGCAATCAAGCAGGGCGGCGTGGACAAGGTGTTGTCCCTGGAAAAGATCGCGCCTGAAATGGTCAGGGCTTGCGGCTAAGGCTGCGGAAAGGGATAGGTATTTAAAGACGCGCCTCCGGGAAACAGTTTCCCGGAGGCGTTATCTTTTGTTTTGAATCAGGTTTGATGCGAGAGGCAGCAGGAACGCAACATGGGATGCGGGATGCTCCCGATATCGTCTTTAACTTTTGCTGTGGCGGTAGGCGATGACGTCCACCGGCTCTTTGGTGACCATCCCTTCGTTGAGCATGGCGTCGAGTTTTTCGAGCAGGGGTTGGAGCTTGTCGGGATGGTCGACGACCTCCACGACAACGGGAAGGTCTTCGGACAGGCGCAGGATCTTGCTGGTGCGGATCAGGCTGTTGGCGCCGAATCCCATGAGACCCCGGTATACAGTAGCTCCTGCAAGGTCCATTTGGCGCGCTTCCCGGACGATGGCCTCGGCCAGGGGCTGGCCTTCGTACTTGTCGTCCTCTCCGATGTAGATTCTGATTCGTTCCGCCTTTTCAAGCAGCTTCATGACGTTTCCTCAATTGGTTGGTTAGATCAGGCGGCCCAGGGCTATGCCGGTCAGGACCAGTATCAGCCCGATCACGGATTGTCCGACGACGTTGGCCATGGCCATGGCCATTTGCCCGGACTTGACCAATGTGGCGGTCTCGAACATGTAAGTGGAGAAGGTGGTGAACGCGCCCATGAAGCCGGTCAGGATCAACAGCCGTGCCCCGCTGCCGGGCAGCAGGCGGTTTTCGAAAAATCCCCAGACCGCCCCAAAGAGCAGGCAGCCTGCCATGTTCACGAAAAATGTACCCGCAGGAAAGGCTCCGCCAACGAGGCGTTGGGCCACGCCGGACAAATAATAGCGTCCGAGGGCACCGGCGGCTCCGCCCAGGGAGATGTAGAGAATTTTGGTCAGCATTTCGATATCCTCGGGCAAGGTATAGCAACACAAGGAGAGAAAGCCAATGGCACTGGAGTGCGAATTGAAATATCTGGAGGCCGATCTGGCCGATCTGGCCGAGCGGTTGGGCAATGCCGGGGCGCAGACCTCGGGCCGCTACTTCGAGGCCAACACGGTCTTTGATCGGTCCGACCGTTCCCTGAAGCGGGATGGCATCCTTTTGCGCCTGCGAGAGAAACGGGGCGAAGCCGTGCTCACAGTCAAACGTCCGCCTGAGAATCCCGAGCCGTCGGCGCTCAAAATATTCGAGGAAATCGAGACCGGAGTGGGGGACGCCGCCGCCATGGTCGAAGCCCTGGAAACCCTGGGGTTCTCTCCTGCCTTCCGCTACGAGAAAGTTCGGGAAAAGTGGCGGTATATGGACTGCGTCATCTGCCTGGATCGTTTGCCCTTCGGGGATTTCGTGGAAATCGAGGGGGATGAACCAAAGGTTCTGGCCTGTGCCTCGTCGCTTGATCTGAAAGCGTCCTGCACCACAAAGGCGACCTACCATGAGTTGAACATCGAATACCGTGTGGCGAAGGGGTTGGAACCCGATGAGAATTTCGTGTTCGCACCCTGGGAAAGGGCGGCCCTGCTGGACGAACTTGATAAACTTTGATCGTCGGCCCTCGACAGCCGGGTAAAAGGAATTTATATTGTGAGCTAGGAAATACAAAGGATTGGTGGAGTCAAACCGATATGAGCGACCCTTTTACCGGGGACCAGTTCGACTCGGAACTCCTTGGCCGATATGAGGTCAAGGAGCCGAAGAAGTATAAGGTCCTGTTGCATAATGACGATTATACGACCATGGATTTCGTGGTCGAGGTCCTGGTGCGCGTCTTCCGCAGAACCGAGGCCCAGGCGACGGCGATCATGCTCTCCGTGCACAACGAAGGATACGGGGTGTGCGGCGTGTATACCGCCGAAGTTGCCGAAACCAAGGTGGATTTGGTGCACCGGCTGGCCAAAAGCGCGGGATTTCCGCTCAAGTGCAGCATGGAAGGTGAATAGAATATGACAATGCTGAGCAAGGAACTGGAAAGTGCGTTGACCTCCGCGGTCAATGAAGTGAAGCGTCGGAACCATGAGTTCCTGACGCTTGAACACCTGCTGTACGCCATCTCCACCGGAGAGCAGGGCGAGGAAATCCTCGAGGCCTGCGGTGCGGAGATGGAACGGCTCAGGGACCAGCTCGGGCGGTTCTTCGTGGAGAACATGGAGGCTTTGCCCGAGGGAACCGAGTCCGAGGTCATCCAGACGCTCGGCGTGCGACGCGTTTTGCAGCGTGCCGTTTGGCAGAAAAAGGCATCCGGCAAGAACACGGTGGAGGTGGGCGATGTCCTGGCCGCCATGTTCGACGAGGAGGATTCCTACGCGGTCTACTTCCTGCGCACCCACGACGTGTCCAGGCTCGATATTTTGGAGTTCATCTCCCATGGCATGTCCATGAGCGAGGACTGGAACGACCTTGGCGACGACCAGCCTGCCAAGGCCGATCCGTTGGACGGCCGCCATGGCGAGAAGAAAAGCCCCCTCAAGGAGTTCACGGTCAATCTGACGGACAGGGCGGCACACGGCCTCATCGACCCGCTCATCGGTCGGAGTTCCGAGTTGGAACGTACGGTCCAGGTGCTGTCCCGGCGGCGCAAGAACAACCCCATCTTCGTGGGCGACCCGGGCGTGGGCAAGACCGCCATGGCCGAGGGCCTGGCCCTGATGATCGTCGAAGGCAGGGTGCCCAAGGAGTTCATCAACGCCGAGGTCTACAGTCTGGACATGGGCTCGCTGCTGGCGGGCACCAAGTACCGGGGCGACTTCGAGGCGCGGCTCAAGGGGGTCCTGGGCGAGCTCAAGCAGAACCGTGATGCCATTCTGTTCGTGGACGAGATTCACACTATAGTGGGTGCGGGCTCCGTATCGGGCGGCTCCATGGACGCTTCCAACATCCTCAAGCCGTTGCTGCAGTCGGGCGAGATCCGTTGCATCGGTTCGACCACTTTTGAAGAGTACAAGAATCATTTTGAAAAGGACCGCGCCCTGTCGCGCCGGTTCCAGAAGATCGAGATCAATGAGCCCACCGTGGAGGAGACCATTGCCATCCTCAAGGGGCTCAAGCCGCACTATGAACAGTTCCATGGGGTCAACTACACCCATTTCGCCCTCAAGGCGGCGGCCGAACTGTCCGAGCGGCATATCACCGACCGGTTCCTGCCCGACAAGGCCATTGATGTCATGGACGAGGTAGGCGCGCTGTACAAGCTCTCCGGTCGTCCTCGCAAGGGTGACCGTATCAAGGTCGCCGACGTGGAGAAGGTCGTGGCCCGCATGGCCCGCATTCCGGCCCGCAGGCTGACCATGTCCGATCGCGAGCGGCTGAAGAGTCTGGAAAGCGACCTCAAGGCCGTGGTCTTCGGTCAGGACGAGGCCGTGGCTGCTCTTGCCAAGTCCATTAAACGCTCCCGTGCGGGCATGCGCCAGGTGGGCCGCCCCGTGGGCAGCTTCCTGCTGACCGGCCCCACCGGCGTGGGCAAGACCGAGCTGGCTCGCCAGCTTGCCAAGGTCCTCGGCATCGGCTTTCTGCGGTTCGACATGTCCGAGTACATGGAGAAGCACGCCGTGGCTCGGCTCATCGGTGCGCCTCCCGGCTACGTGGGTTTCGATCAGGGCGGTCTACTGACCGAGGGCGTGCGCAAGAAGCCGCACTGTGTGGTTCTGTTCGACGAGATCGAGAAGGCCCACCCCGACGTCTTCAACATTCTGCTTCAGGTCATGGACTACGCCACCCTGACCGACAACAACGGGCGCAAGGCGGACTTCCGGCATGTCATCCTGCTGATGACCTCCAACGCTGGCGCTCGCGAGATGTCCAAGGGGGCTATCGGCTTCAAACGCGACGAGAAGTCGGACCGTCAGGGCGAGGCCCTGAAGGCTTTGGAAAAGCTCTTCAGCCCCGAGTTCCGTAACCGACTCGACGCCACCGTGACCTTCCACTCCCTGGAACAGCCGGTCATGGAGAAGATCGTGGACAAGTTCATCAAGGAACTCAACGACCAGCTTCAGGACCGCCGTGTGGTGGTCGCCCTGACCGACGCGGCCCGGGCTCGGCTGGCCGAGCTCGGACACGACACCGCCATGGGCGCGAGGCCCATGGGCAGGGTCATCCAGACCGAGATCAAGGACGTCATCGCGGACGAACTGCTCTTCGGTTCCCTGACCAAGGGCGGTGTGGTCACCGTGGACGTGCCCGGAAAGAAAAAGAAGGTCAAGCCGGTTCCGGTGGTCGGCGAATCCGGAGAATTCGAGTTCTCCTTCGACGCCGTCGGCATCAAGCAATAGTCACTCTATTGAGGGCGGCGAGGGCCGCCCTCTTTTTTGCCGCTCATGACCATCTATCGCCTGTTCGAAGAACCCGTGTTTCCCGACCCGGAAGAAGCTGATCCGGACGGGTTGCTTGCCGTGGGCGGCGATCTTTCACCGCAACGGTTACTCAACGCCTACGCCAACGGTATTTTTCCCTGGTACGCGGAGAATTCCCCCATCCTGTGGTGGTCCACCAGCCCGAGGCTGGCCCTTGTCCCCGAGGAACTGCACGTGCCGCGCAGCCTGCGCAGGCTCCTCCACAAGGGGACCTTCTCTTTTACTCTGGATACCCGGTTCGAGGCAGTCATCCGGCACTGCGCCTGTTGCTCCAGGCCCGAGCAGGAGGGTACCTGGATCGTGGACGAGATGATCGAGGCCTACATCATGCTTCATCGGCTGGGGTACGCCCACAGCGTTGAGGCGTGGCAGGGCGATGACTTGGTGGGCGGTCTGTACGGCGTGTCGCTGGGCTCCGTGTTTTTCGGGGAGTCCATGTTCTACCTCGTGCCGGACGCGTCCAAGGCGGCCTTCGTCGTATTCGTCGAACAACTGCGAAAGTGGGGGTTCTCCCTCATCGACTGCCAGCAGACAACGCGGCACCTTCTGCGCTTCGGAGCGCGGGAGTTCCAGCGTTTTCGCTTCCTGTCCATGCTCAGGGAGGGCTTGAATGCGCCCACCCTGGAGGGAATGTGGCGGTTCGACGGCCAGGCGTGAGTCCGGCTCAGTCCTCATCCGCCAGAGGCAGGTGGCGGCTCAGGTCGAAATAGCCCTTGAGCGGGAAGTCCAGGGGATAACTCGGGATTTTTTCGAACTCGATGAATCCGGCGTCCTTGCCCGGTTGGACCTCGGTAAAACCGGCCAGCCCGGCCGGAACCGGGAAGGCCAGCGGGTTGGACGTGATCGCCGTAAGCCTTGTGGAATACTGTTCTTTCAGGTAATTAACGATGAGATCACGTTCCCCGGAGGTAAAGGCTTCGAGAATGACCTTGCGGCCTACGGGCAGAACGGTTTTCGGGGCGGATTCCTCTGCCTCGACCAAGCCGGAAAAATCCGATTCCGATTCCTCGCTTCGATTCCAGCGGGAGCGGAACAGGTGCACCTCGACGTCGCGGCGTCCCTTGAAACTCCTGATGACCATGGACAGGGAGTAGGCTCGTTCGCAGGGCAGGGGAGAGACGGGGGTGTTGATGGAGATATCCATAGCGCTGACTCCGGATCGCGGTTACAGGTTTTTTTAATTGCTTACGTGTTTTAGCGGGCCAGCTCAAGCCCGGGTGCCGAAGAATGCCGAATTTCAAACTTGTCAGTGAATATACCCTCAAGGGCGACCAGCCTCAGGCCGTGTCCGAACTCATAGCCGGTCTGAACGCGGGCGTTCGTGATCAGGTCCTGCTCGGCGCCACGGGTACGGGCAAGACCTTTACCATGGCAAACGTGGTTGCCCAGCTTAACCGGCCGGCCCTCATCCTGGCCCCGAACAAAACCCTGGCCGCCCAGCTCTATACCGAGTTCAAGGGGCTGTTTCCGGACAATGCCGTCGAATACTTCGTCAGTTACTACGACTATTACCAGCCGGAAGCGTACATGCCGCACTCGGACGTGTACATTGAGAAGGATTCGTCCATCAACGACGACATCGACAAGATGCGTCACTCGGCCACCCACGCGCTGCTGACGCGACGGGACGTGCTTCTGGTGGCCTCGGTGTCGTGCATCTACGGCCTGGGTTCCCCGGACTTCTATGCCAAGATGGTCATTCCCGTGGAAGAGGGGCAGACCATGGCCATGGATTCTCTACTCGGACGGCTGGTGGAGATTCATTACGAACGCAACGATTACGACTTCCACCGCAGCAGCTTTAGGGTGCGCGGCGACGTTGTCGAGATCATCCCGGCCTACAATCGGGAGAAGGCCCTGCGCATCGAGTTCTTCGGCGATGAGATCGACTCCATCACCGAGACCGACCCGCTTACCGGCGAGGTCAAGGATCGGCTGCGCAAGACGGTCATTTATCCGGGTTCCCACTTCGTGTCCGACCGCGACAACGTGGACCGGGCCATCAACGACATCCGCGACGAACTTCAGTCCCGGTTGGCCTACCTCAAGCGCAACAACAAGCTGGTCGAGGCCCAAAGGCTGGAACAGCGGACCATGTACGACCTCGAGACCATCGAGGAGCTGGGCTACTGCAACGGCATCGAGAACTACTCCCGCCACCTGGACGGGCGTGTTGAGGGTCAGCCCCCTTCGACACTGCTCGACTATTTCCCGGATGACTTCATCCTCTTCGTGGACGAATCGCACATTGCGTTGCCCCAGGTGGGCGGCATGTACCGGGGCGACCGCTCGCGAAAGACCACCCTGGTGGATTTCGGCTTCCGCCTGCCTTCGGCCCTGGACAACCGGCCGCTCAACTATGAGGAATTTCAGGAACGCATCCACCAGGCCGTCTATGTTTCGGCCACGCCCGGCCCTCTCGAATTGGACCTGGCGCAGGGCGTTGTGGTGGAGCAGATCATTAGACCCACCGGGCTGTTGGACCCGCAGATCGAGGTTCGCAAAACGCAGGGACAGATTGACGATTTGCTGGCCGAGTGTAAAAAGAGGCAGGCGAAGGACGAGCGGGTTCTGGTGACCACGCTGACCAAGCGCATGGCCGAGGACCTGAACGACTACCTGAATCAGATGGGTGTCCAGGCCAAGTATCTGCACTCGGACATCGACACGCTGGAGCGCATGGCCATTATCAAGGCGCTCCGGGAAGGCGAGTTCTTCGTCCTGGTCGGCATCAACCTCCTACGGGAGGGGTTGGATATTCCGGAGGTATCCCTGGTGGCCATTCTGGACGGCGACAAGGAGGGATTCCTCCGTTCCACGCGCTCGCTGATCCAGACCTTTGGCCGGGCCGCCCGAAATTCGGAAGGGCGGGTGATCCTGTATGCGGACAAGATTACCGACTCCATGGCCGAGGCCATGGGCGAGACCGAGCGCAGGCGGGAGAAACAAGAGGAATACAACAGGTTGAACGGCATCACGCCGACCACCATCCGCAAGAAGGTGGACAACCTCTTCGGCGAACTCACCGGGCGTGACGACAAGGGTGGCACCGTGGCCCTGGCGGCCGAGGACGGGGTGGACTACGGCGCGGACCAGAAGACGCTGAACAAGACCGTCAAGCGGCTGGAACGCGAGATGCGCGAAGCCGCCAAGGAACTGGAATTCGAGCGGGCTGCGGAACTCAGGGACCGTATCGCCCGGATTCGCGAGCGGATGTTGGAACTGGGGTAAGGGATGAAGGGCACTTTTCATCGACGGATGCTGCGCATGCGCGCCAGGCTTGGTTCCTTTTGGAGCATCGTCCTCGGCGTCATCTATCTCATCTTCATTTTCCTGCTCGGCATCGGCTTCTACATGCTCTACGAGCACTGGGACCTGGCCAGCTCCTTCTACATGGTGGTCATCACCCTCTCCACCGTGGGGTTCATGGAGGTCAACCAACTTTCACCGGAAGGGCGGGTGTTCACGGCCTTCCTGATCATGCTCGGGGTGGGCGGTTTCGTGTACATCGCGGGCGCGTTCGCCCAGGTGCTCATGGACGGGCGACTGCAAATCTTGTGGGGTAAGCATAGAATGATGAAAATGATCAGCAAGTTGAGGAACCACTTCATCGTTTGCGGCCATGGTCGTATCGGCAGCATCGTGGTTCAGGAGATCATGAAGGACGGCCATGACGTGGTGGTCATCGAGAACGATCCCGCCCTCATCGACAAGATGGAGCAGGAGGGCATCCTGTGTCTCGAAGGTGACGCCACCAGCGATGCCGTGCTGATCAGCGCCGGTCTTCCCTACGCAAGGTCCCTCATCTCGGCCGTGACCAGCGAGGCGGCCAACGTCTACGTCACCCTGACCGCGCGCCAGCTCAACCCGACCATCAACATAGTGGCCCGGGCCGGAGACAAGTCGCACATCTCCCGGCTGGAACTGGCCGGAGCGAACCGGGTGGTCCTGCCGCACTTCATAGGCGGCCTGCGCATGGCCCAGAGTGTACTCAGGCCCACGGTGACCAACTTTATCGACCTGGCCGTGCGCGGCGGTATCGACCTCCAGATGGAGGAACTGACCGTGTCGCCTGATTCCGAACTGGTGGGCAAGGACCTCATCGAGTCCAAGATCAGACCCAACTTCAACTTGATCATCATCGCCATCAAAAAGGAATCCGGGGAAATGGTCTTCAACCCCGGTCCGCGTGAAGTCATTCAGGCCAACGACACGCTGCTTGCCGTGGGCAAAAAGACCAATCTGGCTGAACTCAGACGAATTTTATAATTATATCCAGGTAGAAAGAATACATGGTTTCTGAAAGCGTTGCCGAGCGCGCTGCATTTCTGCGCGGAAAAATCGAGTATCACAATCACCGCTATTATGTTCTGGACGCTCCCGAGATTACGGACCAGGAGTTCGACGAGCTGTTCCGCGAGCTGGCCGCCATCGAGGCCGAGCATCCCGAACTCGACGACCCCAACTCTCCGACAAAACGAGTGGGCGGCGAGCCTGCCGAGGGATTCACTCCTTATGAGCACGCCCTGCGCCTGTACTCCCTGGACAACGCCATGGACCTGGACGCCTGGTATGCCTTCCACGAGCGCGTGGCCAAGGGCGTAGGAACATCCTCCGTGGCGTACTGGGCCGATCCCAAGATGGATGGCCTCGCACTGGAAGTCATCTACGAGAACGGGCGGTACGTGCGCGCGGCCACGCGCGGCGACGGCCTGGTGGGCGAGGAGGTGACCGGCAACATGCGTACGGTCATGAACCTGCCCATGACGCTGCACGGCGACGACGTCCCCGAGCTCCTGGAAGTGCGGGGTGAAGTGATCATGTCCAACAAGGATTTCGCGGCTCTCAACGCCCGGCAGCAGGAGAAAGGCGACAAGGTGTTCGCCAACCCTCGCAACGCAGCGGCAGGGACCATTCGCCAGCTTGATCCCAAGGTGGCCGCCTCCCGGCCTTTGCGTTTTATGGCTTATGGCATCGGACGGGTGCAGTGGGGGGGGCGTGAAGCCGATTGGTCCACCCAGCAGGAGCTGATGGAAGGGTTGCACAAGCTTGGCTTCGCCATTCCGCCGGACGTCAAACTGTGCGCTTCGGCCAAGGAAGTCGCCGACTATTTTCTGGAGTTGATGGCTGCGCGTGACTCCCTTCCGTTCGAGATCGACGGCATGGTCGCCAAGGTCAACGATCGAGAGATGCAGGAGGCACTGGGCTACACGTCACGCGCTCCACGCTGGGCCATGGCCCTCAAGTTTCCGGCCCACCAGACCAAGACTCGGCTCAACGCCATCCGTATTCAAGTGGGGCGCACCGGCGTGCTCACCCCGGTGGCCGAGTTGGAGCCCGTTGAACTGGCGGGCGTGGTTGTCTCCAATGCCACGTTGCACAACAAGGGCTACATTGAGGAGCGCGACCTGCGCGTGGGCGATACGGTACTTATCCAGCGCGCGGGCGACGTCATCCCGCAGGTACTGTCCGCCGACCTCGATCAACGGCCCGACAACGCCGAGCCGTTTGTCTTCCCCATGGTCTGCCCGGTCTGTGACAGTCCAGCCGTGGAAGACGGTGAGCGGGTGGTCTGCACCAACCCCACCTGTCCGGCCAAGACCGTCCAGCGCCTTATTCATTTCGTATCCAAGGCGGGCATGGACATGGAAGGCGTGGGCAAGCAGTGGGTCCGCAAGCTGGCAGAGGACGGCATCCTGAATACACCGGCCGACCTCTTCACCTTGAAGAAGACCGATCTGCTCAAATATGAGGGCATGGGCGACAAGTCGGCGGAAAATTTTCTCAAGGCCATTGAAAAGGCCAAGGGCGATGCCCCGCTCTGGCGGCTCATTGCGGGACTCGGTATTCGCCACATCGGCGAGCAGGCCGCTCGGACCCTCGCCGCCCGGTTCAACAATCTTGGTGAAATCTTCGAGGCCTCCATTGATGATCTGACGAAACTGGATGGCATCGGGGACAAGATGGCTGAATCCGTGTTGGATTTCCGGGTGGATGCGGCCAACCGGGAGATGATCGACCGGTTTCGGGAGTTGGGCGTCTGGCCCGAGGGCGGAACCGTGATCGAAGAGCCTTCAGATGAGTTCCCGCTGGCGGGCAAGGTCTTCATCTTCACCGGCACACTGCCCGTGAAGCGGGACGAGGCCCAGGCCATGGTTGAAGAGCGCGGCGGTACCTCCGTGAAGTCCATTTCCAAGAAGGTGGACTACGTGGTGGCCGGTGAAAACGCGGGTTCCAAGATCGCCAAGGCCGAGAAGCTGGGGCTTGAAGTCATTGACTTCGACGCCTTTCAGGCATTACTCCAAGGTAAGACCGCAGCTAGGCAAAAGTCTCTTCTGGACTTTTAGGCATACCAATTTTCAACACCACACAAGGAGAGATTTCATGACTGTCGATATCGTCATTCTGGGCGCCAAGGGCCGGATGGGCAAGACCCTTATCGATATGACTCTGGCCGACGAGCGGCTCAATCTGGTGGGCGCGTGCGAGCGCAAAGGTCATGCCGACGGCCTGACCTACGAGTGCGCCGTGTCCGACTGCCTTGAAGAACTGCTGCCCAACGTGCCGGGCGCGGTGGTCGTGGATTTCACCGCCCCCGAAGCCTCAGTGGCCATGGCCAAGACCGCTGCCAAATACGGCAATCCCGCAGTCATCGGCACCACCGGCCTGAATCCTGACCAGCAGGCCGAACTGGCGGAGTCGGCCAAGAAAACCCCGATCTTTTGGGCCCCCAACATGTCCGTGGGCGTCAACGTGCTGCTCAAGTTCCTGCCCCAACTCGTCCAGGCCCTGGGCGAGGACTACGACATGGAAATGGTCGAGACCCATCACAAGATGAAAAAGGATTCGCCGAGCGGCACCGCCCTCAAGCTGGCCCAGGTGCTGGCCGAAGCTCGTGGCTGGGACTACGACGAGGTCAAGCAGCACTGCCGCGACGGTATCATCGGCGAGCGCCCCAAGAAGCAGATCGGCGTGCAGACCCTGCGCGGCGGCGATGTGGTCGGCGACCACACCATGTACTTCTTCGGCCCCGGCGAGCGCATCGAGATCACCCACCGCGCCCATTCGCGTGAAACCTTTGCCGCCGGTGCCTTGCGCGCCGCCAAATGGCTGGCAAGCCAGAAACCCGGCAAGCTCTACTCCATGGCCGACATCTTTTAGGTCCGGAGATCACGGAATATACACAGGGAGTCTCTCGCGAGGCTCCCTTTTTTTATGTCTTGTGCCGCCGGGGGCGTGTCCACGCCTTACAAAATCGGGGACAGCAGCCGGGCAAAGCGGATGATGGTCTGGTGGAAGATGTTTTTGTCGTCGTATTCGTTGGGGCCGGTTTCCACGCAGTGGTCGAAGTCATCGAGGAACATCTTTTCGATGTCCTGGCAGAAGTCCTCATTCTCAACGAGCATGGTGATTTCGAAATTGAGGCGGAAGGACCTGTTGTCGAGGTTGGCGGTGCCGACACCGGCCAGGGAGTTGTCGGCCAAAAAGACCTTTTGGTGCAGGAAGCCGTCCGCATAGCGGAAGACGCGTATACCGGGCTGGCCCAATTCCTTGAGGCAGGCGAAACCGGCCAGGTATACCATCAGGTGGTCGGGCTTTTTGGGCAGCATGATGCGTACGTCCACGCCTCGCATGGCGGCCATCTGCAGGGCTTTCATGACCGAGCTGTCAGGCACGAAGTACGGGCTGGCAATCCAGAATCGTTTCTTGGCCGAGGCGATGGCCTGGATGAACATCAGCGAACAGTTTTCCAGGGTATCCACCGGGCCGGTGGGCAGGGCCAGGACTTGGGCGTTGCCGTGTCTGCGCGGCATGGACAGATCCAGGTCGGGTACCTCGCTGGTGGCCCAGTACCAGTCCTTGCCGAAACAGACCTGGATGGAGAGCACAGCCGGGCCGGAAATGCGGGCATGGGTGTCGCGCCAGCCGCCATAGCCGTTGTCCTTGCCGCCGAGATATTCGTTGCCCACGTTGTGTCCGCCGACAAAGGCGGTATGTCCGTCTATGACCACGATCTTGCGGTGGTTGCGGAAATTCAGCTGGAAGCGGTTGCCCGGTCCGCGCGTGGTGTGGAAGGGGTGGGCCTCGACTCCTGCGGCCCGTAGAGCCTCCCAATAGGCGGCCGGGGTCTTGTAGCTGCCCAGTTCGTCATACAGGAAGCGGATACGCACGCCTTCACGGGCCTTTCGGATGAGCAGTTCGCCGAGTTCCTTGCCCAGGGAGTCGTCGTGTACAATATAGAATTGGATGAGTACGTATTTTTCCGCGCTCTCGATGGCGGAGAAGATCGCCTTGAAGGTGGCGGTGCCGTTAACCAGCAGCTCCAGTTGGTTTCCGTCGAGAAAGGGCGATTCGGCCAGGGTCTCGAAGACCGTGCGCGGCAGGTGGGGGAGCTCTCGCTGGGACAGCGGCGTGATGGGCGGGATGTCGTGGCGGTCACCGATGCGCCGCTGGAATTCCTCCCGGCCGGTACGCATGGCGTCCACGTAGCCGTGAAATTTCGATCGTCCGAAAATCCAGTACAGCGGCAGGGAGACGACCGGGAAGGTGACCAGGGAGATGGCCCAGGCCACGGCACCTTGCGGTGTACGGGTTTCGCGGATGGCGACGAGCGCGGTGAAGATACCGGTGATCTCCATGGCGGTATAGAGCACACTCGCGAGGCCAAGCATAAAGGACATTTCCAAGGATTCCATGGGAGTTATTGGTAACAGAAATCGGTCCCAAAGGGAAAGGTTTGCTTGTCTTCGCCGTGGGGATATGTTTTGGGTTGTTCGTCAGGAGAAAGCCACCGTGCAGGACAATCCGAAACAACCGCCTCAGCGGCATCCCTTTCTGGACAGACCCAACCGGACATTGATCCGTATGGCCCTGCCCGTCCTTTTTTCCTTGGTAGCCGAGCCCCTGACCGGTCTGGCCGATACGGCCTTTGTGGCGCGTATTCCGGGCTCAGAGCCCGTGGCCGCCCTTGGTGTGGGTACCATGGCCTTTTCGGCCATTTTCTGGGCGTTCACTTTTCTGGGTATCGCCACCCAGACCGAGGTGGCGCATAGCGTTGGCCGGGGTGAGGAGGGGCGAGCGGTCAAGGTCGTTTCCCTGGCTGCCCTGTTGGCGGCCTGCATAGGACTTGGGCTTTTGGCCGTTTCCATCTGGTTTCTCCCGCCCATAGCCTCGGTTTTCGGTGCCGAGGGATTGGTCAACGACTTCGCCTGTGAGTACATGTTCTATCGGCTGCTGGGCGCGCCTGCCGTGCTAGTCATGCTGGCCTGCTTCGGTGGATTGCGCGGGGCACAGGACATGCGTACGCCGCTGTATGTGGCCGTGGGCATCAACGTGGTCAATGTGCTGCTGGATTGGCTGCTCATCTTCGGGCACGGGTCGTTTCCTGCCATGGGCGTTGCCGGTGCCGCCATAGCCAGTACAATCAGTCAGTGGATGGGAGCGTTCTGGTGCCTGATAGCGGTGTCCCGCACTCTCGGCCTGACGATTTACATGCGTGGCGCGGGCTTGGCCCGGCTCATGCGTGTGGGGGGCGACCTGTTTCTGCGCACCGGGGCGGTATTGGTCTTTCTGACCCTGTGCACGAGGGTGGCCAATCTTTTTGGCCCGGATCAGGGCGCAGCCTTCCAGGCTATCCGACAGTTCTTCATTTTTTCCGCCTTGTTCCTCGATGCCTTCGCCATTACCGGCCAGAGTCTGGTGGGCTATTTTCTGGGCGCGGACGATACGGGCAAGGCTCGGGACGTGGCCAGGCTGGTCTGTTGGTGGAGCCTGGGAACGGGGGCGGTCCTGTGTGTTGCCATGCTGCTGGGGACCGATCTGGTGGCTTGGCTGCTGGTGCCCCCTGCGGCCTATGCCGTGTTCGGCCCCGCCTGGGTCGTGGTTTCCCTGTCACAGCCCATAGGTTCATTGTCGTTCGCCACGGATGGCATTCATTGGGGTACCGGTGATTTCGCCTATCTGCGCAACAGCATGCTGGCGGCCTCGGCCGTGGGTGGGGCGTGTGTATTGGCCGTGGAGTTCTTCAAACCGGCTCATGTGCTGGTCTACATCTGGCTGGCCTCAGCTTTGTGGACCTTTATCCGGGCGGGATTCGGCCTGATACGCATCTGGCCCGGCGTGGGGCATGCTCCGCTCAAGGGATAGAGCCGTGCTTTGGGCGCAAAAAGGCCCGCCGATTGCGTCGACGGGCCTTGGTGGTCGTTTCTTTGGGCGGACTTAGTGTTCAGCCAGATAGTTGAACATGAACTCGTAGGCGCTGCGCATCTCATCTTCGAGGTCGTTCATGAGCGAGAGTGCCTTGTCCAGATCGCCCGCCTTGCAGGCGTTCTCCAATTGCAGGCAACACTCGCGCACACGCTCCACACCAATGGTCGCCGCCCCGCCCTTGAGGGAGTGGGCCAGATGCCGCAATTTCTCCACGTCGCCAGACGAGAGCGCGTCCTTGATGCTTTGGATTCTCTTGGGCTCCTGGGATATGAACACGGTGAACATCCGCTTCATGAACGGACGACGATCCGCCATTGATTCCAAGAACTTGCTGTCGACTACTTCCTTTCCCACCATATCCCCCATCTAATAGCATACGTCGATTATGCCGACCGTATTCTATCCGTATACTTCGATGGCTCGATTTCGGCAACTGGTTTGCCGACAAAATGGATACGTTGGTTAATTCGGGTTGTAGAAGTACCGGCCAAGCCCGACGGTAAAGATGATGCAGCCGTACAGGGCGTGCTCCAGCGAGGCAAGAAAGAGGGAGCCGGTTTTGCGGTATGTACGGGCGAAGATCCAACCTGCCGGGAGGGTCAGAAGCACGGCAATCCAGTTGGCGAAAACGATGTGTAGGAAGGAAAAAGCCAGGGCACTGGCCCAGGTGCGGGCGCGTTCTGTCCTGAGGATGGTTGCGTAGCGGTGGAACAGGAAGGCGCGATAGATAGCCTCTTGCGGGAAGGCGGAGAGCAAGGGGTAAAGGATCATGACGGCCAGCCACAGAATCGGCCTGGATCGTGGGAAGGCAAAAAGCTGGTCCGGAACGGAAAAAAGTACTGCGAGCAATGAAAAAAGGGCCACTGCAATGGCTCGAAAGGCTATTGCTCGAAAAAAATGCCTGTTTTTACGAATAAAAATGGAAAATTCCATTTTTTGGAGGAATCCGTTCCTGCCGAGATAGATGAGGCAGACAGTCGCGAAGATGAGAAGCAGGGGGATTTTGGGAAACGGCAACAAGCCCCGGGTATGGAGTAGCGGGATGAGGCCGAACAGGGCCAAAAATTCGAGCCATAGAAACGGGATGGGCATGTTGCGTTTATACGCATGGTTGACACAACGGTCCAGGTTTTGGAGCTGTTGTCATACAAACGCCACATTACATCGAGCGTCATTTTTTCCACAGATTTTTGCGAAAAAAGCTTCTTGTTGGCACAGCCTGTGGAAATACTGTGGAATGAATTAAAATCTTCCTCAATGCCGGTTTATTCGCTGCGATCTTTCGGCTAAATTTTTTATTGAATATTCGTGCGGAAGTTGCTGGCAAAGGAGGTTTGTTTGTTCGCAAAGATCCATAGATGGTCCTTGGTGGCCATTGCGCTGCTTGTCCTGTTGTGGACGTCCTCGGCACGCGTGGTTCTGGCGGACGACGTGGTCACCTTTGCACTGTTCACCAGGGGGTGGTTGCCGTTCGAGATGGTTGTGAAAGGCCAGGCTCGAGGAGCTGCGGTGGATATATTTCGCGTATCCATGCCCGAGGGCGTGGCGACCAGGGTCCTGATGCTGCCTGCTTCGCGCAGCGCGCTCAGAACTCCTGGAGACGGGGTCTATACCAGACTTGAATGTCAGGACTGGATGGGCAACGCGGGGCTGTATCTCTGGAGCGATCCGGTAATGCGACTGCGCACCGTGCTGGTCAGCAGGCGCAGCGGTCCGATCGAGTATAAGGACGAATCCAGCCTGTATGGGCTGACCATCGGCTGCATCAAGTCCTACAGCTACCCTGATGTGGCGCCGTTGTTCAATTCCGGCAAGGCTTATCGGTACGATGTGAACAGCGATGTGGTCCTCTTGCGTATGCTCAAGGCGGGACGGGTGGATGTGGCCCTTTTCGATGAATACACGGTCCACTGGGTCGTCCACAACTCCAGGGAAATGAGCGATGATGATTTTTATATCGCCGAGCAGGAGTTGGGCAGTTCGGACTTGCGTTTCGTCTTCAACCGGCACCCGGGCTGGGAAGCTCGGCTGCCTGAGGTCAACGCGCGCATCAAGGCCAATCGAGAGGCCGGAGTCTACGACAGGATCATGGACCGCTATTGAGCTTTTCCGGTTCAAGGGCAGAAAAAAAGGGTGAGGGCATTATGCCTTCACCCTTTTTGCGCGGTGGCAGGAGATCTACATGGTGTAGAGCTTGTCGCCGGGAATGATGTTGATGTTGTTCTTCTGGAGCAGTTCGATGCCCTGGGCGGTGCGGTCGAAACGGAAGATCAGGATCGCGGAGTCGCCGGACTGTTGGACGAAGGCGTACATGTATTCCACGTTGATCCCCGCGTCCTGCAGCATGCTCAGGATGTTGTTCAGGCCGCCGGGCTGGTCGTTGACTTCCACGGCCACCACCGAGGTGCGGCCCACGGTGAAGCCGGCTTCCTTCAGCTTGGCTTTGGCCTTTTCGAAGTCGGACACGATCAGGCGAAGGATGCCGAAGTCCGAGGTGTCGGCCAGGGACAGGGCGCGGATGTTCACCTCGGCCTCGGAGAGGATGCGGGTGACTTCGGCCAGGCGTCCGGCGCGGTTTTCCAGAAATATGGAGAGTTGATCGACTTTCATGGTGTTCTCCTTGGCTTATTGACTGGTTAGTCCTTGTGGCGATTGTCGATGATGCGCTTGGCCTTGCCCAGGGAACGCTCGATGCTCTTGGGTTCGACCAGTTTGACCTTGGCGGTGACGCCGAGGAATTCCTTAATGTTCTTCATTACCTTTGATTCCACACGCTGTAAACTCTTGATCTCGTCGGAGAACAAGGACTCGTTGACTTCCACCTGAACTTCCAGGGTGTCGAGGTTGCCCTGGCGTTCGACGATCAGCTGGTAGTGCGGGGTCAGTCCTTCGGTGTCGATGAGGATGGATTCGATTTGGGACGGGAAGACGTTGACGCCCCGGATGATCAGCATGTCGTCGCTGCGGCCGGTGACGCGCTTCATGCGGACCGTGGTGCGGCCGCATTTGCACGGCGTGTAGTTCAGGGTGGTCAGGTCGCGGGTGCGGTAGCGGATGAGCGGGATGCCTTCCTTGGTCAGGGTGGTGAAGACCAGTTCACCTTCTTCGCCCGGTCCGACCGGTTCGCCGCTGACCGGATCGATGGTTTCGGCCAGGAAGTGGTCCTCCTGGATGTGCAGGCCGTCCTGAGCTATGGCACATTCGATGCCCACACCCGGGCCCATAACCTCGGAAAGTCCGTAGATGTCGATGGCCGTGATGCCGAGTTTCTTCTCTATGTCCGCACGCATTTCGTCGGTCCAAGGCTCGGCTCCGAAGATGCCGATGCGCAGGGGCAGCTCACGGATGTCGATGCCCATCTCCAGGCCGGTCTCAGCCAGGAACAGGGCGTAGGACGGGGTGCAGCAGATGACGTCCGGTGCGAAATCCTTGAGCAGGGTGACCTGCCTGCGGGTGGAACCGCCGGACATGGGCACCACGGTGGCACCCAGGGCTTCGGCCCCGTAATGCGCGCCCAGTCCGCCGGTGAACAGGCCGTAGCCGTAAGCGTTGTGGACGGTATCCGCGGCGGAGGCACCGGCGGCCATCAGGCTCCGGGCCACGAGTTCGCCCCAGTTCTCGATGTCGCGTTTGGTGTAGCCGACCACTGTGGCCGTGCCGGTGGTGCCGGAGGAGGAGTGGATGCGGACGATCTGGTCCTTGGGTACGGCAAACAGGCCGAAGGGATACTGGTCGCGGAGGTCCTGCTTCACGGTAAAGGGCAGCAGAGAGACATCCTTCAGAGTCTTGATGTCCTGCGGCTTGACCCCTTTTTCATCAAATTTCTTTTTGTAGAACGGTACGTTGGCGTATACCCGTTCACACAGCGATTTGAGCCTGCGCAGTTGGAGCGCTTCCATTTCCTCCCTGGGCAGGGTCTCGTTCTTCACATCATAGATCATCCCTTCTTCCTCCTTGGGCGGCCTTTGATCGGCCAAGCTGTCCATATGAAAAAACCACGGTCTGATACAGCCCGTGGTCCGCTTGAGCGCCTTTCCCGCGCTGTTCCATAAGCCACGAGCCTCCTAAAGGGAGCTCGTAAACCAAAAAAAGCGCGCAAATAGGTATTTTTGCATAGGCGAAACACTGCACAATGTTCGAGTTTGCGTCAAGGGCTTTGTGGGTTAGCGCCGGTATATGGGCTTCTGCCGGGGCGGGCGCGCTTGTTGCGGACCCGGCCAAAGTACATTACACAATCGGAGGTTAACAAACGACATCGGAGTGACTATGACATTCAGGGAATTGATGGAGCGCAACCGGTCGCGACGCAAGTTCGACGAGTCCCGACCCGTAAGCGCGGACGAGTTGGTCGAGTTGGTCGATCTGGTCCGGTTTATGCCTTCTGGCAGGAATATACAGCCGCTCAAATATATTGTCACCGCCGATCCGGCACAGTGCGCTGAAATCTTTCCGCTTCTTGGTTGGGCCGGTTATCTCGCGGACTGGAAAGGGCCGGCCGAGGGCGAGCGGCCCACCGGATACATTGTCATGCTTCTGGACAAGGACGTGGCCGACACGCCCCATTGCGACCACGGCATCGCCTGTCAGAGCATCATGCTCGGCGCGGTGGAAAAGGGGTACGGTGGGTGCATCATCGCCACCATCAATCGCAAGAAGCTGGCCGAGATTTTCGACATCCCGGACCGCTATGAGATCCTCATGGTTCTGGCTCTGGGCGTTCCGGCCCAGGAAGTGGTGCTGGAATCCCTTCCCTCGGACGGAAGTATAAAGTATTGGACCGGCGAGGATGGCAAGCATCATGTGCCCAAAAGAGGGCTCGACGAGATCCTGGTGGGGCGTTTCCCCAAGGATTGAGGGCGAAAAACGGTAAACACAAGGACAGACATTGCTGAATAAAGAAAAGAAATTTGCCGAGATGGCGAGCATGGAAAAGGCCCGTAACGTGGCCGGATGGCTCGACGACAAGCAGGGTGAGCGGATCAGCATCATAGACGTGTCGGGCCTGAGCTCGGTTACGGACATGATCCTGGTGGTTTCGGCCAGGGGCGTGAAGCATGCCCAGGCCCTGGCTTCCCACATCCTGGACAAGGCCGCCGAGGAGAACATGGAGTTTCTGAGCATGGAAGGCCACAAGACCGGCGAGTGGGTCCTGATCGACCTCAACGACGTTCTTGTGCATGTCTTCCTGGATGAACTCCGTGAGTTCTACAATATCGAAGGCATGTGGACCGAGGCTCCCCGCGTGGAGTTCGAGGCCTAATGGATTGATGACATGGCCGAACCAACGAAGACTCTGCTGCTGATACTGGACGGCTGGGGCATCGCCCCGGAGAGCGCGGGCAACTGCGTGCGCAATGCCGCCACCCCGAATCTCGACCGACTTCTGGCCGAATACCCCTCCACCCGCCTGACCTGTTCGGGGCGCGCCGTGGGACTGCCCGAAGGCTTCATGGGCAACTCCGAGGTGGGCCATATGAATATTGGCGGAGGCCGTGTCATCTATCAGGACATGACCCGCATCGACATGGCCATCGAGGATGGCTCCCTGTTCGACAATCCCACTCTCAAGACGCTCATGGAACGGACCAAGGCCGGTTCCGGGCGGCTACATCTCATGGGACTGCTTTCGGACGGCGGTGTCCATTCGCACCTGCGCCATCTGTTTGCCTTGTTGGACATGGCCAAGAGCGAGGGGGTTCCCGAAGTCTTCATCCATGTCTTCATGGACGGTCGCGACACGGCCCAGAAGGGTGGGCTGGGCTATCTGCGCATCCTGCAGGCCAAGCTCGATGAACTCGGCCTGGGTTGGATTGCCTCCTTGTCCGGCCGGTTCTGGGCCATGGACCGAGACAAGCGTTTTGAGCGGGTGGAAAAGGCCTACCGCGCGCTGGTGGATGGCCAAGGCGTGTCCATCGACGATCCCATCTCGGCCGTGGAAGCGCGTTACGCAGAGGGCGAGTTCGACGAGTTCGTCAAGCCCAGTCTGGTGAAGGGCGTGGACGGGCGCATCCAGGACGGCGACGGCCTGTTCTTCTTCAACTTCCGCGCGGATCGTGCGCGGGAGATCAGCCGGGCCATTTTCGAAAAGAATTTCAGCGAGTTTGATCGCCCGCACGTGCCTGCGTTGGCCATGTTCGCGACCATGACCCGTTACGAATCATCTTTCCCCATGGCCACCGCCTTCCCGCCAGAAGATTACGAGGGCACCCTGGGCGAGTTCGCCTCGGCCCACGGCATGAAGCAGTTGCGTATCGCCGAAACCGAGAAATACGCCCACGTGACCTATTTCCTCAACTGCGGGCGCGAGGAGCCGTTCCCGGCCGAGGACCGGGTCATGATCCCGTCCCCGCGCGAGGTGGCCACATACGACCTCAAGCCTCAGATGAGCGCGGACGAGGTGGCCGATACACTGATTTCCAAATGGGGCGAATACGATCTGTGCGTGTGCAACCTGGCCAACCTCGACATGGTCGGCCATACCGGCATAATGGCGGCGGCCGAAAAGGCCTGCGTGGCCGTGGATGATTGCGTGGGCCGTATCGTGGACACGGTGCTGGAGAGCGGCGGCCGTGTGTTGATGACCGCGGACCACGGCAATGCGGAGCAGATGCTCGACGCAAGCGGCGCGCCGCATACGGCCCATTCCACCAACCCGGTGCCCCTGGTCTTTATCGAGAAGGGGCGGGAAGACGCCGTTCTCGATGAGGGCATCCTCGGCGACATCGCCACTACCATCATCGGACTGTGGGGCATGGAGCCTCCCGCCGGAATGACCGGCAAGAACCTGGTACACAAGGGATAACAATGGCTGAAAGCAAGAAACCCCTGACCCCGGTCAGACCGGCGGCCATGGAGATGATCTTCCTCTACCCCTGCCCGCACTGCGGCCGGGAAGTCCCGCTCATCGCGCCGTCCCGGCCTGCCATGGCCCAGTGCGACGCGTGCCGTGAGAATTTCCCCATCGTGCCGGTGGACGACCGGACCATCCGCTACCTCAAGCTCATTCTGGCCGGAGGCAAGGCGGGTATCGACCCGGATTTCCTCTAACCCCGGCTGTATTGCCTTCGGGCATGTCTACGGCTTGAAAATCGTGCCGAACACGTGAAACCGGATCCCCTATGGCTATACGCCGTAGGGGATTTTTATTGCGGGCCCGTGGGCAGGGGGCGGCTTTGATTGAGTAGGGCGATGACAGGGAACGAAAGCCGTCTGTTCAGAAAGTCAAAGTAAGGCCGGGCATGGTGTCGGGGAAATGTGCGCCCCTGATTTTATCATGGCGTTTCCGAGGGATTTCACGGTATCAACAGACCCAACGACTTGATCGAAAAGAACAATAGCGATGGACTCGCCCGGCGAAAAACGGGCGTTTTCACGGGAAGATCGTTGGTCGTGACTGATTCGTGTCCAGATACATTCTTACGTTGATCAACGCTTCGGCGATTATCGACCCACGGGTCAATTTGTGGCCCGTCTTTTGCTTGAAAGCACCATTGTTTTACTACAGATAGTATTGGGGAAGAAGAGGGACAATGCAGAAAAAAGGTATGTACTTGGCGGTGTTGGCGGTCATTTCAGCGGGCATTGGCTCGGTG
Organism: uncultured Pseudodesulfovibrio sp.; assembly: GCF_963662885.1. Classification (NCBI taxonomy): domain Bacteria; kingdom Pseudomonadati; phylum Thermodesulfobacteriota; class Desulfovibrionia; order Desulfovibrionales; family Desulfovibrionaceae; genus Pseudodesulfovibrio; species uncultured Pseudodesulfovibrio sp. The sequence continues at coordinate 73,801 of NZ_OY760065.1, forward strand.
GCCGGTTCGGAATCCGCTTTGGCGTCGGATAGCGAGGTTACAATTCTGTCAGGATTTTTTGATGGCTCGCCCTGGGGGCTGGTGGTTCCTGGCGTACTCATCATACTCGCCTGCGCGGTCTGCATTTTGCTGACGGCAAGAGTTATTCATAATAAATATGGTGTGTTGGCTAAGGCTGCCGAACGTATTCCTCAAGAGGGTTCTTCAGTGGAAGTCGTCGGGGGTGGCGATAACAATTTTGGGAAGATGGCCGAAGGGCTCAAGCAGATTGTAAGTTACATCGCTGAGTTGGAAGCCAAAGTCGAAAAGAGCGAAAATGTAGCCAAGGAATCCGAAGCTCGTGTGAAAGAGGCCATGGCCCAAGCCGCCCAGGCTCGCAAGCAGGGTGAAGCCGCCCGTTGCGAAGGGCTGCTGTCCGCCGCCGGGACTCTGGAGCACTCGGTTCAGGCCATCCGCGACCATTCGGTCACTCTTGGAGTGTCTTCGGGCAAGGCGAGACAAGGTGCTGCCGAGCAGCAGCGGCTTATTTCCGAGGCGGCCTCCGCCATGGAGCAGATGAATGCGGCCGTGAGCGAGACCGCTGTCAGTGCGGGAGCCGCCGCCGAGGACGCGGACAAAGTCATGGAGCGTGCCGAGTCCGGTTCCGCCGTGGTTACGCGAACCATCGACTCCATCAGCGCGGTTTCACAGAATTCCCAATCCCTGGTCGAGAGTGTGGCCGGGCTCGGCTCTCAGGCCGAGGGGGTCGGCGCGATCATGGGCGTCATTTCCGACATCGCGGACCAGACCAACCTTCTGGCGCTCAACGCGGCCATCGAGGCCGCCAGGGCCGGCGATGCCGGGCGCGGTTTTGCCGTGGTTGCCGACGAGGTGCGCAAACTGGCCGAGAAGACCATGGACGCCACCCGCGACGTGGGCGTTGCCATCGAGGGGATCCAGGACCAAGTGGCACGGACCATCGAAGGGGTCCAGGGGATGTCTGGTCTGGCCGACGAGGCTGCCGGGTTGGCACGTGAATCCGGGGCGGCTCTGGAGCAGATCGTGACCCATTCCGGCACCAGCGCCGAGCGCATCGGGGCCATTGCCGCTGCATCCAGCCAGCAGTCCGTGGCCAGTGAGGCGGTCACCCGGACCATCACGGCCGTGCACGATATTTCCTTTGACACGGATGAGGGCATGGCAGAGGCCGCCCGCGCTGTGGAGGAGTTGACGGGGCGCGTGGAGGAGTTGGCCGTCATGACCGGCGTGTTCCGTCTGGTGGGCAGCGGCCGGGTTCAGGAAATTATCGGCGCTCTGGCCGAATCCGAGGCGGTGCGTTCCGGACAACGCGACAGGCTTGAGAAAGGCATGCGCGATGCCCTCAAGAAAAATGATTTTCTCGAACTGCTGTACATCACCGATGCCGAAGGAAGGCAGCTTGTCAGCAATATCGGCGGCAAAGTCTCCGGCTTTGCCGAGGATCCTTCAGCCTTCGGCTCCAACTGGGCCGATCGCGACTGGTTCAAGGGGGTGGCGGAGACCGGCACCTACCACATCTCCGACGTCTACACGTCCTCGGCCTCGGGGCATGAATGCATCACCGTATCCGGTCCTTTCTTTGGCCGGGACGGCCGAATGCTTGGCGTGATCGCGGCGGACGTGAGCGTGACTGCATAACCCGAAACGAGCGGTTCCTCGAATCTTCAATCGGCTATAGGTCGTTGCATTGTGCTTCTGACGGCACTATGTTCCTCCTACCGGCGTTAACACCGGCCGGATCAATCGATTGCAAAAACGAGGTACTACAATGATCACGACGAAAAGCAAACAAGACGATTATCTGACGGAATTCACGGACGGAGAGCATGTCGGCCAATGCGACGCTCCGGTGGGCAAAGGCGGTCAGGACGCGGCCTTTACACCGTTTGCCCTGTTGGAGGCGTCCCTGGCCGGGTGCCTGAACATTACCCTGCGCGCTTTTGCCAAGTCTCACGATATCGAATTGGGATCTGTGGAGACCTCCGTCAACCTGGTGCCTGGCGAAAACAGCTCCACCTTCGAGTACAGCGTCAAGCTGCCTGACGGGTTGAGCGAAAGGGACACCAAGCGGCTGCATGCCGCGATGAAGGGATGTCCCATCCATGGCCTGCTCGGCAAGCCCGTGGGCTTTGAATTCAAGGCGGAATAATTCGCAAGACCGTCTGTCCCGACAATGATGCGGGATGAAGACGGCAGTTTTGCCACTCGGACGGCGCGCGACTTGGTCGCGTGCCGTTTTGTGTTTTCGGGATCTTGTTTGCGGAACTGGTGCGTCAGGCGCGTTTTCTGGGGGAATACTGCATCAGGGCGTTTCCCGCGATGATGAAGGCCAGGCCGACCACTGTGGCCGGATGGATATTCTCGCCCACCAGAAAGTGGATGAAGATCAGAGAGAGAAAGGGAGAAAGAAAGATCAGGTTGGCTACCCGCGCCGTACCCCCGCCTTCGGGACAAGCGGCGTATTTCATTGCCGTCAGCCACAGGGCGAACGTGATGCCCATCTCGAACATCCCCACGTAGACGGCGGCCATGAGTGGGCCTGCGGCAAGTGGCGGCAGCTCGGAAAAACACAGGGTGGCTGCCAGGATGAATGGGAAGCCGGTCAGAAAGCTCAGGAGCAGCCCGGCCATGGGGTTGGCCTTGCTCCGGGTATTGAAGATCCAGTACAGCGCCCAGATAACCGTGCTGCCCAGGGCCAGGGCTACGCCGGACAGGCTGGAAAACTGCATGCCGAGCAGATCGCCGTGGGTGGAGATGACCACCACCCCGAGGTAGCTGATGAGGATGGCGATGAGTGCCTTGGCCGAGAGCTTCTGGCCGAGCAGAGGCACGGACAGCAGCGAAAGGGTCACGGCCCAGGTGTAGTTGATGGGCTGTGCCTCCTGCGCGGGAAGCAGATCGTAGGCCTTGAACAGGATCGTATAGTAGAGGAACGGGTTGAGCAGGCCGAGCAGGGCGCAACGCAGGGTTTCCTTGCGACCCATCCGGATCAGCTCGCCGAGCTTGCCCTGAATCAGCAGAATAGCACCGAGGACCACGATGGATACGGCGCACGCGCAGAGCAGCAGTTGCAGCGGGTCGAGGTCGCGCAGGGCGATTTTAAAGGCCGAGGCCACGGTGGACCAGATGGACACCGTGGCCAGGCCGTAAAGCAGGGCTTTTTTGCTGTCGGTCACTTGAGGCTAGACTATGACGTGCTTGCGGATGTAGCTGACCACCTCGTCCACGTCGTCGGTGACCTTGAACAGATCCAGATCCTCGGCTTTGCAGAATCCGTTGGGGACCATCTGGCTCTTGAACCATTCGATGAGCCCGGACCAGAACTCGGTACCGAAGAGAACGATGGGGAACGGTTTGATGCGATGGGTCTGGATGAGCACCAACGCCTCGGACAACTCGTCCAGGGTGCCGTAGCCGCCGGGCAGGGCCACATAGGCCAGGGCGTACTTGATGAACATCAGCTTGCGAATGAAGAAATAGCGAAACTCGCTTTTGACGTTCAGGAACTCGTTGTGCTTCTGTTCCATGGGCAGGTGAATGTGCAGACCAATGGATTCGCCGCCGTTCTCGAAAGCGCCCTTGTTGCCCGCTTCCATCAAACCCGGACCACCGCCGGTGATTACCGAAAAACCGGCTTCGGACAATGCTTTGGACAGCTCCACGGTCTTCTGGTAGAGCGGTTCGTCCTGTTTGACCCTGGCCGATCCGAACACGGAAACGGCCGGTCCGATCTCGGACAGGTTCTCGAAACCGTCCACGATTTCGGACATGATCTTGAAGAGCCGCCAGGACTCGTGGATGGACAAATCGTCTATGAGATATTGCTTGGAACGATGGATCATTGGTTCTCCTGTGCTCATGGTGCAGAGGTTGCCTGGACACGGTTTATGGGGCATGTAGTCGGGGCGGCTGATACAGGATCACGCCGACTGTCTTATTACACTGATTTTGTTCTGTTCGGAAGGGGGTTATTCCAGCTTTTCGGCGGAACGGCAATGCGAGGACAATATATGAAAGTGACCTTCATGGGTGCGGCCCGTACTGTTAGCGGCTCCTGTTACATCCTCGAATGCGGGGGCAAGCGTTTTGCCGTGGACTGTGGTATGCACCAGGGCAACAGGGAGATTGAAAAGCGTAACTGGAACATCGACGCCTACGACCCCAAGAAGCTCGACTTCATTCTGATTACCCATGCCCACATGGACCACACCGGGTTGCTGCCCGCTCTGGTCGCCAAGGGATACCGCAATCCCATTTACTGCACCTCGCCCACCCGCGATCTGCTGGAGATCATGCTCCTCGATTCGGCGCATATCCAGGAAATGGAGGCCGAGTGGGGAAACCGCAAGCAGCGTCGCATCGGCGGGGACATTATCAAGCCCCTGTACACCATCGCCGACGCCGAGCGGACCACGCCGTTGTTCGCGACCATCGAATATTCCAAGACTTTCGAGCCCGTACCGGGTGTCAGGGTGACCTACAAAGACGCCGGTCATATCCTCGGCTCAGCCTTTATCGAGATTGAATATGAGGAAGACGGCAAACTGACCAAGGCTGTATTCTCCGGCGACCTGGGCCGTCCCGAGCAGCTCATTGTCAACGACCCGGCCGACATGGAGTGCGCGGACTATCTGTTCATGGAGTCCACCTACGGCAACCGCAACCATGTGGACGAAAAAGGCAGCCTGGACGAACTGGCCGAGGCCATCGCCTACAGTTACGGAAATGGGGAAAAGGTTGTCATTCCGGCATTTGCCGTGGAACGCTCGCAGCAGATCATCTATTCCCTCTTCCTGCTCAAGAAACAGGGCAAGCTGCCCGCGGACATGCCGGTCTACCTGGACAGCCCGCTGGCCATCCGGGCCACGGAGATTTTCCGCAAGCACCCCGAGTATTTTGACGAGAAGACCCAGGAGTACATCCGGAACGGAGACAATCCTCTGGACCTGCCCAATCTTCATTTCACACAGACGCGGGAACAGTCCCAGGCCATCAACGAGACCGAGGGACCGGCCATCATCATCTCGGCCAGCGGCATGGCCAATGCCGGGCGGATCAAGCACCACCTCAAGCACAACCTGTGGCGTCCGGGGGCCAGCGTGGTCTTCGTTGGCTGGCAGGGCGTGGGCACGCCGGGGCGCAAGATCGTCAACGGGGCCGAAAAGATCACCATTTTCGGTGAAGAGGTTTTGGTCAAGGCCAAGGTCTTCACCATCAACGGCTTCTCGGGCCACGCCGGACGCGATGAGCTGTTGGCTTGGCTCGGGACCATGCAGGGCAAACCGATCAAGATCATGCTTGTACATGGCGAAGCCGAGGTACAGACTGAGTTCGCCGAACTGATCACCAAGCAATTCGGCTTTGAGGTGCATATCCCGGAATACATGGAGGTCTTGGACCTCGAACCGGGCAAGGAACTGACGCCCGTGGTGGATATGGACGTTGCCCGGCCTCGCGTGGATTGGGACTTCCTGCTGGCCGATTCCGAGAATCTCTACCGGGAGCTTCGCAACCGCATCCGGGACGTGGAAAAGCGTCCATGGGTGGATCAGGCCGAATTGCGCGACAAACTGCTTAATATCAACCGGACCATCGTGGAGTTGGTCTCCGAGATGTAGCCATGCGCATCGTCGGGGGACAATACAAGGGCCGCAGGATACTGACCTGCGAGGGGCCGGGATACCGGCCCGCCACCATGAAGGTTCGGGAATCGGTGTTTTCCATGCTCATGGCTCGTGGCGTGGATTTCAGCGAAGCTCGGGTCATCGACATGTTCGCAGGAAGCGGTTCGCTGGCCCTGGAATGTCTCAGCCGGGGCGCACCCACGGCCTGGTTTGTGGAGAAGAGCCAGAAGGCGGCCGGACTCATCCGTCGCAACCTGTCCGATCTGAAAGTGGACAAGTCCCGATACAGGGTGGTCTGCAAGGACCTTTTTGGTGTACTGTCCAAGAGTCCCGAGCGACCCTTTGACCTGGTCTTCATCGATCCGCCCTATGGCTACGACCTGCTGGTCCCGGCCCTGACCAAGGCGCTCGAGAACGGCTGGATCGCAAAGGGCGCGCTGGTCCTGGCCGAGGTAGAGGACGCGGTTGTTCCTCCGCAGGATGGCCCGGTGGGGGATATGGAATTGCTAACTGACCGTGAATACGGTCAAACCAGGATTTTACTATGGCGAAATTGAACCCCAGGCTGGCCGTTTACCCCGGCACATTCGATCCTCTGACCATGGGCCACGTGAGTCTGACCCGCCGGGGGCTGAAGGTTTTTGACAACATCATTCTGGCCGTGGCCGAAAGCACGCCCAAGAAGACCCTGTTCACCGTAGGCGAGCGGGTGGCCCTGGCCCAGGATGTGTTCCGCGACGAACCCAGGGTCACAGTGGCCTCCTTCGACTGCCTGCTCATCGATTATGTGGAGAGCCGGGGTGCCGGGGCGATCATGCGCGGCCTGCGCGCGGTCTCGGACTTCGAGTATGAATTCCAGATGGCGCTCATGAACCGCAAGCTCAAGTGGGAAATCGAGACCGTCTTCATGATGACCGACTTCAAGTGGATGTACCTGAGCTCCACCATCGTCAAGGAAGTGGCCCAGTACGGCGGCGACATCCGGGGCCTCGTTCCCGGACCCGTGGCAACAGCCCTTTCCGTCAAGTTCGGCGTCAAGCCCCAGGAATGGGGGCATAACCACTACATATGAGCGCCCGACCTCCCATCGTCTGCCTGCTCGGCCCAACCGGTACGGGCAAGACCGCGGCGGCCATCGCCATCGCGGACCGTCTGCCCGCCAGCGTGGTCAATTTCGACTCCCGTCAGGTCTATCGGGATTTTCCGGTCATTACGGCCCAGCCCGACGACGATGAGCGGGCCGCATGCCCCCATCATCTCTACGGGTTCCTGCCTACTGACGAGAAAATGACCGCGGCCCGCTTTGTGGAGTTGGCCGTGGACAAGATCGAGGAGGTTCGAGGAGAAGGGCGGTTGCCTATTCTGGTGGGCGGCACAGGGCTCTATCTCCGTTCTCTTTTGTCCGGTATCGCGCCCATTCCGGAAATCCCCGAGAATATTCGACGCGAGGTCCTGGACCGTGTGGCCAAGGAAGGACCTCAGCCGCTGCACGCGGAATTGTTGAAAGTCGATCCGGACTACGCGGCCAAGATTCATCCCAACGATACCCAGCGCAACGCCCGCGCCGCCGAGGTCTATCTGGCCACAGGCCGGACCATGACCTGGTGGCACACCGAAAGCGATCATGTCCCCGCGCCGTACGACGCTCTCAAGGTGGGCATGCGCATCAGTCTAGCCGACCTGGAACCGCATCTGGAGGCCCGTATCGACGTTATGTTGGAACGTGGAGCCCTGGACGAGGCCCGGACCGCCTTCGAGCATTGCGCAGACCCGGACGCGCCGGGTTGGTCCGGTATCGGTTGTGCCGAGTTGCTCGGTTTCCTGCGCGGAGAATCGACCATGCTCGAGGCCCGCGAGAAGTGGGTGAAGAACACCAGGGCGTACGCCAAGCGTCAGATCACCTGGTTCAACAAGGAAGCCGACATCCACTGGTTTGCCCCCGGTGAAAACGGTCCTGTGGCGGATCTGGTCGAAGGTTGGCTTGCGGAGCGGGGCTGATCAGCTCCCGGCCATGACGGCCAATTGCGCCGGAGTCATGGCCCAATTCAGCGTGGCGGCTTTGCCGGGTTCAAAGTTGAACTGCATCAGCCCGCCGTTTTCCACGCGGATATCCACGTTTTTTCCCGGAGACAGAAGCGCCGAGGCCAGCAGGCCCAGCGAGGGCAGGTGCCCGACGATGAGCATGGAGTCCAGCCCTTCGTAGTCGAGGATGAATTTCAATGTTTCGGCTGTCGGGGCCATGGCCTTGACCGCGTCGGAAACCACGATGCGATCCACGGGGTAGCCGGTCTTGCTCGCCATGATCTCGGCGGTCTGGAGAGAACGAACCTTGGAGCTGGCCACGACCAGTTCGAAACGCAGACCGAGCATGGCCGCCGACCGGGCGGTTTTTTCCACCTGTTCCCGGCCCACGGGGCTTAGAGGCTGGCTCGAGTTGACTTCCTTGGGCAGGCAGGCGCCGTGCTGCATCAGATGGATAAGCATGTTTCGCTCCGTGGTTGATTGGCCGTATCCCGCAAGGCTATCACCGGACCCGCCGAGCGGCAAGCGGCTTGCGGAAATCCTTCAAGCACGCTACATGGATGGAGCCTTGGCCATCCCGGCCGTGCGAGGCCTTGAACCCTTCAGGACAGTTATCAGATGTCGTTTCGAATATTTGTTCCCATCATATTGTCGTTCTTTATTTTTGCATCCCCCGCACAGGCTTTTGAGGGCCTGGTGCAGACCTTCGGGGAAGGCGGAACCATCGCCTGGGGCACCGGGGAGGTGTCCGTGGTCCGGTCCATAGAAGGCGCGGCCACGGATGAATCCGATGCGGCCCTGTCTCCGCTGCTGGTGCGCAAGGCCGTTGTCCAGGCACGCAAGCAGCTTCTGGACATGGTCCTGTCCGTGCGCATCGACGGCCACCAGACCGTGGGCGCGTTTCTGTCCGGCGACAGCGACCTGGCCGCCCAGGTGCGCGGGCTCATCCAGAACTCCCTGTACAGGGGGCCTGGCCTTTATGACGAGGCGGGCACGGTCCGCGTGTCCGAACAGCTCCGAGGCCAGTTGGCAGAACTCATCCTGCCCAACACCATTCAGTTCCAGAGCACCATTCCGCCCCGGCTTTCGACGGCCACGGGGCAGGGCGTGGATATGCCCGACAATGCTCCCGAAGAAGTGGGCTCCGGCACCCGTGGTTACACCGGCGTCGTCATCGACGCTCGCGGGCTCAAGCTGACTCCGGCTCTGGCTCCTGTGGTCTATGGCCAGGATGGTTTTGGCGCGTACGGGTATTTCCAGGTGGGCCGGAACGACGTGGCCGAAAAGGGCATGGTCGCCTACGCCGTCAACGCCAATCCCAAGGTGCTGGCCGACAGGGTGGGCAACCGCCCCCTGACTGTGCGAGCCCTGAGTGCCTATGGTTCCTGGCGCACCGACGTAGTCATTGCGGCCTCAGACGCCCGACTGGTCAGAGCCGTGGTTAAGACCGGTTCCATTGCGGACGGTTGCAAGGTGGTCATCCTCGTGGATGCACCGGAAAAGTCGCCTGAGAATGAGGGCGCGGCCGTGAAGGCCGAGGGAGAAGGCGATGCGTAAATATGTTTTTCTGCTCACTCTGGCCTGTTGCCTGTTGACCGCTTGGTCCGCCCTGGCCGGCCAGGTTCGCGTGTTCGAACCCATGGCCGAAGGAATGTCTCAGCGCGATCTGCGTGAAAAGGCGCGTGCTCAGGGTTTTGCCCAGGCCGTGCTCGATGAGGCCAAGGTTACGCTGGGCGACAAGTTCCCGGAAGCGCGTGCCGAGTTGCTCAAGGAATACCTCCTGGGCCACGCTGAGCCGTTCATCCAGGGATACAAGGTCGTTTCCTCCCAGGATTTCCCCGAGGGATTGAGTCTGACCATGGATGTCCGGGTGGACCGCCGGTCCCTGCGGGACAGCCTGGGCGGCATGGGACTTTTCGCGACTATGGCGCAACCCCAGCCTGCCACCGTTGTCTGGCCCGGCGACCTGAGCGACGAGGAGTTGCAGGCTCTGCATCATCTCATCAACCTGACCGGTATCGCCCCCACGGAAGGCGGCTCTCCGGTCTTTACGCTGGAGCGGGGCACCGACAAGAATACCTGGAAGTGCCATCTGTCCTATGAAGGCCAGGAATGGCTGGCTATCAATACCGATCTGGCCACGGCCTGGTTTACTCTCTGGCCGAGATTCTTCGACCGTCCCACCGTTCAGGCCGCCCAGACCGGCGGGGAAACCCTGTCCGTGTCCGGCTGGTTCTCGCCCGACGGAGTGCTGGAGTTCGACCGTGTTCTCCACGGCTGGGACAGCGCGGTTCAGAACGCCAGGCTGGTGACCATGGATATGCAGCCCAGCGGAGCAGGAGCCACCTGGACCGTCTCCGTCGTCAACCGCGAGCGGCTGGAGATGCTGCTCAACGCTTTCCTGCCCCAGCGTGGCTTGAGTTTCCATCTGGTAGACGAGAACCGGGAATAGGCAGCAGAGAGGGGAACCGTGCCGCGAGACGCCATTTGGACCGTTCCCAACATTCTTACCATCGTCCGCATCCTGCTGACGCCGCTCTTTGTCGTGGCCTACGTGGGCGAGAACTTCAACCTCGCCTGGATGCTCTTTCTGGTGGCCGGGCTGACCGACGCGTTTGACGGCTTTCTGGCTCGGGTCTGGGATCAGCGCACCCAGCTCGGCGCCGTGCTCGACCCCCTGGCCGACAAGGCCCTGCTGGTCACTTCCTTCATCTGTCTGGCCGTCAAAGGCTGGATTCCCTTCTGGTTCGCCGTGCTCGTGGTCAGCCGTGATCTGATCATCGTCGGCGGTCTGGCCGTGCTGAGTTTCCTTGGTGTGGATGTCAAAAACCGCATCAGGCCCATCTGGATCAGCAAGTTCAACACCGCCGCCCAGATCGTTCTTGTGGTTTCGGTAATGATCCATCGTACCTTCGCCCTGGATTACGGCTATCTACTCGGCACCATGGTCGCCGTTACGGCCCTGTCCACCGTCCTGTCCGGCATCGCCTATGTCCGCCGGGGCTTCGAACTCTTCTCTGAAGAAGTCGAAGGGTAGAGGGTCGCTTCGCTTTCCTTAATCTGACCCCATCTGTCTGTCATCCCAATTCTTTTTTGACTGCTCATTCCATGTGGGGATCGAGGGAAATGCGGTTTTCTAAAGTAGAGGATGAAGAATTTTTATGCTCGTTACGTCAGCGAAAAAGTAACCAAAATATTTGGGGAGGGTGTCGCGAAAGTTGTTTGGTGGCGTGCCTATGGCGCAAAAAAAGCCCGGACGCAGAACGGCCGGGCCTGAAAAGACTTCGTGGTGGAGAGGCAGCCGCTAGCTGTCTTTTTTCTCGCTATCGGAGGAGGATTTGGGGGTCACGTCTATTTCGTCAGGCTCGCTGGTGGCCTTCTTGAAATTGCTGATGGCCTTGCCGATGCCGCCGCCGATTTCCGGCAGCTTTTTCGCTCCGAAAATGACCAGTACAATCAAGAGAATGATCAAGAGTTCCCAAACACCGAATCCGCCAATCATATATAGCCTCCAATTGCGTGAATGACTTCACGATTATTTGTGATTGTGGCTATACACCCGCCTCTCTGCCCCGTCAAGGATGGGCAATCATTTGCAGGGTACAGCCCCAACCCGCTTCGGTTTTGGAAAAGGGCGGTTTGACTTTACAATTGAATGTTCGGGCCTTACATCTGTCCCATCGGCACTGGATGACCGGCCTGATCACGGCCAAGGTCATTTGGCACGCATTGAACAAAAGGTAGGAATGGGCAAAATTTCCCGGATGCCGGGCACTGATTGCCGGCACCACATCAACGGCCGCTGCCTGTACGAGGAGTGGCTCAATCCCGGTTACACGAAGTCATGGCGTTGCCAGGTCACGGCCCGGTGGGAGTCTTCCTTTGACGACTTCCTGCGACGCGCCGAGTATTTCGGCGTGGAGGAGGATGCGGTCCCGGATCTCTGGGGCCGCCAGTTCCAGCGTCTGGCCAGGGACACTTTCCATTGCGGGATGTACACGTACCGGCAGGGCGCGCCCGCACCGGGTTGCGGCCATCATCTGGACGGGGTCTGCGTCATGGGACTGCCTCGTTGTAACGGGCGGTGCCGCCATTTCGGCCCGGCTACCGATGAATAGAACAAGGAGACCGAGCATGCTGCTGGCTTTTCCCTACATGCATCCCGAATTGTGGTCGGGAGACGACCTTGAGGGGCTGACCTTTTTCGATCCAGGCCTGACCGCAGAGAAAGATCCGCACGCCTTCCGGCCCGACGGGTTGCCTCTTGATCCGAAGACGGCCGGAGCGCTGATCAACGACTGCATCCATTTTGGCGAACAGTTCAAGGACCCGAGCGAGATGGCTTATTTTGGGGCTGTGACGGCCGACGACTTCTACGAGGGGTCGTCCATGTCCATTCAGGCCCAGTTGTCCCGCCAGTTCGACGACGGAAAAGGGACCAAGCAGGAACGGGAGATGCGGGAGGCCGCTTCCAAGGCGCAGTTCGTGCTGCTCCTTGCCTGGGCATTCGAGGAGCGTATCCTGGAGCTGGCCGGCCTTGAAGCGGGAGTCCGTAACAGCTGGGACGCCATGGACCGGACAATCGGCGTGGATGAGGAAGACAGCCTGGGCGAACGTGAGACCGCCCTGGGCGAGACCCTTAGCCATACCGGGGGAACCTCCGACGGTCAGGAGGTCCAGTTGCCCTGGCAGCGCGTGATCGAGGCCCTGCCCGCTTTTGTGCCCGAGGACACAGTCCTGGTCTGCGCCGATCCTGAAATCTTCGGCACCTGGGAGGAGTTCGGCATAGCCTTCGAAGAAGGCGAGGACGGGCTTTTGCGGGCCAAGGCCCCGGCCTGGAAGTTCGGTTGCCGTCGCCGTGAGCCGCAGGGGATGCCCGCGGCCCTGAAACAACTGACTGTCGCAATTCTCAAGTAAACTCGGAGAGGATATATGGCGATCGCCAATCCGTTGATGAATCTCAGCCTTGTCGAGGGCGTCAAGACCGTCGTTTTCGACAACGACGGGGTATTGATCGATTCCTACCAGGCCAACATGGTCTATTACGGCACCATCCGCGAGAAGCTGGGTATGCCGCCCATGAACGACGCCGAGCGTTATTTCGTGCACTCGCGCACTCATGACGAGGCCGTACGACACATTGTGCCCGCGGACAGGCTGGAAGAAGCCTTTGCCATCGGCGCGACCATGAATCAGGCCGACCTGGCCCCGTACTTCAAACGCTCCGAAGGCATCCGCGATTTCCTCTGGTGGCTGCGTTCGGCCGGGTTCAACCTGGCCGTGAACACCAGCCGGGGCGAGTCCATGAGCCTGATCCTCAAGCTGACGGATTTGGAAGGATTCTTCCACCCGATCATCACGTCCTGCGAGGTCAGCCAGCCCAAACCCCATCCGGAAGGCTTGCACCGGATCATGCGCACCCACGGCGTGCGCCCGGACGAGGTTGCCTACATCGGGGATTCCATCGTGGATCAGCGCGCGGCGCAGGCCGCCGGGGTGCGCTTCTGGGCCTACCGGGACCGCAATCTGGAAGCCGATGTGCACATAGACAACTTCTGGGACATCCGGGCGGCCATGCAGCGCTGCTACAAAGGGTGTGCCCCCGCGTTTTAGGACTTGATTCTTGCAACCCTGTGTGCGAAATTACCAACATTGATACTCATGGCCGGTGTTTAGTACCGCGTCGTCAGGAGGCCTCATGGACTTGATTGTCCAAGCTATCGCTACCGTTATTGATATCGTTCTCTCCGCCTACTTTTGGGTCGTCATCATATCCGCTCTGCTCTCTTGGGTGAACCCGGACCCGTACAACCCCATCGTGCGTTTCCTGCGCGGCGTCACGGAGCCTGTCTTCTACAAAATCCGCAGTTGGATTCCCTTCGCCGTTGTCGGCGGTTTTGATCTTTCGCCCATCGTGGTGCTGCTGGCCATCAAGGTCTGCCAGATCGTGGTGGTGGGGAATCTCATGCGGCTTGCCTTTTCTTTGAGCACAGGCAGTCCTATGTAGCCCTTTGACCAAGGAGGACCGAGGTGACCGTTTCCAAGATCGATTTGCTCAATAAGCAGTTTTCACGCGGCCTGGTCGGCTACTCGCGTATGGAGGTCGACCAGTTCATGCTCGAACTGGCCGAAGTCCTGGGCGACGCGGCTGACGTGCAGAAGGGCATGCGCAAGAAGATCAAGAGATTGGAGAGCGCGCTCAAGGAGTACCGTCGTCGAGACGAGACCCTGCGGGATACCCTCATGTCCACCCAGAAGATGGTCGACGACCTCAAGGTCGCGGCCGGGCGCGAAGCGCAGCTTATTCTGGACGAGGCGCGGGCCAAGGCGGACGACACCGTGCGCAAGGGCCACAATCGGCTCGCCCAGATTCATGAGGAGATCGAATCCCTGAAGCGGACCCGTACGCAGTTTGAGGTCCAGCTCAAGGGTATGCTCAACGCGCACCTGGAGATGCTCGAGCGGCATGACCCCGAGCGGGAGAAGGTCGAGGAGATCGAGTCCAAGCTCAAGTACCTCAAGAAGGTCGAGTAGGGGGCGCGTATTTCAAGGCCGGTGTTCGTCTCAAAGCGGGAGTCGGGGTGGTCCCTCGACGTGTGGGCCCAGCCGGGAGCCCGAAAGGACGAGATCGCCGGTGAGTACCAGGGGTGCCTGAAGGTTCGCCTCAGGGCTCCGGCGGTGGACAACAAGGCCAACAAGGGCTTGGTCGCATACATCGCCCGATTGTTGCGGTTGAAAAAAAGCCAGGTGGAAATCGCCTCCGGCCATTCAAGCCGGAAGAAACACCTGGAAGTTAATACAGCGGGAGAGCCGGACTGGGGAAGTCTTCTTTCAGGCATGTCACCGCGTTAACCTGTAAAAAGGAGAAGCACATGGAAGCCAAGGACCTTGAACTCATCGAGAAGTACGGGGCCGACGACACGCAACTCAAGGCTCTGTGGGATCAACATACCAATTACGAAAAAATGCTGGATAAGCTCGAGTCCAAGTCCTACCTTTCCCCCACGGAAATGCAGGAAATGAAGGAACTCAAGAAAAAGAAGCTGGCGGGGAAGACGACCCTGTCGTCTCTGCTCGAAAAATACCGCCAATTGGAGGCATAGCAAATGAAGTTGACCGGGGCCCAGATTCTGCTCAAGTGTCTGGAAGAGGAAGGTGTTGATGTCATGTTCGGTTTCCCCGGGGGAGCCGTGATAGACATTTATGATGAGATACCCAAGTCGTCCGTGGAGCACATCCTGGTGCGTCACGAACAGGGCGCAATCCATGCAGCCGACGGTTACGCCCGTGCCACTGGCCGGGTAGGGGTATGCCTAGTCACCTCCGGCCCTGGTGCCACCAATACCGTAACCGGGATTGCCACGGCTTACGCGGACTCCATCCCGGTTGTCATTTTTACCGGTCAGGTGCCCCGGGCCCTGATCGGCAATGACGCCTTCCAGGAAGTCGATATCGTCGGTATCACCCGTCCCTGCACCAAGCACAATTATCTTGTTCAGGACATTGAAGACCTGGCCACGACGATCAAGCAGGCCTTTTATCTGGCACGCTCCGGACGTCCCGGGCCGGTCCTGGTCGATTTGCCCAAGGACATCCAGCAGCAGATGGCCGAGTTCAAGTATCCCGAAGAAGTGTCCATGCGCAGCTACAAGCCGACCAAGAAGCCGCACATCGGTCAGATCCGCAAGGTGGTCAAGCTCCTCAAGAAGGCCAAGCGCCCGCTGATATACTCCGGCGGCGGGGTCATCACCTCGGGCTCTCACGAGGAACTTACCTGGCTCGGGCAAAAGCTGCATATCCCGGTGACCTCCACCCTCATGGGGCTGGGCGCGTTCCCCGGAGATGACGATCTGTTCCTGGGCATGCTCGGCATGCACGGCACTTTCGCCGCCAACATGGCGGTGAACAACTGCGACCTGCTTTTGGCCGTGGGCGCGCGGTTCGACGACCGCGTGACCGGCAAGGTGGATACCTTTGCCCCGGGCGCGACCATCGTGCACATAGATGTGGACCCGACCTCGATCCAGAAGAACGTTTCGGTCCAGGTCCCTCTGGTGGCGGACTGCAAGCCCGCTCTGGCCGCGCTCAAGGCAGAGACCGAGGGCACGCTGGACGAGTACGACTGGGCCGCAGACCACAAGGAGTGGGTGGACAAGGTCCAGGGGTGGGCCAAGGAGCACCCGCTGACCTACAAGGACGACTCCGAGGGCATCAAGCCGCAGTACGTGGTCGAGAAGATTTACGAGATCACCAAGGGCGATGCCATCATCGCCACCGAAGTCGGCCAGAACCAGATGTGGGCCGCTCAGTTCTACAAGTACAACCGTCCCAATACGCTGCTGACCTCCGGGGGCCTGGGCACCATGGGCTATGGTTTCCCGGCCGCACTGGGCGCGCAACGCGCGTTCCCGGACAAGCTGGTCATTGATGTCGCGGGGGACGGATCCATCCAGATGTGTATCCAGGAGATGATGACGGCGGTTTGCAACAAGCTGCCGGTCAAGATCGTCATCCTGAACAACGGCTATCTCGGTATGGTCCGGCAGTGGCAGGAGCTGTTCTACGACAAGAACTATTGCTCCACCTGCATGGACGCGCAGCCCGACTTCGTCAAGCTGGCCGAAGCCTACGGTGCCGCCGGTTTCCGGGTAACCGAGAAGAAGGACTTGGACAAGACCCTGCGCGAAGCCTTCGAGGTGGATAAGCCGGTTATCGTCGATGTCCGCGTGGAAAAAGAAGAAAATGTCTATCCCATGGTCCCGGCCGGAGCGTCGCTGACCGAGATGCTGTTGGTTTAGGAGACCGTGATGAGCAAACACACTCTTTCCGTGATGGTTGAAAACGAACCGGGCGTTCTGTCCCGCGTGGCCGGGCTTTTTTCCGGCCGCGGCTTCAACATCTATTCGCTGAACGTGGCCCCGACTCTGGAGAAGGGCGTTTCCCTGATGACCATAGTGGCCGAGGGCGACGACGCCATCGTCGAGCAGATCGTCAAGCAGCTGCGCAAGCTGGTACCCACCATAAAAGTCAAGGATCTCACTGAACTGAAGTCCGTTGAAAGGGAAATGGTCCTGCTCAAGGTCAATGCCGAGGATTCAAAACGCGCGGAGATCCTGCGTATTGTTGACATCTTCAGGTGCAAGGTTGTAGACGTGAGCGTCGACGAGCTGACCATTGAGGTAACGGGCGACCAGGGCAAGATAGGCGCCATAGTCAATCTGCTCACCCGCTTCGGTATCAAGGAAGTCGCGCGCACCGGCAACGTGGCCATGCGTCGTTCCATGCAGATCGACCTATAATTTGCAATCAGGCGACTCACCGGGCCAGGAGTTTTCTCCTCGCCCGGCTTTTTCGCATGTTCATATAATTCAAGCCGTTGTGTCCCAAGTGGGGCAAACAATATCGAGGAGAAACTCCCATGAAAGTGTATTACGAGAAAGATGCGGACCTGAGCCTTTTGAAGGATAAGACCGTGGCCGTGGTCGGCTACGGCAGCCAGGGCCATGCCCATGCGCAGAACCTGCGCGACTCGGGCGTCAATGTCATCGTGGCCCAGCGCCCCGGTGGTCCCAACTATGACCTGGCCAAGGAGCACGGCTTCGAGCCCATGTCCGTAGCCGATGCCGCCAAGCAGGCTGATCTGATCATGATCCTGCTGCCCGACCAGTATCAGGCCGCGGTATTCAAGAACGAAATTCTCCCGTACCTCGAAGAAGGCAACATCATCGCCTTCGGTCACGGCTTCAACGTCCATTTCCAGCAGATCACTCCGCCCGCGGGCGTGGACTGCGTCATGATCGCCCCCAAGGGCCCCGGTCATCTGGTGCGCCGCACCTTTACCGAGGGCGGCGGCGTTCCCTGCCTGGTGGCCGTTGCTTCCGACGCCTCCGGCAAAGCCACCGAAATCGCCTTGGCCTATGCCAAGGGTATCGGTGGCGCCCGTTCCGGCGTGATCAAGACCACCTTCAAGGAAGAGACCGAAACCGACCTGTTCGGTGAGCAGGCTGTGCTTTGCGGCGGCCTGACCGCCCTGTGCAAGGCTGGTTTCGACACTCTGGTCGAGGCCGGTTACCAGCCCGAAATGGCCTACTTCGAGTGCCTGCACGAGCTCAAGCTGATCATCGACCTCATGTACGAGGGCGGCATGTCCATGATGCGTTACTCCATCTCCGAGACCGCCGAATACGGCGACTACGTCACCGGCCCGCGCATCATCACCGATGAGACCCGCGAGGAAATGCGCCGCGTGCTCAAGGAGATCCAGGACGGCACCTTTGCCCGTAACTTCATCCTGGACAACCAGGCCGGCCAGGTCGGTCTGAAGACCATGCGCCGCATCGGTGCCGAGACTCAGATCGAGGAAGTCGGTGCCCGCCTGCGCAAGATGATGAGCTGGCTGCAGAAGTAAGCTCGTCTCTCAGAGGCTATTCAAGGACGGTCCCTATGGGACCGTCCTTTTTTTATGTTCTGCATGAATGAAGAAGACAGGCTTATCTGCTTGGAAAATTCCTGATTACGCTCCCGACGGGTAAAGGCCAAAAAATGACATTCCGTTTGCGGATTGTGGAATGTTTCCCCTGATTTTTCAAAATGTTGTTCGATAATTTTACTGAGCTTAGAGACAGGACGATTACGTACATTTTTGTAGCCTCCTTGATTAGGAGACAATTGTCACATTTTTACCCCGTTTTTTGCTTGACCCGTGAGTCAAACGTGAATAGTTCTCGCTCTCCAAAATCGAATTTGAGGGTGAGATTATGACTTTGGATATCCTTTTTCTCGGCCTGGCCATTTTCCTGCTGGAAGTAATGGCGCTGACCATCGGAACCGTGCGGACCATCGTGACCATGCTGGGCGAGTCCCGAGCGGCCTTTCTGCTCGGCTGCCTTGAGATGACCCTGTGGGTTTTCGGCACCTCCGCAGTCATGACCAAAGTAGGTGACGCGCCTGTTCTGGGGCTGTTTTACGCGGTCGGCTTTGCCACGGGCAACGTGGTGGGCATCATCGCCGAGAAGAAGCTGGCTCTGGGCAACGTAGTGGTGCGCATCATCAGTGCCTGGAAGGGTGGCGAGATCGCAGACGCCGTGCGCCGCGCCGGGTTCATGATCACCACCGTCGCCGGAGAGGGTTCCGAGGGCGCAGTCACGGTTCAGTTCGTGGTCTGCAAGCGTAAGGACATGAAGCTTGTGTTGAGCCAGGCCCGCCGGATCGACCCTGACCTGTTCTACACCTTTGAAACCGCGGGTGGTGCCAGCGAAGTGCCCAGCCCGTCGGAAAGCCGGATGGACAAAGTCCTGCGGCCCATCCGTCGGTTGGTTCCGCAGTTCTGATTTTCTTTCCTGACGTAGGCTGAATAGGGCTAACGGGCGTTGGCTGTATCGTTCTGATGGCGGTGCAGGGCCGCGCCCAGCGCGCCCATGTGGTCCGGGTTGTCCGGGACCAGGATGTCTCGGCCGATCTCGCCGCCGATGCTCTTGGCCAACAGGTCGAGCACGCAGGGGTTGTTGGCCACACCTCCGGTAAAGACCAGCGGGAAATTCATCCCCACCCTGCGAAGCATGTTGGACGTGCGTTTGACGATGGCCTTGTGCAGTCCAAGCGCTATGGCCTCGGGCTTTTCGCCGCGGGCCATCAGCGAGGTGGCTTCGGTCTCCGCGAAGACCGTGCAGATGGAGCTGATCTCGGGCGGGTTCTCGCCCTTCATGGCATAGGGCCCGAAATCCTCAACCGGAATTTGGAAGACCCCGGCCGTATATTCCAGAAACTTGCCCGTTCCGGCAGCACAGCGGTCGTTCATCTCGAATTTCAGGACCTTGCCGCCCGTCAGGGACATGGCCTTGGTGTCCTGCCCCCCGATATCCAGAACCGTGCGCGCCTCGGGAAAGAGGTGCGCGGCGCCCAGAGCGTGGGCCTTGATCTCGGTGATGGTCGAACATTCGCAGTCCAGGCCAAGCCGCTGGATGAGATTGCGCCCGTAGCCGGTCCCGACCAAGGAGGCGGGGCGCAATCCATCCAGCAGTTTGAAACACTGGGAAATGGGGTCAAAAGTGGTGGGGAGTTTCCTTGCCTCGGCCACCTTGCCGTCGATCAGGACGACCAACTCGATGGAGCGGGACCCGATGTCCAATCCTGCGATCATGCAAGGGTCTCCACAAAGGCCTCGATACGCGTCTTGAGCTGCTCCACGTCTTCCATGGAGTAGTCGGTCTCGATGGACAGCATGGGGATGCCCTCGACCTGCAGCGCCTTGTCCACCTTCATGGATTCATGGGTGTAGGGCTGGCAGAAGAGCAGGCTGTAGTGGACCACGCCGTCGGCCTTGAGGTCCTTGGCCAGGCTGGTGATGTTGTCCAGCCGTTCCTGGTTGGGCGTGAAGCAGGCACAGTCGATCTTCATGTAGCGGTCGGCGATGGCGTCGATCATTGCTTCCAGGGTATCGCCCGACTCGTCCACCAGATCCCGCGAGTTGCGGGTACCGATACACGATTCCTCGCCCACGATGACCGCGCCGGAGCTCTCCACCACATAGGGCAGCTTCCAGTTGGGCACGGCCATGGGACAGCCCGAAAGCATCAGCCGGGGGGTGTCGGCCGGGGCCACGCCGTCGCCGGTCTTGATGCGTGCTTCCAGCTCGTCGCACAGCTCATTGATCTTGGCCGTGAACCGGACCGGATCGTCGTAGAAGCTGATCTGGTTGACGAGCAGGGCGTCGCGGCCGGAAATGGGGGCCGGAGCGGCCGCGCGCAGGCGGGTTAGCCGTTGCAGGGCGCGGCGCTTGCCGTTGGTGACCTTGATTCCTTCCTTCAGCTTCTCGGCGGTAATGGTTACGCCGGTCAACTCTTCCACGGCCTTCATGTACCGGATCACTTCCGATTTCCACAGGTCGCGGGCGGCCTTGGACTTGGTCTGGGGTACTTCCATGACGTAGGTGGGGGCGATCTCGTTGAAAGCCTCGTAGGCCTTCTTCTTGCCGTCGCAGGTGGTCTCGCCGATAATCATGTCCGAGGACTCGATGTAGGGGCAGAGCTTGGCCATCTTGAAGCCGATGAAGGACTTGATCAGGGCGCAGGTGTTGCGCGGAACAAGCTGTTCGGCCAGTTCGCTGCCCGCCTCGGCTCCGGCGCACAATCCGACGTGGATGGCGTCGGCGGCCAGCGTTATTTCCTCGGGTACGAAAACGCAGAAGGTGCCTACGACCTTGCGGCCCTGCGCCTTGGCGTCCTGTAGCTCCTTGATGCGCAGACCGTGTACTTCGGACAGGACGAAGTCGAGGTATTCAGCGCCCTTGAGGCGGTTTTCCTGGGACAGGTAGATGTCCCCATAAAATTTACCCAGAACCTCCAGAAGGCCGTCGTGCGCCTCGAGGTCCATATTCAATTTTTCCCACATTTCATGATGTGTGTTGTCGGACATTCGCTTTTTCCCCCAGGATAGGACGTTGTGGATGGATTCGTTTTGATATCGATTCCAGTAATATTAATCCAGTGCGTTTTTCTATTTTTAAAACCATGGAGGTGACAGGAAAATGCACTCCTCAAAGATTCGACACTTTTTTTATCTAATCCTACAGGAATGTAGTCTGGCCGTTAACTGTCCGGTTTTATGCTGTATTTGTTGAATTGCGGTAGGGCGGAAAGTATTTTGGATAGTGAATGTCTGGGTTAAAGTTCCATATTTTAAGTAGGTTACTGTTACTTTGGTGTCGAACCTTTATGTAGTCACGATCAAGTTGTGACGAGCTTGTGTGTCCCCTAGAGGATTGTTATGCCTAAGTGAGCATAATAGCCGCGATGAGGATTCGTGGCGGTCGTTCGCTTGATGTACCGCATTTCGGATGCGCCCTGTGTGGCGGTTGTTGTGAAAGCGGTCCCCGGCCCGGAGCGGTCCATGGTCGGGAGCGGACGAGGCGGCTATCCGCCATGCCCAAGGGGAGGAAGACCATGTTGGATGCGAGATCGACCAAGAACGCTGCTACCAAGAGTAATCCCACCATGCGCATGCATCTGTGGTTCGAGACCGAAGAGGGGGTTCTTTTCGGCCTGGGACGGTTGCAGTTGTTGAAATCCGTGGAAGAGCACGGTTCCCTCAAAGCGGCGGCTGAAGCTCTTGGAATGTCCTACAGGGGGGCCTGGGGGAAGATCAAGACCACTGAGGAGGTCCTGGGTCGAAAGCTCATCGAACGAGCCTCCAACCGGCGTGCCGGATACCATTTGACCGCCTTCGGAAAATCCATCGCCCAGTGCTACGACAAGTGGTATCGGGAGGTGGAGGCCTTCGCTCTCTCCAAGAGCCATGAATTCCTGCCTTTTTCACTAGACAGCTACGAGTAATCGGAGACCTCTGTTTTTCAATGTGTTAATAATAACACATTGAATTAATTGAATTTAATGCTAGCATGGTTGTGCCTGGACATTTCGTTCGGGACAGCAACCGCCGGGCTACGGTCCGGCATTTAGCAAGGAGGCCATTTGGTATGAAACTCGACCGCCGAAGCTTCATGAAGCTCGCAGGCTCCGGAGCGGCGTGTCTCACCCTCGGTCAGCTTGGAGTCAGCCTGACTCCGATCAAGGCCTACGCAGCGGAGCTCAAGATCTCCGGTGCCAAAGAGGTTGTGACGGTCTGTCCGTTCTGTTCGGTGAGCTGCCACATCATCGGCTACGTCAAGGACGGTAAGCTCGTGAACACTGAGGGCGATCCGGACTACCCCATCAACGAAGGCTCTCTGTGTGCCAAGGGTGCGGCCATGTTCACCATGACCACCAGCCATCACCGCCTGCAGAAACCTCTGTACCGTGCTCCCTACAGCGACAAGTGGGAAGAGAAGAGCTGGGACTGGATGCTGGACCGCATCGCGCGCCGCATCAAGGACACCCGCGACAAGGATATCATCCTCAAGGATGACAAGGGCAAAACCGTCAACCGTCTCGAATCCATGTTCCTGCTGGGTACCTCCCACGCAGGCAACGAGGAATGTGCCATCGCTCATCAGGCGATGCGCGGCCTGGGTGTCGTCCACATGGACCACCAGGCACGTATCTGACACAGCGCCACAGTTGCGGCTCTGGGAGAGTCGTTCGGACGCGGTGCGATGACCAACCATTGGATCGACATCAAGAATGCCGATGCAATCCTTATCATGGGCAGCAATGCTGCCGAACATCATCCGATTTCATTCAAGTGGGTGTTGCAGGCCAAGGACAAGGGAGCCACGGTAATGCACGTGGATCCGAAGTTCTCGCGCACTTCAGCTCGCTCGGATTTCCATGTCCCCTTGCGGTCCGGTACGGACATCGCTTTCCTGGGTGGCATGATCAAGTACATCGTCGACAATGAGAAGTATTTCCACGAATACGTGGCGCAGTACACCAACGCCGCGCTCGTCGTGGGCAAGGACTATGGTTTCAAGGACGGTATCTTCACCGGCTACGACGCCAAGACCCGCTCCTACGACAAGAGCAAATGGGGCTTCGAGATGGATGCGAACGGCGTCCCTGTTCGCGATACCAGCCTCAAGAACCCCCGTTGCGTGTTCCAGCTTCTCAAGGAGCATTATTCCCGCTACGACCTGGATACCGTTTCCACCACCACGGGCGTGTCCAAGGAAGACCTGCTCAAGGTGTACGAGGCCTTTGCGGCCACCGGCACGCCGGACAAGGCCGGAACCGTGATGTACGCCCTGGGCTGGACCCAGCATACGGTGGGCGTCCAGAACATTCGTTCCGCGGCCATAATCCAGCTCCTGCTGGGCAACATCGGCGTGGCCGGCGGCGGCATCAACGCCCTTCGTGGCGAGCCCAACGTTCAGGGCTCCACCGACCACACTTTGCTGTACCACATCATCCCGGGTTACATGGCCATGCCCCACAACGGCTGGCAGACCTATGACGAGTACATCAAGGGCAACACTCCGGCGACCAATGACCCCATGTCCGCCAACTGGTGGCAGAACAAGCCCAAGTACTTCGCCAGCCTGCTCAAGGCCTGGTATGGCGATCACGCTACCAAGGAAAACGGCTTCTGCTACGAACTGCTGCCGAAGATCGAAAAGGGCGAGGACTACTCCTACATGTTCCTCTTCGATCGGATGTATCAGAACAAGATCCGGGGCGGCATCATCATCGGCCTGAACCCGATGAACTCCGTGCCCAACTCCAACAAGGTCCGCAAGGCCCTCGACAACCTGGAGTGGCTGGTCACGTCCGAGCTGCATCACTCGGAGACCACCGACAACTGGCATCGTCCGGGTGTTGATCCCAAGAAGATCAAGACCGAGGTCTTCCTCCTGCCTTCGGCCCACCGGCTGGAGAAGGAGGGGTCGGTTACCAACTCCGGCCGCTGGCTGCTGTGGCATTATCAGGCCATCAAGCCCGCCTACGAGGCCCGCTCTTTTGGTGACCTGTTCTGCGGGTTCATGAAGCGCGTTCAGGACCTGTACGGGAAGGAGGGCGGTACGCTGCCCGAAGCCGTCACCTGGCTCGACTATCCCGAGACCTACGACGCGGACGATCTCTGCCAGCGCATCAACGGCCGTTTCACCGTGGACACCAAGGTCAAGGACAAGCTGTACAAGAAGGGCCAACAGGTGCCTTCGTTCACCGCGCTCAACGACGATGGCTCGACCATGAGCCTGAACTGGCTCTATGCGGGCAGCTACACCGAAGAAGACGGCAACAAGTGCAAACGCCGGTCCACCAAGCAGACCGAGATGCAGGCCAACATCGGCCTGTTCCCGAACTGGTCCTGGTGCTGGCCGGTCAACCGCCGCATCCTGTACAACCGCGCTTCGGTCGATATGAACGGCAAGCCGTACAATCCGGCCAAGGCGGTCATCGAGTGGAAGGACGGCAAGTGGGTCGGCGACGTGCCCGATGGCGGCTGGCCTCCCATGGCCACCGGCAAGGGCCGGTACCCGTTCATCATGTCCAAGCACGGCTTTGGCCAGATCTTCGGTCCCGGTCGACAGGACGGCCCGTTCTCCGAACACTACGAGCCGGTCGAGACCCCGGTGGATTCGAACAAGTTCTCCAAGCAGCTTAACAGCCCGGTGTACAAGTTCGTTTCCTCCAACATGGACAAGCTCGCCAAGCCCGCTGATCCCAAGTATCCGATCGTGCTGACCACCTACAGCCTGACCGAACATTGGTGCGGTGGCGGCGAGACCCGGAACATTCCGAACCTGCTCGAGGCCGAACCCCAGCAGTACGTCGAGATGAGTCCGGAACTGGCTCAGGAAAAGGGCATCAAGAACGGCGACGGCGTGATCATCGAATCCGCTCGCGGCACGGTCGAGGCCATAGCCATGGTCACGGTCCGCATGCGGCCGCTCAAGGTGCACGGACGCATCATCCATGAAATCGGCATGCCGTTCTGCTTCGGCTGGACGACTCCGGGAACCGGTGACGCCACCAACAGGCTGACGCCTTCGGTGGGCGACCCGAACACCACCATTCCCGAGTACAAAGCCTGCTGCGTGAACGTTCGCAAGGCCGACAAGCTCACTGAGCTGGCAACCTAAGGAGATGCGCCATGTCTAAGTCATTCTTGATAGACACCTCCCGCTGCACCGCGTGCCGCGGATGTCAGATAGCCTGCAAGGAGTGGCATGAACTGCCCGCGAACAAGACGACCCAGTACCATTGGGGCAGTCATCAGAATCCGCAGGACCTGAACCCGAACAACTACAAACTGGTTCGCTTCAGCGAACACCTCGAGGACGGCGTGATCCGCTGGAACTTCTTCCCGGAACAATGCCGTCATTGCGTCGTCCCTCCGTGCAAGGAGCTGGGTGACGTGTACGTCGAAGAGGCTATTGTCCAGGACGAAAAGACCGGCGCGGTGCTCTTTACCGAGAAGACCAAGAAATTCTCCAAGGAAGAGGCCGAAGAGGTCCGTGAAGCGTGTCCGTACAATATCCCGCGGCGCAACGATGAATCCGGATTGATGAGCAAGTGCACCATGTGCAACGACCGCGTGCACGCGGGCATGCTGCCCTCCTGCGTCAAGGTCTGTCCCACCGGGACCATGAACTTCGGGGAGCGCGAGGAGATGTTGGCCCTGGCCGAAAAGCGCCTCGCCATCCTGAAGAATAAATGGCCCAAGGCCATGCTCGCCGATCCCGACGACGTCAACGTGATCTATCTGCTTATCGACGAACCCGCGAACTACTTTGAACACGCGGTTGCCGAGGCCAATATCGGGCCCATGTCGAAGAAGCAGTTCCTTGCCACCCTGGCAAGACCCTTCAAGGCCATGAAGGCATAACCTGATTAAGTCTCCGCTAACGGCCGGAGCGTTCTGCAAGAGCGCTCCGGCCCGAAGCGGGAAAACGGAGAACTCCATGAAATCGGCTACCGACCGGAAAACAGTTGTCTCGACCCTCGACGCCATCAAGAAACGCGCTCCCGCCTATACTGAACTGGCCGATAAATTCGGCCCGCTGTTTCTGGAACAGGCCCGGCTGAGCGAAGAATGCGCGGCAGAGGGATTGGCCCTGCCCGAGATTGATCCGGCGCGCGCCAACCAGGGCGTCCCCATTCTGGTGGACACGGACCTTTCCCCCTGGGCGGAGAGTCTGAAGAAGTCGGCGGCGGCCATGCTGCCCCTGCTCTTCGACGTCCTCGGTCTTGAAAAAGAGGCGTGGGAAAAGCTTGAACGGTTCATGGACGATTCCGACGGCATTGCGGGGCTTGCTCAGGCTCGAATCGAAGGCAACTGGAAACACTTTGAGAGCACCTCCGTACAGCTCGGCATCACACCGTATACCACGCTGCTGTATATTTCAGAGGCCGTTTTCTCGCCTGTTCTGCGCGCGTTGGCCGCAGGCCTGGGCGAGCCCCTCTCCAAAATGGGCTGGGACGAAGGGTACTGCCCCGTGTGCGGCGCCACGCCGTCCATCGCCCAGCTTTCGCCCAGGGAAGTGACCGAGCTGGATCAACTGGTCGGCGGCGGTGGCAAGAAGTTTCTGCACTGCTCCCTGTGCGGCCATGACTGGCGGTACAAGCGCAATGCCTGTCCGGCCTGCGGAAACGACGAGAACGAATCACGCGAAGTGTTCTATCAGGACAAAGCCAAATTTGAGCGCATCGAGGCCTGCCACAAGTGCGGCAAGTACTGCCTGAGCATCGACATGCGTGAATGCGAGCCGCTTCCGGATCTGGACGTTGCGCAGATCGGCTTGATCCATCTGGATATGTTTGCCCGCGAGCACGACCTGAGCCCCATTTCCTCGACCCTCTGGAACAGTCTGGAGTAACCATGGCCTCATCGTCGCATCTCAAGGCCGTCATTGGCCGGGCGGAGTCGAAACGGACCGAAGGCCCGGCTGAAGCCCGGCCCCTGCAGCTGGCCTGTCCGGTAACCATTCAGCGGTATGCGGCTGGGAAGCTGTCCTTCAAGGACGATCAGATCGCCGAGGAAGCGGATATCCGTCTGACCGTAAACGGCAGGGCCGAGGCCGTCCTGGCAAGGACGCCCGGTGACGATTTGAACTTGGTGGCGGGCTATCTGTTCGCTCAATCCAGGGTCATGTGTCCGGAGGATATCGTCAGCATCGCCTTTTCCTACCACGGTCCGTCGCGGGTGGATGTGGATCTCAAGACCCCGGTGGCCGTGCGGCGGATTTACCCCTCGCCACGGCCGGTGCACATAGCCCCGGAGTTGCTTTTTGATCTGAAGGATGTCTTCGAACGACGGCAGAGTCTGTTCAAGAACACCGGTTCCACCCATGCGGCAGCCCTGTTTTCAGTGGAAGGGGAGTTGATCTCCTACGGTGAGGATGTGGGACGGCACAACGCCTTTGACAAGGCTGTGGGGCGGGCCTTGCTCGAAGGAACCCTGGAATCGGTGACCATCGCCATGCTCTCGTCACGACTGGCACTTGAGCTCGCCACCAAGGCGACTACGGCCAATATTCCTGTCCTGTGCGGGTTCTCGGCCGCGACGAGCTCGGCCATTACCTATGCCGAACGCAACAATTTAAGCCTTGTAGGGCGGATAAAGGACGATTCCTTCAATGTCTACGCGAACGGTTGGCGGTTTCGCTAGGGACTGGGAAGAGGAATAAGAAGTGAAGCCTGAATACAGGCGGTTACGTGGATGACATCAAGGCGTGCAGGGAAAACCCCTTGCACGCCTTTTTCGTGTGCTTTCGTGCGGATCAGTTCTCGCCAAGAATCTGTTTCTTGAAGCTCCTGCCGGGACCCGGTTTGGGGCCGATCCAGGTGGCCAGGATGGCATCTGCGAAATCCTTGCCCGGGATGCCGCCCTTGGCGACTCCGGCGACCATGACATCGGTACCGGTGGCAGGATCATATGTGAAGCCCATCTCCTGGCCTTCCTTGATGTCGCTCATCATCGCGTTCAGTTGGTCGAATTGGTCCCTCAGTTCCGGGGTAATACCCTGCACATTGGCCTCAAGGCCCTCGATCCATGCCTCACGGATGGCCTTGGCGTCCACGTCGCGGACAAAGTGCATGACCATCATGCGCGGCGCTTCCTTTTGCAGGATCGCTTCCGGGTCGCTTGATTTGCTGGTCAGATACAACCCGGCGACATACACGTCGAAGACGAACTTTTCACGCAGGGCGATGCCGTTGAGCACAAGCTTTTGCGCGCCAACCTCTACGGATTCGGGGAGGGATACGCCCGCCAGTTCGGCCGCCTGGGCCGGGGACAGGCAGAGCAGGGTAAACAACAGGGCAGCGCAGAAAAGACGTTTCATGGGGCCTCCTCAGGCGTTCAAGGTGTCCATAAAACCGGCAATGGTCCGGTTGAACTCTTCGGGTTGCTCGTAAAAGGGCATATGTCCGCTTTTGTCCAGGATGACGAATCTGGACTCAGGCAGGGAAGCGGCCACGAACCGGCCGGCGGAAGGGCCGTAGCACATGTGCAGGGAGCGGCCGTAGACCACCAGCGCGGGAACGCTGATGGAGGGCAGCGCCGGCGTGTAGTCGCGTCGGGCGTAATCCTGATAGATGGCGGCGGCGGTTTCAGGGCCGGCTTTGAGCTGTTCGGCGGCCATCCATTTCAGGGCGTGTTCCGGAGCGTGCCCCGGAAGGAACATGGCGTTGACGAACCGCTTTGCGAATCCCTTGCGGTCCTCTTGCATAGCGGCCAGATCCTCGCGCATGGGCTCTTCGTTGTGGCCGTGGCATTTGTGCACATTCCACGGCGCCGGTGACATCGGGTAGGGACCGGTCTCGACCAGTCCGAGTCCGGCTAATCGGTCCGCGCCGAAACGCTGCCAGTACTCCAGAACCACGGAGCCACCCATGGACCAGCCCAGGAGCATGACACGGGTCAACCCCAATGCGGTGATCACCTCGCGCACATCCAGGGCGTAACGAGGGACGTTGTGGCCTCGGGGCGTGGTCTGGGAACGACCGTGACCTCTGAAGTCCACGGTCACCACCTGGTGGGTGTCGGCCAATTGGGCCTGGCGGCGCCAGAACAGGGAGCTCATGGTCCAGCCGTGGAGCAGGACCAGAGGCATGCCGGTACCGCGAATCTCCACCCACAGGCGAACGCCGTCGGTGGTCTGCACCCATCCGGCCACCTGGTTTTCACCGGTGGTCTCCACGGCCTCGAACCGATCCATCAAACTATTTTTCCCGTGGTTTGGGTTTGATGTCCACGACGGGCGTCCCGTCAATGGCCTCCAGCGGCTCCACCACCAGAGTCAGGGGGGCCTCAATGGCAACCAAAGTGACGCGGTGCAGGCCGATGGGATTGGGACGATCCGGAGAGCGGGTGGAGAACACCCCGCGTATGGGATTGCTCTTGTTGCCCCGGGGATGGACCTTGAGGACGGAACGGTCGGATTTGTGGAACCAGGTGAACAGTTCGAGCTTCGCGCCCGGCTCAAGGCCGTCCAGGGCCTCGGCATAAGCCGGGTCCATGACGATACGGGCGCGCACGGCCCCTTCCTCGTCTTCCATCTTGGGAGCCGAGTCGAGGTCCTTGATCGTCGATTGAATGGTACCGATGATGACCAGTTCCTTGTCCATGGGGCCTCCCTTTATTGGCTGAAGTGGTCGAATCCGGGGTTGTCGAACGGTTTGCCGTTGAGAATGATGCCGGGCTCTTTGGTGACCGTGCCGATTTCGGTGAATCCGGGTACGGACCTCGCCTTGCCCGCGTCGAACGGGGAGACCGCGCCGAGCAGGGAGTAATCCTCACCGCCCAGTACGGCGAATTCCAGAGGATCGAGGCCTGCAGCCTTGCACCATGTATGGATGTCGCCATGCAGGGCGTTGGGGTCGATGGTCAGATTCGCGCCCAGGTTCGGGCCGATGAAGCGGGGCAGGTCGCGGGCCAGACCGTCTGACAGGTCCATGAGTCCTTTCACGCCTGCGGTGTTCAGCAGCGTGCCGATCATCACCTTGGGCTTGGGGCGCAGATGAGCCATGACTGCGGCGGGCATGGTCTCGCGCGCCTTGAGCCCCTCGGCTTCCAGGGCCATTAGCCCGGTGCGGGCCAGGCCGATTTCGCCAACGGTGAACAGGATGTCCCCGAACGCGCAGTTGCCGCGCCGCAGAAAACCTGTGGAGCCGGGTGCGCCAAAGGCGGAGATGGACACGCCCAACCGTTTGGAACGGCTCAGGTCGCCGCCGGCCAGGACCATATCGTTCTGGCGGGCCAGCCCTGCCATGGACTTGAAGAATTCATCCCAGAACTCGTCCGGGAGGTCGGTCGGGGCCATCAGATCCATGGTGAAAGCCACGGGCTTGGCTCCCATGGCCGCGATGTCGCTGATGTTCACGGCCAGGGCCTTGTACCCTATGTCCGCGGCCGAGAAGTAGTCGCGCCGGAAATGCTCGTCCTCGAGAAAGAGGTCCGAGGTGACGCAGTAGTCCGTCCCGCCCCGCAGCACGGCGCAGTCGTCGCCCCGGCCCAGGGCCAGGAAATCGTGCTCGCGGGAAAAGTGGCTGTCGATCAGTTCCAGAAAGTGAGCTTCGCTTCGCATATCGTTATCCATACTCCATCAGAGCAGTTCGAGGTAGTCCCCGATGATGACCTTGAGGCCGAAACCGGGGAAGTTGACCCGGAATTTGTTGGGTTCCAGTTGGGCGACTATCTTGCCCTTGCCAAAAATCTTGTGTTTGCAGAACCCGAGCTTGGACGGGTCCACCTTGGGTTTGGCGGACGCGGAATCTCCCTGCGTGTCGGCATCCGACAGGGGGACGGCCGGTTCGGGCAGACTGTACACCGAGCGCCTTCTTTTCTCCAGGCCGCCGCCGTAGGATTCGTTCAGCCGTTCGAAGACCGTGTCCGGCAGCTCCAGTATGAACGGGCTGGGCAGGGTCGGGTCGGACATGCCGCTGGCCCTGTTGTAGACCGAGCCGGGGACGAACAGCTTGAGTTCCTCCTTGGCCCGGGTGCAGGCCACGTACATCAGGCGGCGCTCTTCCTCCAGGTCTTCGGCCCGCTGCATGGCCTTGCGAGACGGGAAGCGGTCCTCCACCAGGTCGATGATGATAACCGCCGCCCACTCAAGCCCCTTGGCCGAGTGGACCGTGGACAGGACAACCGCGTTCTCCTTGCGCTTCTCATCATCGGGGTCGCCATCCAGGGAAAGGTCGCCGATGAACTGCTCCATGTCCTGGTAGCTTGCCGCGATCTGGCTGAGCTGTTCAAGCCCGGCCTGGCGCTTGGGGTAGTCGTCCGGGTATTTCTCGATGAGGATGGGCTGGTAGAAGGCGAGTACGGCCTCAAGGATGGTCGACGGCTTCATGGGGCCGGAGCGCAGCCGGTCCAGTTCGGTCAAAAGCTCTTTGAGCTGTTCGTGCTTCTTGACCATCTTGGCCATGTACTTCTTGTCGCCCGAGTGAATGGCCTGGTAGATCTTGGCCACGGTCTTGGGCCCCACTCCCTTGATGTGCTCCATGGCCCGTTGCCAGGCGAGCAGGTCGTGGGGATTGAGGATCAGCCGTATGTAGGAGAGCACGTCCTTGACGTGGGCCGCCTCGTGGAAGCGGATGCCTCCGAATTTCTGGTAGTCGATGCCGATGCGCGTCAGGGCCACTTCCAGCGGGAAGGATTGATAGCCCGCCCGGAAGAGCACGGCCACATCGTGCAGCATATGCTTGCGGCCCAACTCCAGGATCTGGTCCACCACCAGGCGCGCCTGGGTCTGGTCGCTCAGAGGATGGACCACCTGGGGAAGTTTGTCGCTCTTGAGGTCCGAGTACAGGTGCTTGTCGAACTTGGTGGTCGCGCCCTTGAGGATTTCGTTGGTCAGATCGAGGATCGGCTGCACCGAGCGGTAGTTCTTCTCCAGGCGAATGACCTTTGCGCCTTCGAATATCTTCGGAAATTCCAGAATGTTGGCTACGTTTGCGCCGCGAAAGGCATAGATGGACTGGGCATCATCGCCAACGGCCATGACATTGCCCTTGGTCCCGGCCAGGTGTTTGACGATGCGTGCCTGGACCAGGTTGGTGTCCTGGTATTCGTCGACCATGATGTAGCGGTAGCGGGCCTGCAACTGGTTGCGCAAAGGCTCGTTCTTGGCCAGCAGCTTGTCCAGGAGGAAGAGCAGGTCGTCGTAGTCCACCAGGGCGTGCTGCCGCTTGAATTTGGCGTAGCCGTCGCTGATGCGCTCGATATCCTCCAGATAGGGGCTCAGGTGATAGGCCTCGCGCTCCATGATCGCATCGATGGTCAGTTCCTTGTTGCGGGACTTGGTGATCATGTCGAGCAGGGTGGCCTTCTTGGGATACGAGCGGTCCCCCTTGCCGAGCTTGAGGGTGTCCTTGACTTCCTTGCAGATGTTTTCGCTGTCCGCCCGGTCCATGAGGGTAAAACCGGCGTCGAAGCCGATGTCCGAGGCGTTGCGCCGCAGGGTGGCGTAGGAAAAGGAGTGGAACGTGCCGCCAGAGGTCCCGTGCAGGGACCGGCCGAGGATGGTCTCGGCCCTGGCGAGCATCTCCTGGGCGGCCTTGCGGGTAAAGGTCAGCAGCAGGATCTGGGCCGGGTCCACACCCTGGTTCACCAGATGGGCCAGCCGGTAGACGATGGTCCGGGTCTTGCCCGACCCGGCTCCGGCTATGACCAGCACAGGCCCTTCGGTGGTGGTCACGGCTTCACGTTGGGCCTCGTTCAGTTCGTTCTCGAAGTCTATGTTCATTTATTCGGTGATGTCGAAGTGTTGCAGTATGATGCGCCCGACGTCCCGCATCCGTTCCGGGCGCGCTCCGTCAGTGTCGGCGAATATGGCTCCGCCCACCGTATGTGTCCCGGTGCGTCCATGCAAACCAAAAATATTTTCGCGATCGAATTTGGCCTTGAGATCGAAGCCGGGGCGGGCCTCGACAACCAGATCAGGGCATTGGTCCGAAGACGCCCCCGGATAGACCTCCGTAGCCCTGTGTACGGCCTTCAGCACCGGTTCGCCCTCGTATTCCAGTGCCATGAGGCCGTCTTCGATTCTTCTGAGCAGCCCTTCACGTTCAACCGGTTCCACCCGGCCGCGCTCGAACCTGCCCCGTTCGTGCAGATAGATGCGGCCTGGATCCAGGGCAAAGGCCTTGGAATCGGAAGTGATAGTCGAAACGTCCCATTCATCGTGCGGCGGCCCGGACAGGGAAAGCAGTCCGGCACGCATGAGCCAGGTGTTCAGACTGACTTCTGTCTTCAGCTCGGTAAAGCCGTGATCGGCGAGGACCAGCAGCCGCTTGGGGCCGGGAAGGGCGTCGTAATGTTCCAGAAATCGGCCCAGAGCGTGGTCCCAATCTGCCAGAAATCGCATGCACGCCAGATGGTTGGGGTGATCATCGTGGAGCACCGCATCCATGTGGAAGTGGAAGAGCCGGTCGGTTTCTGTGAAGACGTGCACGAACAGGTCCCAGGCCAGGTCTGGCCAGAACATGTCCAGGGCGGTGAGCCGCGAATTCAGCGTGGCGCGCAGTTCGTCCAGCAGATACTCCAGGTCGCTCCGGCCACGGGATGTGTCGGCTTCGAGTTTATAACCCGCCTCATGGAGTTTTTCCCCCATAAACGGCGGGTAGACTGCGCCGCGCAGTTCCGGGGCCACGAATCCGGCCACGAGCATACCGCGCAGAGGGCGGGCCGGATAGGTGTTGGGCAGGTTGACTATCCGCGAGACCAGGCCGCGCTCACCGAGCCGGTCGAATAGGGTCGGACAGGAAACATCCGTGGCCTGTGCGACACGCAGGCCATAGGTCCGCGGGTCCAGGTGCGAAAAGCCGAAGATGCCGTGCGTCTCCGGGCCTTCCCCGGTGTAAAAGGAGGTCCAGTTCACCGGGGAGAGCTCGGGCAGTTCCGCGCGGACCGAGGTCGCGTCCCGCGTCAGTCTGCCCAGATTGGGCAGGGAGGCGCTCAAGGAACGGGCGAGGTCGAACGGCAGGCCGTCCAAACCGAGGACAACCAGCCTCGGGCGAGGCTCGGAGGGCAGGAGCAGAGACATGGCTTAGAGCAGTTCCGCCTCGAATTTTTTGAGGAAGAAAGTCGGGTTGTAGGACATCTTGGCCTTGCGCAACCCCTCGTCGCCGAGGTCCTGTTCGCGGTTGACGTTGGTGTACTCCGCCCCGTCGTTTTCCAGGAACATCTGGTTGATGGCCTGGTACACGCCCTTGAAGCGGATGTCGCCCTTTTCGAAATGGATGACCAGCGAGTCCTCGCACAGCGGTTCAGCCACGGTGTAGGCGATGACCTTGCCGTCCACCCGGATGGTCGCGCCCATCAACCCCTTGATCTGGTCGATGTGCTGGAGCACGCGGGTGATGGCGTGATTTTCGGCCTTGAGCGCTTCGGAAGGGTTGTTCTCCTCGTACCACTTGTACCATTCGTCCTGCATCTCCAGGACTTCCTCCACGCACTCGGGGGCCATGGATTCATAGGTGTACAGGTAGTTTTTCTTGAACTGGTTGAGCAGGTTCTTTTTCTTGTGGAAGGACTTGCCCTTCAGGGAGATGAGTTCCTCCACGGAATAGACGTAGTCCCAGTGTTCGCGGCTCTCGGTGATGGTCATCTTGTTGCCGTAGGCGATGGACCACAGCCGGGTCAGCGCCTCGGGCACACGGACGAACTTCTTGCCTTCGGTCATGCCTCGGCAGCCGGCCCAGTCATAGTTCTCCCACGGGCCCACAGGCGCCCAGCAGATCGTCTCGGGCTTGGTCTGGCGAATGAAACACAGGCCGCCGTGGAAAGCCCATTCCAGGCCGTAGTGGTCGGCCCAGCCGAAGACGTTGGCAAAGGAAAAGTCGCTGGTCAGCAGTTGGGGGCAGCCGGTCAGACATTCGTGGTATTCGTCCTGCTGGTCCAGTGAAATGGGTTCGAAATTCAAGGTCATGGAAAATCCTTATCCTTTTTGGCCGTTTCGATGTTTGATCATGGCGAAACGCTGCCAGTTTTTGAAATTGAAGAAATAGAACAGCACGGACGACTGCACGACCTGCGAGCAGAACATGGCAATCCAGATGCCTTCGGCCCCGTCCATGATCTC
Organism: uncultured Pseudodesulfovibrio sp.; assembly: GCF_963662885.1. Taxonomy (NCBI): domain Bacteria; kingdom Pseudomonadati; phylum Thermodesulfobacteriota; class Desulfovibrionia; order Desulfovibrionales; family Desulfovibrionaceae; genus Pseudodesulfovibrio; species uncultured Pseudodesulfovibrio sp. The sequence goes on from NZ_OY760065.1 coordinate 108,928, forward strand.
GTGGCCCAGCAGGTAGGCCAGGGGAAGACGGAGAACCCAGGTGGCGCTGCCCATGATGAGCATGTTGTACATGGTGGCCCCGGCCCCGTTAAAGGCCCCTGCCAGGATCATGCTGGTCAGGGTGAAGGGAATGGCCAGCATGTTCCACTTGAGGTAGCTGACCGCCTGGGCGGCCACTGCCGAGTCGCGGGTGAGCAGGGCCACCCACGGATTGATGAACTGCCAGACCACCAGGGCGAAAAGGGAGATGGACACCAGCCCGAGGGCCAGGATGCGGAAGCCGAACCGTTTGGCCTCCAGCGGTTGCCGCGCTCCGAGATAGTGGCCGATGAGGATGCTCGCGGTCATGTTGAAGGCCATGGCGGGCATGAACAGCAGTGACTCGATGCGCAGTCCGATGGACATGCCGGCCAGGGCGTTGACGGCACCGCCGGGCAGGCTGGCGGTGATGGCGTACAGGACCAGATATCCGGACTGCCACACGACCTGCATGAGCCCCGAGGGCCAGGCCACTTTGACAAGGTAGGGCGTGGCTCGCTTCATCCAGCGCCAGGGCGCGAAACATGCCGGGTTGAGCTGGCCCTGTTTGGCCAGCAGGGCCAGGTTGAAAATCGCGCCGCAGGTGACCGAGCCGAAGGTGGCCCAGGCCAGTCCCTTGTACCCGATGTTCGGCAGGCCGAACCAGCCCAATCCCAAACCGAGATCGAGCACCGTGTTCAGGCTGGTGACGATGATCATGCAGTAGAGCGGGTAAAAGACCTGCTTGCGGGCTCGGAAAATGGCGTTGGTGATGAGCAGCATGTAGTAGGGCGGCAGCAGGAGCAGGAACACGGTCAGGAAATAATGGGTGACCGGGCGCATGGCCTCAGGAACCTGGAGGGCGGCCAGGAGCAGATCCTTGAGCGGCAGGCCAACGACCAGGAACACGGCTCCGAGCAGGCAGGCCAGGATGAGGCACAGCCCCACGTAACGCATGGCCCGTTTTTCCAATCCGGCTCCGATGGACTGGCTGATGGCCGCCACCGCGCCGTTGGCGACGGCCATGGCCACCACCAGCAGAAAGAACAGGGACTGGGTGATGATGCCCAGCGATGCCTGGACCTCACGGGAAATATATCCGGCCACCCACACGTCCGTCATACCGATCAGCACGTGGAACATGGTCATGATCAGCTGGGGCCAGGCCAGCTTCCAGATGGTTCTGGTGGGGGAGTGCGACATCTGCGCGGTGAGATCGTTGTTCGGCATGGAGCGGGATTTTGTTGCAGGTTGACCGAATTCGGCGGGGTGTGGCTTCATAATAGGTTCTTATTTCGGAAAGCCAAGGGTTCAGGGTTTATTTTTTTCAGTCCCGTACCCTTTCTAATCGGGTTGTTGCCCGACCCGATTCCCTGTATAGTGAAAGCTCAATTCAAAAGGGGGCGACACGCCTTTGGAGGCCAGGTCGAACGACAATGGGGAAGATGCAACTTAACACGGATATGCGGATTTTGGTGGTGGACGATTCCAGTACCATGCGGCGGATCATCAAGGCCGACTTGAAGGAGTTGGGTTTCAAGAACGTGATCACTGCCGATGACGGCAAACCTGCCTGGGAGATCATCCAGCGGGAAACTATTGATCTGATTTTGTCCGATCACAAGATGCCCGGAATGAGCGGTCAGGAGCTTCTGAGTCTCGTCCGCAAGCATCCTGATTACAAGTGCTTGCCCTTCATCATGATAACCGCCGAGGCCTTTCGTGAAAACGTCCTGGAGGCCATCAAGCTCGGCGTGTCCAACTACGTGGTCAAACCATTCAGCGCCCAGCAACTTCGGGAAAAGATCGAGAAGGTCTGCTGCGCGGTCTGCTGATTTCCTCTTAATGCTGATGGGGCACGTCCCCTTCCTCGTGTACATGGACATGGCTGTGGGGCTTGAGTTCGCCGGGCTGGATGCGGCCGTCCCGCATGGCCAGCAGGCGGTCCGTGGTCGCGGTCAGAAAGTCTGGGTCGTGGGAGACCACCAGCCGGGCCATGTCCAGCTTTTTCAGGATATCCACCAACCGGTCCTTGGCCTCGGGCGAGAGCCCGGTGGTGGGTTCGTCCAAAACCAGTACCTCGGGGCGCATGGATAAAATGGTGGCCAGGGCTACCAGCTTCTTTTCGCCGCCGGACAACCTGTGCGGTACCCGGTCCTCGAAACCTGCCAGACCGACTGTTTTCAAAGCCTCGTGCGCGCGTTCCATGGCTTCCTCTCGGCTCAGTCCCTGATTGAGCGGGCCGAAGGCGACGTCATCCAGAACCGTGGGGCAGAAGAGCTGGTCGTCCGAGTGCTGGAAGAGAAAACCGATCTTGAGCCGGGCGGTCTCGAAAGCCTTGGGTTCGGACATGGGGGCTCCGAACAGGGTGACCTCTCCCTTGTCCGGGGTGAGCAGGCCCATGAGTATGTGCAGCATGGTGGATTTGCCCGCACCGTTGGGGCCGAACAGGCCGAGTTTTTCACCGGGGTGGAGGTGGAAGTTCAGTCCCTTGAGAGTCTCCCCGCGTCCCGGAAAAGCGTATGAAATATCCGAAAGTTCAATGACGGCGTGGCTCAAAGCGGTCTCCCTTGGATGAATCCGATGTAGATCAGGCCGGCACTCAGCGCTGCGCAGGCCAGCAGGAACAGGTAATCGCCGGGCCGGGTCCTGAATGCGGTCAGGGTATAAAAGCGGCCTCTGAACCCACGGCAAAGCATCGCTCCATGAACCCGTTCCGCGCGGTCCCAGCTCTTGACCAGGAGCATGCCCACCAGCCAGGCGAAGGAACGGTAGGTGTGCGTGTCAGTGCGCGGTTTGAACCCTCGCGCCCGCATGGCCTGACGCATGGTCGTGTATTCCTGGTATATGGAAAATATGTAGCGGTGTGTGAACAGCAGGATGTGGCAAAGCTTGTCGGGTACGCCCAGTTGCTGCAGGGCCGGGCCCAGGTTCTGGATGGAAATGGTTCCGAGCAGGGCCATCAGGCTGATGACGATGGCGTTGGATTTTACCGTGATCAGCAGCGCACGGTCGATACCCTGCGCCGTGGCGTGAAGCGGACCGAGATCGAAAACCGGCTCGCCCGGCACCGAAAACGGCAGGAAGAACCAAAGAAAGGCAATGAACAGATTGACCACCATGAGCCGGTTGAGCACCAGGAGCATGTTCAACCGGGCCATCTTGACCAGAACCAGCCCGGCGGCCAAAGCCAACCAGGCTGGTTTGAGTTCGGGAAGCAGGGCCATGGGCAAGGTCAGAACCAGTGCTGCCAGCAGTCGGACGCGTGGGTCCATGCCGTGTAGAAAGGAATCGCCCGAGGCGAACGGCTCGGTCAGTGAGGCCACGCAAGCTCCTGTTTTTGGTACATGTCGGGGAGGTCAATCCGGCCTCCGGGCCGGATCACAGGAGTAATACAAAACCGGTGGCCGTGCAACCGGAGCTAGTCTGCGGCCAGCCCCACCTGGTCGGCAATACCGGACACCGAGTCGATGGCGATTTGCAGGAATTCGCCCAGCTCCAGGCCGATCTTGTCGCACTCGCGGATACAGTCTCGGTTGACGCTGGCTGCGAACGCCTTGTCCTTCATCTTCTTCTTGAGGCTTTTGGGGTTCATGCCGTCGATCTTGGTCGGACGAACCAGCGCACCCGCGTGGACCATGCCGGTGACGGTCTCGCCGCAGCGCAGGGCAAAATCAAAATCTGTCTGAGGATCTTCTGCCCCGTTCATCTCGCCTGCGTGGCGGCGGATGGCGTCCAGGGCCTCGACCGGGAGTTTGCCTTCAAGCAGCGCAACGGTGTCCAGGCCGTGGCGGTCATGCAGTTCCTTGGTTACGGCGTAGTCCAGATCGTGCAGCAGGCCGGTAATGCCCCACAACTCCTCGTCCTTGCCGAGCTTCCGGGCCAGTCCGCGCATGACGGCCTCGGATTCCAGGGCGTGATTGATCAGGCTGGTTTCGCTGTTGTGTTCCTTGAGCAGAGCAAAGGCTTCATCTCGGGTTATCATGTTCGCTCCTTGATGTTTGAGTGAAGGCGCATCATGCCCCAACAGGGCGGTCGGGTCCAGATACAGATGGCCTTCGGGAGAGGCGGTACAGTTATTCGCCGCAGAGCCAGCAGGCCACCTGCATGCCGTCCGGCTGGTCCATGAGTTCGGGGCGCCCGTTTCTGCATTTGTCGAAGGCTTCGGGGCAGCGGGGGTGGAAAGGACAGCCCGTGGGCGGATTCATGGGGCTGGGCAGGTCGCCGGTCAGGGCGATGCGTTCGGGCCTGTCCGTCGGGTCTGGCCTGAGCACCGCGGAGAGCAGGGCCTTCGTGTATGGATGCTTCGGGTCGTTGAACAGGGTCCGGCTTTCGCCGATCTCCATGATGCGTCCAAGGTACATGACCGCGACACGGTCACAGATATGGCTGACCACGGACAGGTCGTGCGAGATGAACACGTAGGTCAGATTCAATCTTTTTTGCAGGTCCTTGAGCAGGCCGAGGACCTGCGCCTGGACCGACACGTCCAGGGCGGATACCGGTTCGTCGCAGACCACCAGATTGGGGTCGAGCGCCAGGGACCGGGCCACGGCTACGCGTTGGCGCTGGCCGCCGGAAAATTCGTGGGGGTAGCGCTTGCCGTGTTCCGCCCGCAGGCCGACCAGCTTGAGCAGTTGATCTACCTTCTCGCGCCGTTCTTCCCTGGTGCCGATGTCGTGGATGTCCAGGCCTTCGCGGATGATGGAGGCGATCTTCTGACGCGGGTTCAGGGAAGAATACGGGTCCTGGAAGATCATCTGCATTTTGGAGCGCAGCTTCTTCTCGTCCCATGCGTCGATGGAACGGTTGCCGAAAATGACCTCGCCCGAAGTGACAGGCTCCAGCCCCATGATGCATTTGGCCAAAGTGGATTTGCCGCACCCGGATTCGCCAACCAGACCCAGGGTCTGGCCGCGTTCCACGCTCAGGCTCACGCCGTCCACGGCGCGCACGGTGCCGGTTTTCAGCCCCAACAGGCCGCCGGAGACCTTGAAGTGCTTGGTGACGTCGATCAGTTCGAGCAGGGCCATGGGCTAGTCCTCGTAGAGCCAGCAGCGGACCTTGCGGCCCGGTTGCGGTTCATAGAGCGGGGGAAGCATGAGCGAGCACTTCTTGTATGCCTTGGGACAGCGCGGATGGAACCGGCACCCTTGAGGCAGGTCGAAGATGGACGGGACAATGCCGGGAATGGGGTTGAGCGCTCTTGTCTCGCCCAGGGAGGGCATGGAGGCGAGCAGCCCCTTGGTGTAAGGGTGCAGCGGTTCGGCGTAGAGGTCGTTCGCTCCGGCCAGTTCGACTATCTTGCCGGAGTACATGACCACCACGCGCTGGGCCATGCGGGCAACAACGCCGAGGTCGTGTGTTATGAGCATGAGCGAACCGTTCATGCGTTGCGTCAACTCGTCCATAAGGTCGAGAATCTGGGCCTGGATGGTCACATCGAGGGCGGTGGTCGGTTCGTCGGCGATGAGGATATCCGGGTTGCAGGCCAGGGCCATGGCGATCATGACCCGCTGGCGCATGCCGCCGGACAGCTCATGCGGATAGGACTTGGCTATCTTGGCCGGGTTGGGGATGCCCACCAGCTTGAGAGCGTCCACGGCCTTTTCCAGAGCCTCGCGCTTGCCGAACCCCTGATGCAGCCTGAGTGGCTCGGCGATCTGGTCGTCGATGCGGAAGACCGGATTGAGCGCAGTCATGGGTTCCTGAAAGATCATGGAGATGGCGTTGCCGCGAACGTGCATGAGTTCGTGCTCGGACATGCCCAGAAGGTCCTTGTCCCGATACAGGATGGTCCCGTCCGTGACGCGGCCCGGGGGATCGGGTATGAGACCGAGGATGGACAGCGCGAGCACGGTCTTTCCGCAGCCCGATTCGCCGACGATGGCCAGGGTTTCTCCTTGCATAAAGGAAAGGCTGACGTTATCCACCGCCTTGGCAATGCCCTGGGCGGAGGAAAAGCAGGTTGTCAGCTCACGTATGTCCAGCAGTGGTTTTGTCATAAGAAATTCCGCAGGTTCGCCATCACGCCACCTATACGGCATATTGCGGCGGACGTAAACGATATCAGGGAGGGGAAATGGCAGAAGTGGTGATCGTTGGCGGCGGCCTGGCCGGGTGCGACTGCGCCTGGCAGTTGGCGAATGCCGGGGTGTCGGTGACCCTTTTCGAGATGAAGCCGGAGAAACGCAGCGAGGCACATTCCGAGGACGGACTGGCCGAGCTGGTTTGTTCCAATTCCTTCCGGGCGACCGGCCCAGCGGCGGCCATCGGTCTCCTTAAAGAGGAGATGGAGAGTCTGGGCAGTCTCGTCATGGAGGCGGCCTTTGCCACCCGTGTCCCGGCAGGCGGTGCCCTGGCCGTGGACCGGACCCTGTTCTCCGAATACATCACCACAAAGATCGAAGATCACGAGCTGATCACCGTGGTACGCTGTGAAATCGCCTCCCTGGACGATGACGCTCTCAAGGGATGCGACGCGGTGATTATCGCCGCCGGTCCTTTGGCCAGCCCTGAGCTGACCGAAAGCCTGATGGCGGCCGTTGGCGATGAGCGACTCTATTTCTATGATGCCATAGCTCCCATTGTATCGCGCGACTCGGTCGGTTTCGACAAGGCCTTCTGGGGCTCACGCTGGAAGCCGGAGGACGACGACTACCTGAACTGCCCCATGGATGAGGCCGAATACAAGGCCTTTGTGGCTGAGCTGCTGGCAGGGGAAAAGGTCAAGCCGCGCGAGTTCGAGAAAGAAGTCCATTTCGAGGCCTGCCTGCCTGTGGAGGCCATGGCCGAGCGCGGAGAGATGACCCTGGCCTTCGGTCCCCTCAAGCCCGTCGGGTTCACGGACCCGCGGACCGGCGAGCGGCCGTTCGCCATTGTCCAGCTGCGCACCGAGAACGCGGACAAGACCGCCTTTAATCTGGTGGGCTTCCAGACCAAGCTCAAGTATCCGGAGCAAAAACGTATTTTTCGCATGATCCCGGGGCTGGAAAACGCTGAATTTCTGCGTCTGGGGTCCATCCACCGCAATACCTATGTCAACGCACCGGAAGTCCTGGACGAGACCCTGCAGCTGAAAAATCGGCCTGGTGTATATCTGGCCGGTCAGATCACCGGAGTGGAAGGGTACCTGGAGTCGGCTGCCTGCGGTTTGTGGCTCGGCCTGTCCATGGCACGGCGTCTGCGTGGCGAGGAACTGCCAGAACCTCCGGTCGAGACGGCTCTCGGCGCGCTCATGAATCATCTGCGGACCAAGCCCGACAAGCAATTCCAACCGTCCAACGTCAATTTCGGGCTCATGCCCGGCCTTGAAGGCAGGATCAAGAAAAAGCTCAGGAAGGAAGCTTACGGCAAGCGCGCCCAGGCGGCGTTCTCGACCTGGTTCGAAAAGACCGGCCTCAAGGATTGATCCCCGCTTCGGCCAGCTCCGGATTCGAAACAGGGGATTTTCGCTGATCCTTATCTCCGCGAAATACGGGATGTTTCGTCTCGCCTTTCCCATGCCGTGTTGAAAGCCGTTCCTGCCCGGAATCACAACTGGTCCGCTCCATTTCCACGCGCTTATGGCGCAGATAAAGAATCGCTATGTGTCTCGCCCTTGCCAAGACAGGGGCGAAGGCGCATTTTATTTGTCAAACGGGCAACATTTTCGCCCGGACTCAAGGAGAGAGAATATGCAAGATAATAATTATGGCCCCCAGACAGTGGCCCTGCACGCGGGACACACCCCGGATGAGACCGGCTCCCGCGCAGTACCCATATATCAGACGACGGCCTATCTGTTCCGCGACACCGAGCACGCGACCAACCTGTTCGCCCTCAAGGAACCGGGCTACATATACACCCGTCTGAACAACCCGACCACGGACGTGCTCGAAAAACGGTTGGCCGCCCTGCACGGCGGGGCTGGTGCCATCGCCACGGCCAGCGGCATGGCCGCCATCTTCTATGCGGTCACGACCATCGTGTCCGCCGGACAGAACATCGTCAGCGGCTCCAACCTGTACGGCGGGACCCAGACCCTGTTCGAGCACACCCTGAAGCGGTTCGGCATCGAGGCGCGTTTCGTGGACTCTTCCGACCCGGCCAACTTTGAGGCGGCCATCGACGAGAACACCCGTCTGGTCTATTCCGAGGCCATCGGCAACCCGCGCTGCAATGTTGACGATCTGCTCGGCATCGCCAAAGTGGCCCATGCCCACGGCCTGCCTTTCATTCTTGACGCCACCGTGGCACCGCCGCCCATCTTCAATCCCTTCGATTTCGGTTGCGACATCGCGGTCTATTCCTTGACCAAGATCGTGGGCGGCCACGGCACGGCCATGGGTGGTGCCATTGTGGAGAAGGGCGACTTCGACTGGGCTGCAGGAGGCAAATATCCGGAACTGACCGAGCCGGACCCGACCTACCACGACATGAACCTGTGGGAAGCGCTGGGCGGTCCCTCGGGAGAGCCGTGCCCGATATTCACCACCAAGGTACGTATCGGCATGCTCCGCGACACGGGCGCGACCATTGCCCCGCAAAACAGCTTCCTGATTCTGCAGGGAATGGAGACATTGCCTCTGCGTGCCCGGCAGCACTGCGAGAACGCCCGCAAGGTGGCGGAGTTCCTGGAAGGGCATTATGCCGTGGAATGGGTCAACTATGCCGGACTGCCGAGTCATCCCGACTTTGACCGCGCCAAAAATACCTTCCCGCTCGGTCCGGGCGCTGTTTTCGGCTTTGGAGTCAAGGGCGGACTGGAAGCGGGCCGCAAGTTCATCGAGTCCGTTGAACTCTGCTCGCACCTAGCCAACATCCTGGATGCAAAGACCCTGGTCATTCATCCGGCATCAACCACCCACGGTCAGTCCACTCCCGAGGAGCAGGAAGCCGCCGGCGTTCCCCTGGATCTGGTGCGCATCTCAGTTGGCCTGGAGGATGCGGACGACATTATCGACGATCTGGATCGGGCACTGTCTTTGTCGCAGCGGTAGCCGAATCGTTGCAGGCAGTGCAGAGGAGTTTTGCCTCTTGATATAGATTTAATGGAAGTGTACCTTAATGCATCTTAACATTGCACAAAGGTACACTTCCATGATCCGCCTGCCTGCTGTCTTTCTGCTTCTGTCTCTTGTTCTTCCCTACCTGTTTGCCGGTTGCGCCCCGGTAACGGCGCGTCCGGACGTCGATCTCGAACTCGCGGCCAAGGAGGCAGCCATCCAGAAGCGGATGGCCGTCGAGAGCCGCATGAAAAAGTTCTGGCGCCTCAGTGACGTTTCCCTGTCTGTCCTGGAACATGGCACCGCCTTGTGCGCGGACCGTGTGACCTACTATCTCGGCATGGACACCAATTCCGTGGACAACGTGCCCGACGAGTGGCGGCAAGCATACAAAGACGCCCTGCATCTTGGCGATCGCGTCAGGGTGACCCGGGTTTTCGCGAACACTCCCGCTGCCGCGGCCGGATTCCAGCCCGGCGACATCGTTTTGATGATCAACGGAGAGAAGGTCGAGACGGGTGACGATGCCTATGCGAAGTTCACCCGCCAACTCCACGAGCAATTGAACACTGGTGAGCCCGTATCCTTTTGGGTTGAGAGGGATGGAGTGCCCGTGGCGCTCAACGCCCATCCGGCCAAGCGATGCGACTACGCCGTCGTCATGTCGGAAGACACCGTGGTCAATGCCTATGCCGACGGCGATTCCGTGGTCGTGACCAAAGGGATGATGGATTACGTCGAGAACGACGATGAACTGGCTTTGGTGGTGGGCCATGAAATGGGCCACAACGTCATGGGACACATCTCCAAGCAGGCCGGCAACCGCTTCATCGGTGCCGTACTGGATGGCCTGATCGCCGGAGTTACGGGAGTCTATACCAATAACTTCGCCAATGCCGCCGGTATGTTGTACAGCCAGGATTTCGAGCAGGAAGCTGACTACATGGGCGTGTATTTCATGGAACGGGCCGGGTACGACTCCACGGGGGCACCGAATTTCTGGCGGCGCATGGGGGCTGACAATCCATACGCGATTGGCCACGCAACCACACACCCGACTTCGGCATACCGCTATGTCTTTTTGGAAAAATGCTCCAAGGAAGTGAAAGAGAAAGAAAAGGAAGGGCAGAATTTGCTCCCCAACATGGAGGAGCTGAAAACCGCTTCAAAATAAAAAAGGCCCGCTTTAAGCGGGCCTTTTCCTTTCCTGTAGCGAAGACCTAGAAGAGAATCTTTTCGGGCGGCCTGCGTTCGGGAACCACCTGTTTCTCGATGGTGCCTTCGTTGAACTCCTTGCTGACATACAGTGCGCAGAAGCAGGCGCCGTATTCCTTGACGTCCTCCTCGCGGTATACGCAGGGGCACAGGATGTCCTTGTCCGCCTCGTACTCGCCATTGGCCAGCCGACAGGGGCAGGCCATATAGCCAAGGCGTTCCTTGTTGGTCAGCAGGCTCTCCAGCAGGGGCATGGTCATATCCATGTCTTCGTTGAAGTAGTAGCCCTTGGGTTCCTGGACCTTCTTCAACATTTCGTACAGCTGCTTGGCGTCCATGGGCTAGTCCTCTTTGAGAGCCTTGTCGATCTGATCCTTGTGAAAGCCGACGATGACCTTGTCGTGGATGACAATGGTCGGGAAGGAGACAGCGGGGTTGCGTTCCTTGACTTCCTTGACGATTTGCTTGCGCTCGTCGCCGGTCAACTCATCTACGTGGACGCAGTCGTACTTCACGCCGCATTCATCCAGATATTTTTTGGCATTCCTGCAGTGAATGCAGGTAGAAAGTGCATAGACCTTGATGTCGTTCATATGAAACGCCTCCATGTCGAACGGTTTGGCGGGTGCGTCGTTTTCGGGCATTCCGTCAGTGTTTTTTCCAAATGCTTTTTTCAATGTGTTGAACATATCGCATCACCTGCTCAGCGTCAGTTCAAGTTTGCGTACTATCAGGGAGCACAAGAATGTGAGCACGAAATACATGACCAGTACCAGGATCCAGATTTCGAAGCTCCGATATGTGGTTGTCATGAGTTGCTGGGCCTGAAACGTCAGCTCTTCTATGGAGATGACGGAGACGATAGCCGAGTCCTTCACAATAGATATAAACTGTCCGGCCAGGGCTGGCAACATGCGTTGCAGGGCCTGGGGCAGTATGACGTGGCGCAATGTCTGGAAGCGAGTCATGCCGGTGGAGGCCGACGCCTCCCACTGGCCGGGCTCCACGGAGTCGATGCCCGCGCGGACGATCTCCGCGATATAGGCGGCCTCGAACAAGGCTAGGGTGAGCAGGGCGGACAGGAAGCGCGGGAACCTGTTCATGGGACCGAAGAACCAGCCCAAGACCTCTCGTGCGTCGTCGGACAACCCGTAGATCAGATGCTCCACTCCAAGGAGGGTCATGATCTGGTCGCCGATGAAAAAATAGAAGACGAAAATGAGCACCAGGGGCGGGGTGTTGCGGATAAGCCCCACATAGACTGCGCCCACCTGGCGTTTGAACAGACTCGGGCTGACCCGGAACAACCCGATAAAGACGCCTAAAATGATGGCCAGCAGGCCGGACCAGACCGACAGACGGATGGTGGTGAACAGCCCCTTGGTCAGCAGACCCGGGACCCAATACCCGCTTTTTTCGTCATAACGCAGGAGGAACTGGGGAATGACCTCCCAGTTCCAGTGGTAGTTGAGCCCGGTGGCGGCCTTGAAAATGATATAGCCGAAGGCCCCTGCCAGAGCCGCCAGGATGGCGGCGTCCAGCAGGGTGATCTTCAGGCGCTTTTCTGTGGTCGAAGACAAGAAGCCGGCTCTGTTACTGGATCTGATTTTCCCAGTCGTTGGTGAAGAACCAGTATTCGTAACGGTTCTGCAGCCAGCCCTTGCTCATGGTCACGCGGACCCAGTTGTTCAGCCAGTTCAGGAAGTCGGGGTCGCCCTTCTTCACGGCAAAGGCGATGGGTTCCCTGGTGAAGTCGTCCTTGAGGGGCAGGAAGAGCTGGTCCGCGTATTCCTTGGACAGGTTCATCGGCAGCGGGTTGGAGGCGACCACGGCGTGGACACGCTCGTTGAGCAGTTCCTGGATGGTCTGGGATTCCTCGTCGAAGAAGAGGATCTTGGCCTTGGGCAGGAAGTTCTTGGCCGCTTCGGCTGCAGTGGTGCCAAGGCGCACGGCGATGGTCGTGGCCGGGTTGTTGAAGTCCTGGATGGTGCTGCGACCTTCGGCGAGCTTCTTGCTCGCTACGATGGACATGCCCGAATATTCGTAGGGCAGGGAGAAGTTCACCTTGAGGTTGCGCTGGGGAGTGACGGACATGCCGCCGATGATGATGTCGAACTTGCCGGTCAGCAGGGCCGGGATGATACCGGACCATTTGGTGGGCACGAATTCGACTTTTACGCCCATGTCTTCGGCCAGCTGGCGGGCAACCTCGATCTCGAAGCCGATGTAGTCGCCGTTCTTGTCCTTCATGGCCCAGGGCTTGAAGGTGTCGAAGCCGACCCGGATCGTCCCGCGTTTAAGGATGGTGTCCAACTGGCTGCCGGATTCGGCAGTGGTTGCGCTTGCGGCCGGGGCGTTTTTGTCGGTTTTCTTCTGGATGGGTTCCTGGCTGCATCCGAAGGCGGATACGAGCAGGATGAAAAGTGTGGCTATGGCCAGGATGCGTTTCATTGGGCTTCTCCTTGGTCGGCGTCAGAGCCGGGTCAGTGGTTATTTACAGGATTCCTGGGCAAAGGTGACGTGCGATACGCCGAGAATGGCGATCATGATCACTCCGCCGATCTTCGTAGCTCTCCAGATGGTCATGCGAGCTCCTTTGCTGTTTAGGCCTTGAGGCCGTTGAACCGTCGCTCCAGCAACCAGACCACCCCGGACAGGGCCAGGGTGACCACGAGGTAGATGGCGGCGACGGTGAACCAAATTTCGAAAGTCAGAAATGTTTCCGCATCAATCATTCTACCACGCTGAGTCAAGTCCAGGATGGCAATGGTCGACACCAGGGCCGAGTCCTTGATCAGAGACACGGCCTGGCTGGTCAGGGGTGGCAGCACCCGCCGCACGGCCTGGGGCAGGATGATGTGTCGATACATGGCGTACGGCCCCATGCCGAGGCTCTTGGCAGCCTCCCATTGGCCCTTGTCGATGGAGGTGATGCCCGCTCGGAAAATCTCCGAGGCATAGGCGCCTTCGAACAGGCTGAGCGCGATGACCGCCGAGCGGAAGGCGGAAATGCCTAGAATGGGCGCGATGACAAAATAGATGAAGAAAATCTGGATGAGCAGGGGGGTGTTGCGGATCAGCTCCATGTAGCCTCTGGCCACGCCTTTGGCCGCCCAGGAGTTCGACATGCGCATCAATGCGGTGGCCATACCGATGACCAGCATGAGGATCAGGCTGATGCACGTGATCTGGAAGGTCACTCCGAGGCCCTCCATGAGCGGCCCCCAGGTGAATCCCTGATCCGTATACGTCCAGATATATTGCGGGATGCGGTACCACTGCCAGTTGTAGCCCAGTCTTTGGGAACCCATGATGAGCAACCAGACAACGATAGTCAGGAGCAGTAGTGTCTTAGCCGTGTCCAAAATGGCTGCAATGGACAGGGGGCCAGTCTTTTTCTGTAGGAATTCAGCCGACATGCGATTCCGGAGTTTGTTTGACGGAAAAGGAGCAACCGCCATTCTGGTTGCACCATAGCACAAAGCCGGGAAGTTACCAGGAACTATTGTGCAAAAAGAGCAGGATGCGGATCAGGCCGTCTTGCTTTCACCGGCCTCGATCACGGCCTTGATCTGCGTAAATACTTCGTCGGGCGTGCCCGAGGCGTTGACCACGCGCATACGGTCGCGATTGAAGGCCGCCCAGGTCAGGTAGCCCTCCCTGATCCGGTTGTGGAAGGACAGGTGCTCGGCCTCGAACCGTCCTTCCTCCTTGGCCTTGCCGTCTTCGATATTGCGCAGGGTGGCGCGTTTCAAGCCGACTTCAGGGTCGATGTCCAGGACAATGGTCAGATCGGGCCACAGGCCGTCCACGGCCACCTCATTGAGTTCACGAAGCATGACGGTGTCCAGGCCGCGCCCGTATCCCTGATAGACTATGGTCGAATCCGCGAAGCGGTCGCAGAGCACGACCTTACCCGCCTCAAGCTCGGGCCGGATGATCTGGCCCACGTGCTGTGCGCGATCGGCCAGGTACAGAAACAGCTCGGTGATGGGGGTGATTTCCTTGTTGTCCACATGTAGGAGCATCTTGCGCAGGTCCCGGCCGATGCGGCTGCCGCCCGGTTCAAGAGTCTGGAAGACCTCCCTGCCCTGAGCTTCGAAATATTCCCGGACCCTGGTGATCTGGGTGGATTTGCCTGTCCCCTCTATGCCTTCAAAGGTAATAAACATTGGTTCTCCGCTTTCGCGTTCTGCTTTTTGGCGTTGTCGGGGGTGGGCTCCGGCCGGAAGACGTTGCGTTCGAGGAAGCGCATGTAGGGCGACCAGTCTGCTCCGGTCTTGTCCATGTCTGCGTAAGCCTGGTCTATGATGTTCAGCTTGGCGTCCATGTTGTCGGCGAAGTGCAGGACGAACGCCTCAGGCGTCTTGGGCCGTACGGGAGAGCCGAACTCGTGTTCGCCGTGGTGGCTGGTGATCAGATGCTTGAGGTGCATCTTGAGGCTCGCTTCGAGGCGCGGGCTGCGGGTCAGAAACGGCTCCAGCTTTTCCATGCCGATCTGGATGTGGCCGAAGAGCCGCCCTTCGTCGGTGTAGTCATTGGTCAGGCCGCCGGACAGCTCCCAGGCCTTGCCCAGGTCGTGGAAGATGGCTCCGGCCAGCAGGGTCTGGCGGTCGAGATTCGGGTAGACGTCGCACAGGGCCATGCATGCGCGAGCCACGCCCAGGGTATGCTCCAGCAGACCGCCCACGTAGGCGTGGTGCACGGTCTTGGCGCCGGGCGCTTTCAGCAATCGGGTGCGGATATCCTCATGGGTCAGGACCTTGCGGCAAAACGTCTTCCACGGCTTGTGGCGCATGTGCTCGGTGACCAGGTCTTCCAGGGCCTCCATCAACACATCCGGCGGGGTTTTGGACGCGGGCAGGAAGTCAGACAGGTCTATGCCCGGTGTGGAGGGGGCGAGCAGATCCATCTGATCCACCTTGAGCTGGTTCTTGTCGCGATAGCTTTCCACGAACCCGCGGACACGGACCATGCAGCCCGGCTCCAGGGTGGGGTACTCCAGGCTCTTGGGGCTCCAGATCTTGCCGTCGATGGACCCGGTTGCATCCTGGAACGAGAGGTTCCAGTAAGGGCCGTTCTTGGATTGAGCCTGATTGGCCCCGGCCAGAAGAAAGAGGTCGTCTACGGGTTGGCCCGGAGAAAGAGACTGGATATATTGCGACTTTTTGCCCACTGATCTTGCCATTGGTGAGATGTTGAGGTACCTCGCCCATACGCGTATCACTACAGTATGTGCGGAAAACGGACCGGTGCGGTGCTGCTCGGCCCGCTCAAGGTTATGAACCTGATTTCACACGTATTGTCAAATCCTAGCTTGCAGGCGGAGACGTAATGAATATTCTGCTCGCCAACGATGACGGTATCCAGGCCATAGGCCTGCGCGCCCTGTATTTTGCCCTCAAAGAAGCCGGTCACGACGTGCATGTGGTCGCTCCGGTTACCGAACAGTCCGCCGTGGGACATGCAGTGACCCTGGCGTTGCCGCTTCGGGTCAAGGAGTTCAAGGAGAACGGCTTTGTGGGGCAGGGCGTTTACGGCACGCCCGTAGACTGCGTCAAGCTCGGCCTGTCCACGCTGCTCGACGAAAAGCCCGATCTGGTCCTGTCCGGAATCAACGCGGGTGCCAACGTGGGCGTCGACATCCTCTATTCCGGAACGGTGTCCGCGGCCACTGAGGGCGCGCTCATGGAAATTCCGTCCATGGCCGTGTCCATGGACAATTTCAACCCCGTGGACCTGAGCGGGCAGGCACGCTTCTGCGCCGAACTGCTGCCCAAAATTCCCTGGTCCGAGCTGCCGCGCAAACGCGTGCTCAACCTCAATTTTCCGGATTGTCCCATTGAGGAGGCCAAGGAAATGGTTCTGTGTCCGCATACGCGGGCGTCATACGACGATGTCTACGACACCCGACAGGACCCGCGCGGCCGGCCGTACTACTGGCTCAGCGGAGCCATTCCGCCCAGCCGCATCAGCCCGGATCGTGACCGCGCATTGCTGACCCAGGGACACATCACCCTGACCCCGTTGCATTTCGACTTCACGGATCGAGAGAGCCTGGAAACGCTGGAACATACGATTTCGTGAACCCCGTTGACGTAAAATCATCGTCACAGTATGGTTGTTGCCCTATAACCCCGTATTAAGAGAATACTCGCATACCAACAGGAGGACCCGGCATGGCGACGAAAATAGGTTTGAACGGATTTGGACGCATTGGCCGTTATCTGGCCCGGCTGCTGGCGGAGGAGACCGACCTTGAACTGGTGGCCGTCAACGCGCGTGCCTCCAACGAAGACCTCGCTCACCTGCTGAAATACGACTCCGTGCACGGTCGCTTCCCGGACGTGCAGCCGACCGAGGACGGTTTCGTCATGGCCGGCAAAGCGGTCAAGGTGACCCGCAATGCGCCCGGCGAATGGACCTGGGGCGACCTGGGCTGTGATCTGGTCATAGAGACCACGGGCAAGTTCACCGACCGCGAGAGCTGCGAAAAACATCTGGCCTGCGGCGCGAAGAAGGTGATCATCTCCGCTCCCGGCAAGAACGCCGATGTGACCGTGGTCGTCGGCGTCAACGATGCAGAGCTCAAGCCCGAGCACAAAATCATTTCCAATGCTTCCTGCACCACCAACTGCCTCGCTCCGGTGGCCAAGGTCATCAACGACACCTTTGGCATCAAGCACGGCATCATGACCACCGTGCACTCCTACACCATGAGCCAGCGCATTCTGGACGGTTCCCACAAGGACATGCGCCGTGCGCGTGCCTGCGCCGTGAACATGGTTCCCACGACCACCGGCGCGGCCAAGGCCGTCGGCCTGGTCATTCCCGAGCTGAACGGCATCCTGGACGGCATGGCCATCCGCGTGCCCACTCCCAACGTCTCCCTGGTGGACCTGGTCTGCGAGCTGAAAAAGGAGACCACCGCTGAGGAAGCCAACGCGGCTCTCAAGGCGGCGGCCAACGACTCCATGGGCTACACCGACGAGCCGCTGGTGTCCGTGGACTTCATGGGCTCCACTTTCGGCGGCGTGGTGGACAGCTCCCTGACCCGCGTCATGGGCGGAACCCAGCTCAAGCTCATCATTTGGTACGACAATGAAGCCGGTTTCACCAATCAGCTTCTGCGGTTGATTAAGAAAGCAGCTCCGATGTAGGGCGGCTTCCGATAGCGGCGCATCTGCACATTTTTTCCAGGGGGCTTTCGTCCTCATGTAGGCCCACTACACTGCGGCGAAAGCCCCCAGGAAGAAAATGCACAGCTACACCACTCTCGAAAGCCTATTCCGAGAGTGGTTTGGCGGCAGGGGAGAGAGCCGCTGCCGGGTGGCTTTGCCACCCGAATCGCTCCATAAGATGAAGAAAGAAAGGCCCCCGGCTCAGTTCGAGCCGGGGGCCTTGTTTTGTGCTGTTGCCCCGCGAAGCGGCGCTAAAAAGCTTTGGAAAAGGATGGGGATGGGGGTCCGGGGGAAGGGGAAGGAAAGAACCTTTCTTGAAAGGTTTTTCCTTCCCCTTCCCCCGGCCGCCGGAGGCTGCTTACGCCTCCGTCATTTCATCTTTGAAGAGCTTGTAGTTGATGCCGTCGACCACGGCCTGCCAGGACGCCTCGATGATGTTGTGGGACACACCCATGGTGGTCCACCGGTCGGTTCCGTCGCCGGATTCGACCAGGACGCGGACAAAGGAGGCCGTGCCGCCGGTGTCGCGCACCGCGCCGGAAAGGACGCGGACCTTGAAGTCGAGGAGTCGGATTTCGGCCAGACGGGGGTAGAACCGTTCGAGTCCTTTCCGCAAAGCCTGGTCCAGGGCGTTGACCGGCCCCATGCCGGTGGCCGCGGTATGTTCCTGCTGGCCTTTCACGTCCACAATCACCGTGGCTTCGGACATGGGTTCCGGATCTTCCTCGCGCTTGGCGTCCACCACGAAGAAGTGGCGGAAATGGAAGTAGTCGAGCGGTTTGCCCAAGGCCTGGCGGAGCATGAGTTCGAAGGAGGCGTCGGCAACGGAGTATTCGTAGCCCATGGACTCCTTGATTTTCAGTTCCTTGAGCAGGCGGTCCACCGTGGGGTCGTCCTTGGCCAGTTCGTAGCCCAGTTCGCGGGCCTTGAACAGGATGTTGGACTTGCCCGCCTGGTCCGAGAGAAGCACGCGCCGCTCGTTGCCCACGGTTTCGGGCGGGATGTGCTCGTAGGTGCGTGCGTCCTTGAGGATCGCGCTGACGTGGATGCCGCCCTTGTGGGCAAAAGCGGAGGAGCCCACGAAAGGCTGGCGCATGAACGGACGCAGATTGGCGATTTCACTGATGAAGTTCGAGATCGGCTGAAGCTTGGTCAGGTTCTCCTTGCCGATGACATCAAAGCCCATCTTGAGTTCCAGATTGGGTATGACCGAGCAAAGGTTGGCGTTGCCGCACCGCTCCCCGTAGCCGTTGATCGTACCCTGGACCTGGACCGCGCCGAGGCGGACCGCTTCCAGGGAATTGGCAACGGCCAGTTCGGAGTCGTTGTGGGCATGGACGCCCAGGCTGGCCTCGGGCAGCTTCTTGCGAACCTCGGCCACGGCGTGGCCGATCTCGCTGGTCAGGGAGCCACCGTTGGTGTCGCAGAGGACAAGGCGGTCGGCACCGGCTTCGAGCGCTGCGGCCAGGGCTTTTATGGCATACTCCGGGTTGCGCTTGAACCCGTCGAAGAAGTGCTCGGCATCGAAGATGACCTCGTCCACACGCGCCTTCAGATAAGCCACGGAGTTGGCGATCAGTTCGAGGTTGCGCTCCAGGGGAACGCCCAGGGCTACGGTGGCGTGGATGTCCCAGGTCTTGCCGAAGATGGTTACCACCGGGGTTTCCGCCGCGAGCAAACCGGCCAGGTTCGGGTCCTTTTCAGGCGTGAACTTGGCCATGTGCGTGGATCCGAAGGCGGCCAGCTTGGCGTTTTTGAAGGTGTAGGACCTAATTTCCTCGAAAAATCTCCTGTCAGTCGGATTGGAGCCGGGCCAGCCGCCCTCAATATAGTGAATGCCCAGTTCGTCCAGCTTCTGCGCTATGCGGATCTTGTCCTGGGTGGTCAGGTTCAGTTCTTCGGCTTGGGCTCCATCTCTCAGGGTCGTGTCGTATATGGTGATTTTTTGCATCGGCTACTCGATGTGTTTGCCTTCCTCCAAGTTGAAGGCTTTGTGGAGTGTGCGTACGGCCAGTTCGGTGTACTTGTCGTCGACCAAGCAGGTGATCTTGATCTCCGAGGTGCTGATCATCAGGATGTTTACGTTCTCATCGGCAAGCGCCCGGAAGGCCTTGGAGGCCACGCCGGAATGGTTACGCATGCCGACGCCGATAATCGACACCTTGGCGACATTGAGGTTGCTGGATAGCTCTTCGTAGCCGATTTCGTATTTGAGCTCTTCCAGCGTCTTGATGGTCTGCTTCACATCGGAGCGGGGTACGGTGAAGGTCATGTCGGTCAGGCCGTCCTTGGACGGGTTCTGGACGATCATGTCCACGAGAATCTTTTTCTCTGCCAGGGGGGAGAAAATCTGGGCGGAAACACCGGGATTGTCCTGCACGTGTATCAGCGTAATGCGAGCCTGATCCTTGTCGTATGCGATACCCGAGACCATGACGGCTTCCATGTTTTCATCCTCCTGCGTGACTATAGTGCCCGGCTCGTCGGAAAAGGTAGAGCGGACATGAACGGTTACATTGTATTTCTTGGCAAACTCGACGCTGCGGATCTGGAGGACCTTGGCTCCCATGCTGGCCATTTCCAGCATCTCGTCATAGGAGACGCGGTCGATCTTGCGGGCGTCGGCACAGAGGTTCGGGTCCGTGGTGAACACGCCCGGAACGTCGGTGTAGATTTCGCAGACATCGGCTTTGATGGCCGCGGCCAGGGCAACGGCAGAAGTGTCGGAGCCGCCGCGACCGAGAGTGGTGATGCGGCCGGTGTCGTCACAGCCCTGGAAACCGGCCACCACGAGGATGTCGTATTCCTGTAGCATGCCCCTGAGTCGGGATTCATCAATATCGGTGATGCGGGCCTTGCCGTAGCAACAGTCGGTCCGGACCGGAGCCTGGAAACCGAGCACGGAGCGGCATTTGACGCCCTGCTGTTTGAGCAGCATGGCAAAGAGGGCGCAGGAAATCTGCTCGCCGGTGGAAACCAGGGAATCCACTTCAGCGGGATCTGGGTTATCCGACCACTCCTCGGCCAGTCCCAATAGTCGGTTGGTTTCACCGGACATGGCCGACAGAACCACAATGACTTTGTTCCCCTCACGGTAGGGGCGCAGGACTTTCTGCATGACCTGGCGTTGACATTCCAGGTTGCGGACCGATGTGCCTCCGAACTTTTGTACGACGATGTTCATTTTTTCGATTCTGCTCTCTAAAACGGTTCTCATTCGGGCCGCAGGGCATCAATGACGTCCCGCGCCGCACCTCCCATCGCATGCAATACGAGGCTTCGTCCAGTGTCCGAGTGGGTCCATTCCAGAAAAAGGGCCTGATCCGGCCACATTTCCCTGGGCAGGAACTGTATCCACTCCACCACGGTGATCGTGTCCGGGTCCTCGAGGGAGTCGAACAGGGCGTCGTCCGGGGGCATGCCTTCGAGCCGGTAGAGGTCGAAATGGGCCACGCCGGGCGAGGTCGGATACAGGTTGCAGATGTTGAAGCTGGGGCTCGAGACCTCCGCCGCCTCCGCGCCGGGCAGGGATTCCACAAAACCCCTGACCAACGTGGTTTTGCCCGATCCGAGGTCGCCTTGCAAGAGCAAAGCCGGAGGGGCGTCCATTCGGGACAGAAGCGATGCCAGGGTGCGACCCAGGGCCACGGTGGCGTCGCTGTCGGGAAGGTGCAGTGTCAGGCTCACGATTCGGGTCCGTCGGCTAGCCCTGAAGCAGGGTCTTGAGCACGTCTTCCTTGCCGACTACGCCGACCAGTTTGCCGTCCTCGACAACGGGCAGGGTGTACAGTTTTTCGTTGGCCATCATGGTGGCCACATCCTCGAGGGAGGTGTCCGGATGGACGAAGATCGGAGCCGGGGTCATGGCGTCGCCGACCTTGAGGGCGGAGATCTTGGTCATTTCACGTTCCAGCTGATCGTGGGAGGACAGGGGGAATACCCCGTCCAGCAAGGTGAAGAAGGACGGCAGGGTGACCTTTTTCTGCTGGGCCACCAGGTCGGACTGGCAGAGCACGCCGACAACCTGGTCACCGTCCAGCACCGGTGCGCCGTTGATCTTCTTGTCCAGAAGAATGGCGGCCGCGGCGGTGATGTCGGTTTCCGGGGTCAGGGTGATGCACTCAGAGGTCATGATGTCCTTGGCTGTCAGCATGTTTCAAGCTCCTTGGTGAAGAATGCCGCCGCATGGGGCAGCATGTTGGCGATTTCGGACGCGAGGTTTCCGCGTGCGGGAAATTCATCGTTCAGGGCGTGTCCGGCCAGTCCGTGCCAGAAAACTCCGGCGCAGGCAGCGTGCAGGGGCGTCAGGCCCCGGGCCAGGAGGGTGCCGATAACGCCGGACAGGACGTCGCCAGAACCGCCCACGGACAGGTTGGGCTCGGCAAACGGAGACACGCAGACCGTGTCCGGATCGGCCACCAGCGTGGCCGCGCCCTTGAGAACGAGGGTGGTGTCGCAGGCGGCCAGGAAACGGTCCGCCGCTCCAAGCCGGTCTGCCTGAATGTCGGCAATGGTGGTGTCGAGCAGTCGCGCCATCTCGCCGGGGTGCGGCGTGAGCACAGACCGTTCAGGCAACGTCTTGAGATGTTCGGGGAAGGCGGCCAGTGCGAACAGGGCATCCGCGTCCAGCACCATGGGCAGTTCGCAGGAGGCGAGCAGTTCCAGGGCAAAGGCCATGGCCCCGGGCGCGCGGCCCAGGCCTGGGCCGAGAATCACGGCGTCGAAACGGGAGAGATCGTCCTTGAGTTCCTGGGCCATCTCCTCTGTCCACTCCGAGCCCGAGCCCAGTGGCAGGGTCATGATTTCAGGGGATGCTCCCTTGACCGAGGCTGCCAGTTCGGCGGGGCAGGCCACGGTTGCCAGTCCGGTCCCGCTGCGCAGAGCGGCAAGGGCGGACAGGTGGGCAGCGCCGGTCAGGCCCATGCTGCCGCCGACCACCAAGACGTGCCCGGCTGTGCCTTTGTGCATGTCGGGTGCCGACGAGGGCAGTGTTTCCATGACCGCGCCGGTGATGAGATGGTGCCGGGCGGGGTTGTCTTCCTGAACCTTCAACGGGATGCCGATGGGACAGACGTGAAGTGTGCCGGTGTAGGCATGCGCTTCGGGCATGACCAGGCCGAGCTTGGGCGACTGGAAGGTGGCCGTGGCGTCGGCCATGACCGCTTCGGGCTGGGCGTTGCCTGTCAGCCCGTTCAGCCCGGAAGGGATGTCCACGGCCAGGACAAAGGCGCGCTCTCCCAGCCTATTGACGGTCCGGACCCGTTGAAGAATATCTTCGCGCAGGGCGCCCTGGAACCCGGTGCCGAGCAGTCCGTCCACGATGACGTCGGGCTGGGGCAGAGCGTCCAGGTTGACGTTGGCGATGTGAACAAGGCGGATGCCGAGCTTCTGCGCCCAAAGAAGGTTGGACCGGGTCTCGCCACGGTAGTCTTTCTTGGGGCGGGTGTGGAAAACGGTGACGTCGGCGCCGAGGTCGGCAAGTGTCCGGGCCATGGCAAACGTATCGCCGCCGTTGTTGCCGGAACCGGCGAGGCAGTAGATGGTTGCACCGTCCACATCGCCGTACTCTTCCAGCAGGACGTTGACGGCTTCACGCGCGGCGGATTCCATGAGGGTGAGGCCGGGGATGCCTATGGTGTGGATGGTTTCCCTGTCCCACACGGACATTTCGGCGGGAGTCGGAAGGGGTAGCAGCATGAGCTCTCCTGGACTGAGGGTTGTCTAACCTTCCAATATCACGGTAGCGGCGGCGGTGTCACGGGAGTGGGTCATGGATACGTGCGCTCCGGTCACGCCCATGTGCTCGCTCCGGGCAAGCCCCTCTCCGAGGAAGGTGATTTCCGGCTTGCCGTCCTTGTTGTGAAGGATCTCTATACACTTGAAATGTATGCCTTTGGCGAATCCGGTGCCGAGCGCCTTGACCGCGGCCTCCTTGCAGGCGAACAGGGCGGCCAGCCTCGGCACGGGATTGCGCTTGGGCAATTGCACATACTCGCGTTCGGTCAGTATCTTCCGGGCGAATCTTTCCCCGTACCTGTCCCAGAGGGCCTGGATTCGGTCCAACTCCGTCAGGTCGATGCCCGTTCCCTTGATCATGCCGCGCAGTCCGTCCGGTTAGTCCGCGAAGTTCCGGATCAACTCGACCATGTCGCGGACGGCCCGGTCCAGCCCGACATAAATGGCCCGCGCCATGATGGAATGACCGATGGAATATTCGCTGATACCGGGCACGTCCTTGAAGTTCAGGATGTTGCGATAGTTCAGGCCATGCCCGAGGTTGACCTTGAGGCCGATATCCTTGGCCAGAGCGATGGATTTGAGAATCTTTTCCAACTCCACCTTGCGCTGTTTGTAATCTTTGGCGTCGGCGTAATGGCCGGTATGGATTTCGATGAACTCCGTACCCGTTGCGACGGCCGCTTCGATCTGCTTGGGATCGGCATCGATGAACAGGCTCGAGCGGATGCCCTTTTCGTGGATCGGGGCCAGAAAATCCTTGAGTTCCGCTTCACGCCCGATGCAGTTCAGGCCGCCCTCGGTGGTCAGCTCCTGCCGCTTTTCCGGCACCAGACAAACCATTTCGGGGTCGACGGTCAGAGCGATGCCCTGCATTTCTTCCGTAGCCGCCATTTCCAGGTGCAGCCGGGTGTTGCAGGTCTGTTTGATCAACTCCACGTCCCGGTCCTGGATGTGGCGGCGGTCTTCGCGCAGGTGGACGATAATGCCCGTGGCTCCGGCTGTTTCCGCCATGTAGGCGGCGGTCACGGGTTCGGGTTCGATGCCCATCCTGGCCTGGCGCAGTGTGGCCACATGATCGACGTTGACAACGAGTACCGGCATTCTATTATCCTCCGAGTGCGTAATTGCGTAATATCCTCATTGATTAAGATACCTGCGGCGGAATGGCAATACCCGGGGCGTCGGGACGCCTTTTTGCATTCGTGTTGACGTGCCAGCGCGTAGAAGGTATCCGCATGTCCTGTTAATGATATATACACTCAAACACGGAGCAACGAGTTATGAACGTTTGCATTGTCGGCACCGGCTATGTCGGACTGGTTTCCGCAGCCTGTTTCGCCGAGATGGGAAACAATATTTATTGTGTGGACGTCAACCCCAAGGTCGTTGAGACCCTGGAGAGCGGCAAGGTCCACATTTACGAGCCCGGCCTGGAAGACCTGGTCAAGCGCAACACCGAGGAAGGCCGGTTGAATTTCACCACCGACCTGGGCGAGGGGTTGAAGAACGCCGAAGTGGTCTTCATCACCGTAGGCACCCCGCAGCGCGAGGACGGTTCCTGCGACCTCAAATACGTGGAGGCTGTTGCCGCCGAGATCGGCCGGAGGATGACTTCTCCCAAGATCGTGGTGGACAAGTCCACCGTGCCTGTGGGCACCGCCGACCGGGTGCGCGGAATTATCGCCGCCGAACTCGAGAAACGTGGCGAATCCATCTATTTCGACGTGGTCTCAAACCCCGAGTTCCTCAAGGAAGGCGACGCGTTGAACGATTTCATGAAGCCGGACCGGGTCATCGTCGGCACCAGCGACGAGAATTCCGCCACGACCATCAAGAATCTTTACGCTCCGTTCGCCCGCAGCCGTGAGAAGCTTATCGTCATGGGCGTGCGCTCGGCCGAGATGACCAAGTACGCGGCCAACTGCATGCTGGCCACCAAGATCTCCTTCATCAACGAAGTGGCCAACATCTGCGAGCGGGTGGGAGCGGATGTCTCCGAGGTACGTGCGGGGATAGGCTCGGATTCGCGCATCGGCTACTCCTTCATCTACCCCGGTGTGGGCTATGGCGGGTCCTGCTTTCCCAAGGATGTCAAGGCGCTGATCGACACTGCCGCGGACTACGGCTACGACGCCAAGCTCATTCGCTCCGTGGACGAGGTCAACAACACCCAGAAGCTGGTCCTGGCCGAGAAGATCAAGGCCTACTTCGAGCCCCAGGGCGGTGTTGCCGGAAGGACCCTGGCCCTTTGGGGCATTGCCTTCAAGGCCAACACCGACGATATCCGCGAGGCCTCGTCCGTGCAGGTCATCAAGGCGCTGACCTCCCTCGGCATGAAGATTCGGGCCTTCGACCCCGTGGCCAACACCCGCGCACGCGAGGAAATCGGTCACATCGAGAACCTCGAAATCCTGGACAGCCAGTACGACGTGCTGGACGGTGCGGACGCCCTGGCCGTGGTCACGGACTGGAATCAGTTCCGCGATCCGGATTTCGAGCGCATCAAGAACGCCCTGAGCGCGCCGCTGATCTTTGACGGCCGCAATCTGTATCGGCCCGAGCGCATGGGCAAGGCCGGTTTCGCCTACTTCTCCATCGGCAGGAATCCGGTAGAGTAGGGCGCATTCCGCAAGCATGAAAAAAACTCCCCGTCTCGACAGAGGCGGGGAGTTTTTTTCATGCGATAAAATTGATCAGATGCGGCCCTTGAAGCAGGTCCGGTACTGCAGTTCCTGGAGAATGACCCGTTCGTATTCCGGGTTGTATTCCAGGTCCGTCTGTTCGGCCTGGTCCAGCATTCTGGCAAGTTGTTGCGTTTCTTCCCAGAAATCTAGGAGCTCGTCGTCAGCCAGGCTTTTGACCTGGGCTTCCAAGGTGTCGTGGTCATGGAAATTGGCGTACTGACCCATGCGGAGTGGCCTGCCCTTTTTTCAAAAGGTGAGATAAATCAAACATATAGAAACGAAGTGCGACCTACGTTAGCCCTTTATCCCATAAGCGTCAACCACACTTTGGCGACAGAGAATGAGAAAAAATGGCAACAATTTATTTTTATTGGTGAAAAAGTCGATATAGGTGAGTCAGGCCGTCTTTTGGGGTCGAGAAAAGGGTTCTTTCCAAGGATTTCGAGCGGCTGGATATTCTCATTGACAAAAATAGGCTGGGTTGACAGATTCAGTCCTTGTAAAACCGTATGCGCCGTCGGCCGCATTCGGTCATCCTAGACGGGGTAGCCATGAGAACGGAAGTTGAAGACATCATCGACGACGAAGAGGGCGAAGTCGATCAGGAGTTGACCCAGCTGGTGACTTTTAGCATCGGCGACGAGGAATTCGGGGTCAATATCCTCCAGGTCCAGGAGATCATCCGCACCATGGAGATCACCAACGTCCCGCGCGCTCCCGAATTTGTCGAGGGCGTCATCAACCTGCGCGGCAAGGTCATTCCCATTGTGGACATGCGCCGCCGTTTCGGGCTTCGTTCCAAGGAACACGACAAGTACACGCGGATCATCGTCATCGAGATCGACATGATCATCGTTGGCTTCGTGGTGGATTCCGTGTCCGAGGTCCTGCGCATTCCGGCCAATTCCGTGCAACCGCCGCCTCCTGTGGTGGCCGGCATGGATTCCGACTACATCGACGGTGTGGGCAAGCTCGAAGACCGTCTGCTGATCCTGCTCGATCTGGATTCGTTGCTGGACAACGAGGAAAAGGAAGCGCTGGGCACCGTCTAGCCCGACAGATTCTTGGTGACAAGCCGTCCTGGTCCCGCTAGGGAAGAGGCGGCTTTTCCTTTTTTATTTCCGCGGGGCCGAGAAACCCTTTTCGCAGCGAATCCATGCCAGCCAATTATCCTAAGGACATATCCGATTTCATGAAGGGGACCGTTGATTCGGTCCGCATATTCAAGAGCGGGCCGGGTTCCCAGGCCCTGCTGGCCGGTTCTCTTTTGGCCGGTGGCAACGACGTTGTCCTGGTTGTACCGGGGGTGACCGAGTTCCGCGAGATGCAGGCTCTGTTGACTCTGTTGTCCCGCGGCAAGCCGGGTGGATTGGAGCGGCCCGCCTGGGAGCGGGAATGGGTTTTCCTGCCGCCTTATCATTCACGCACTCCCGAGGCCCAGGGGTGGAGTGAGCGGTGGGCCGCCCTGTACGGGCTGATCTACCGCGACGGCCCGCGCGGCGTACTCATGACCGCCGACAACCTGTTGCCCCATTGGCCCGACGAGACGGTCCTGCGCGAGAACTGGGCCTCCTTGACCAAGGGCGAGGAGATGTCCCCGGAAATCCTTCTGGAGCAGCTCGTCTCCTGGGGGTACGTGCGCCGCAAGCTGGTTTCAGATCCCGGCGACATGGCCATGCGCGGTGACATCCTGGACATTCACGCGCCTGGCTACGAGTTACCTCTTCGACTCGAATTTTTCGGTGATGTACTCGAGGAAATCCGGCTGTTCGACCCTGCTTCTCAGCGTTCCAAGGCGGACCTGGACGAGGCCGTTCTCATGCCCGTGGCACCGGGCATCACCACCCCGGACCGGGGATTCCGCGCCCGCGATCAGTGGGAGAAGTTGCGCAAGACCGGCGAGATCACGGCCGCTCAGGAGCAGGCCTTGTCCGAGCGCCTGGACCAGAACGACGGATTTGTCTGGCCCGGCCTGTACTACGATGCACCGGTTGGTCTTGAGGCGTATCTGCCCAAGAATGCGGCCTGGTTGCTTTCCTCAGGCGGGACTCTGCGGGCCAGACTTGAGGACCGCGAGCAGGCGTGGCGCGATTATCTGAAGGATGAAGAGCGGGAAAAGGGCATCAGCCTCCCGAGACGGTTCATCATCCGTTCGCACGATGTGGCCCGCCAGGCGTGGCGTTCCGCCCGCCAACTGGTCTTCGAGGAGTTGACCATAGGCCGCGAAAAGGTCGGCATAGACCTGCTAGAGACCCCGTACAGCGAGTTCTCGGATATTTTTTGGCGACCCGAGGCCACCAGACGGCCGTGGGCGGCCCTCATGGCCGGGATCAAGGAGTGGCAGAGCGCGGGGGAGACCACCATCCTGAGTTTCCGCACCCAGCGGTCACGGAGCAAATTTCTGAATCTGGCCGAGCAGGAGAGCCTGCCCATCACTTTGGAATATGTCCCCGACCGCCAAGGCCTCTATGCCCTGGTCTCGCCTTTGCGAAAGGGCATGGACATCGGCTGGAACCGGACCCGCGTCCTGGGCGAGGAAGTCATTCAGCCCCAGGCTGCCAGGGTTCAGGCCGGACGCGACAAGGCGTTCAAAGGGCTGGAGCGTTACGACGACCTGTCCGAAGGCGATCTGCTGGTCCACAGGGATTATGGTCTGTCCCAGTTCGGTGGTCTGCACCACATGGCCATCGGCGAGGGCGCCAACGACTACCTGCTTCTGTATTTTTCCGGCGAGGACAAACTTTACTTGCCCGTGGACCGGCTCAACCTGGTTCAGCGGTTCAAGGGGCCGGAGGGGGCCAAGCAGCCTTCCCTGGACAAGCTCGGCGGCTCACGCTGGGCCAAGACCACGGCCAAGGTCCGCAAGGCCATCGAGAAGATCGCCCACGAATTGGTGGAGATGTACGCTTTCAGGCGGGTGGCCAAGGGCTTTGGCTACGGCCCGCTGGACGAGATGTACGCCGAGTTCGAGGCCACCTTCGGGTTCGAGGAGACGCCGGATCAGGAAAAGGCCGTGAACGACGTGTTCCGCGACATGGAAAAGCCCGAGCCCATGGACAGGCTGGTTTGTGGCGACGTGGGCTTCGGAAAAACCGAAGTGGCTCTGCGCGCCGCCTTCCGCGCGGCGCTGGAAGGCCGTCAGACGGCACTGCTCTGTCCGACCACGGTCCTGGCCGAGCAGCACTACCAGACCTTCACCAAGCGCATGGAGGGTTTCCCCGTGCGCGTCGGATTGCTCAGCCGGTTCGTCACCGCCAAGCGGCAGAAGACCGTGCTCGAGGCCGCAAGCCGGGGCGAGATCGACATCCTCATCGGAACGCACCGTATCCTTTCCAAAGACGTGGAACTGCCCAATCTCGGCCTGCTCATTCTGGACGAGGAGCAGCGTTTCGGGGTCAAGCACAAGGAAAAGCTCAAACATTTCCGCCAGAACATCGACGTTCTGACTCTTACGGCAACACCCATTCCCCGAACCCTGCAATTGTCGCTCTCCGGTATCCGCGGCCTGTCGGTCATTGAGACCCCGCCCGTGGACCGCAAGCCCGTTGAGACGGGCATCATGGAGCGCGAAGAGCTGGAACTCAAGGCTGTGCTCCGTCGGGAGCTGGACCGTGGAGGTCAGGTCTACTGGGTGTACAACCGGGTCAACGGTTTGGAGCGGGTTGCCGACTACGTGCGCGGCCTGGTCCCGGACGCCAAGGTGGGCATGGCCCACGGACGGATGAGCGAGAAGGGGCTTGAGGACGCCATGCGTGACTTCTGGCACGGAGAGATGGACGTGCTCGTGTGCACCTCAATCGTCGAATCGGGCCTGGATTTTCCCAACGCCAATACCCTGATCGTGGATCAGGCACAGCTCTTCGGCCTTGGGCAGCTCTACCAGCTGCGTGGCAGGGTGGGGCGAAGCGAGCGCCAGGCATATGCCTATTTCGTGGTCCCTTCCATCAAGGATATTTCCGAAATTGTCCGCAAACGCTTGCGCATCATTCTGGACATGGATTATCTGGGGGCTGGATTCAAGGTGGCCATGGAGGACTTGCGTCTTCGCGGCGCGGGCAACATTTTGGGCGAGGCCCAGTCCGGGCAGATCGCCAAAATCGGTCTGGAACTTTTCCTCGAAATGCTTGAGGAGGAGGTGGCCAGACTGCGCGGCGAAGAACACGCCGGGGCGTCGGACACGGAACTCAACTTCGTGTTCGAGGCGCATATTCCGGGCGGATACATTCCCGATTCCCGGGAGCGGCTGCGTTACTACCGTGCGTTGTCCTCGGCCGCAACGGATATGGAATTGCGCGAATATGAGGCCGAGATCCGCGACCGTTTCGGGCCGTTGCCCGAGCCTCTGGATGCCTTTTTCGGGGTTTTGCGCATTAAGCGCACCCTGTCCCGTCTCCAGGCGGCCAGAGCCGAGCTTTACCCGGGCCGGATGGTCATTACCTGGAAGGACAACGCCATAGCCGTCAACCCGGAACGACTGATCCGCTGGGTTGATGCCCGAGGCGAGGGGACCCGGCTCATCCCCCCCGCCAAGCTGGAAATCCGCTACGGCGAGGACCATTCCATGCGTGAGGCGCTGGAATCCACCGCTGCGGATCTGGAAGGCCTGCTCGATGCCGAAACAGTGCCGCAGGACGGCCCACAAAAATGAATATGAAACGTCACATAGCTATACTTCTCGTTTTGGTGGCCTTGTTCGCCGGATGCTCCGGAGACACGGATGACATCGGTATCGTGGCCCGCGTCAACGGTGCGCCGATCTATCTGAGTCAGCTGGAGTTCCAGCATGACCAGTTCCAGGAGGACAGCGTCGGCGCGTACGTTCCGAGTGTGGCCAAGCTGCGCAAGGAATACGGTGAAATCCTGTCTGATCTCATCGTCCAGGAGCTGGTGGTCCAGGAACTGGCCCGCCGGGATCTGTCCGTGACCGATGAGGAACTGCGCAAGGCCGAAAATACGGTGCGCGCCGATTATCCCGAGGGAGCCTTTGAGCAGGTTCTGGTGGAAGAGTACATCGACCTCAAGTCCTGGCGGCGCCAACTGCGTTACTACCTGGCGCAGAAGAAATTTTTCCAGCAAGTTCTGCGGCCGCAGATCAAGATCGACTACAAGGAAGCCGAGAAATATTATCGGGACCATATCTCCGATTTCTATCTGCCCGAGAGCCTGCGCATCCTGGTGGTGCGGGGCCCCAGCCGCGAACTGGTGGTCAAGGCGGTTGAAAAATATCTCAAGGATCACGACCAGATGAATCTGGCTACCGCGTTCGGCGAAGTCGAGACCCGGGAGGTGGTGGTCCGCGAAGGGCGGTTGTCCGCCCCCTGGCGCAACGCTCTGACCGGGCTCAAGCCCGGACAGGCCAGCGACGTGCTGACCGACCGGTTCGGGTTCGAGGCTCTGGTCCTGCTTGAGCGCAGCGAGGCCAAGGTGCTGCCTCCGGCCCAGGCCTATCCCCTTGTGGAAGAGGCCCTGCTTGAGAAAAAGATGGAAAACGCCTTCGAAAACTGGCTTTCCGGCGACTTGTCCAAGGCGGACATCCAGGTCAGCGAACATCTTCTGGAGTCCGCTTCCAAACCTGGCGATAGTGACGGAAGCGCTCCGGCCGCGATTGCGGAACCGGAAGAACCTTCGGCGGACGAGGTCATGGACCAGGCTCCTGCCGAGGAAGACATGAACGGCCGTGAACCGGCTGATGAGGTAATCCCTCCGGACCAGATAGGCACGGACACGGGCATCTGATCGGCCCGTTCGTTGCATAGTCCGCTCAAAACGACTAGAATCCGACAACATTCGGGAGGAAAAGGATAATCCTACTTCCGAACAAGGAGTGAATGCGTGGTAAAAATCTTTTCCGTGCTCTTGGGAGCCTTGCTCCTGGTATGCCCCCTGACTGCACAGGCAAAGGATATGGTCGTGGACCGCATCCTGGTGAAGATCAACGATTCGATCATCACCCAGTATGACCTGGATCAGGCGATGCAGCCCATCTACGACAAGATCAAAGGCCGCACTCTCAGCGCCAAGGAGCAGGAGCAGGTGCAGGTGCTTCGTAAGCAGGCTTTGGATAATCTGATCAATGACAACCTTATCCAGCAGGAGGTCAAGCGATTCTCCATCGATGTCTCGGATGAGAACATGGACAAGGAAATCGAACGGGTTCGAAATGAGCGCGGTCTGACCCTGGAGGAATTCGAAAAGGTTGTGGCCGATGACGGGCTGAGCATGGATGAGTTTCGGGAAAGACTCAAGAAATTGCTTGAGAAACAAGAGCTTATCGGCCACATGGTCAACAGCAAGGTTGTTGTCACGGACTCGGAGATTCAGGAGGAGTACGATTCTCGGAAGGATGACTATTCCATGGGCAAGATGGTCGAACTGGCCATCATTCTCCTGCCGTCCGACGTATCTGCGGTGGAAGTCCGGGAGATGATTACAAGCGGTGAGATGTCCTTTGCCGATGCGGTTGCCAAGTACAGCGTTGGTCCGGGCAAGGACTCCGGCGGATCCATCGGCGAGTTGAACTGGCAGGATCTGGCCGATGAGTGGAAGACCTCTCTCGATGGAGTGGCTCCGGGTGGCGTAAGCCAGCCGCTGACCATCCAGGATCATCAGGCCCTGCTTTCGCCGATCAAGATCAATGACGATCGCATGGTTCCGCTTGCAGACGTTCGGGACGACATCTACAAGGAATTGATGCAGAAGAAGCGTGAAACAGTGTTCACGGATTATTTTGAGAAACTGAAGCAGAGCGCAGTTATCATCTACATGGATGATTCGCTCAAGCCCGACAACGGAGTATCTTAATGACATTTCAGGAACTCGGCGAAATTCTGAAAAATGAACGGGAGGCCAAGGGGCTGACCATCAAGGCGGTCATGGAGGCCACCAAGATCAGCCGCGTCATTCTTCTCGCCCTGGAAAACGGAGACCGTTCGGCTCTGCCGCATCCCGTGTATACAAAAGGGTTCGTCAAGAGCTATGCCCGTCTGCTCGGGCTGGACCCGGACGAACTGACCATGGTTGTTGACCATGAATATCAGATGGAGCCTCTCCAGGCTGGGGACATTTCCTACGATGTGGCTCCCAATGCGGAAAAGGCCTTTCAGGACAATGAGATGGCCACGAGCCGCCGTCGCCGTTCCGTCTGGCCCACGCTGCTCATCGTTCTGGTCCTGGCAGCCGCTGCGGTGATTTTGGCCCTTAGTCTGAACAAGGCCAAGGTGCAGGATGGTTCCGCACCCGCGTCCGCTCCGACCGAGCAGTCCGCACAACCTTCAGAGGCCGCTCCGGCCGCCCCCGAGGCTGTCACTCCTGAGACCACGCCCGCTGAAGAGCAGGCCGCACCCGAAGCCGCCCCCGAGGAAGAGCAGGGGGCGACGGATGACACGGACAAGGCTCCCTTGGTTGCACCCGCGCCTGCCGACACGACACCCGCACCGGCAGAAGCCGAACCCGCACAGGAGCAGGCCGCCGCGCCTGCTCCGGTTCAGGCTCCGGACGAGGCCGTTGACGAGGAGGCCGCCATCACCCAGGAGGGCGCGCCTGTCGAACCCAAATACGACCACGTGGTTATCATCCGTGCCACCTCCAACAAGGGGTGCTGGATCGGGGTCTGGCGCGGTGAGGAGACCAAGATGGCCCGTGACTTCGTCTTGCGCAAGGGAGAGCCTCTGCGCCTGATGTTCAACAGCCCGCGTCGTATCCGCATCGGCAATGTCGCCGGTGTGACCATGACCTACAACGGTTCGCCCTATGCCCTGGACGCTTCCAAGGGCAACATCCAGACTCTCACCTTCGGCATGTAGCCGGGGCTTTCACTGCCCTTGCGCGGACTAACGGCATGAGCGCCACCGAAAAAGCCCTTGTACTCAAGACCGGGCGTTTTCGGGAGGCCGATGTCTGGGTCCGGCTGCTGACCCCCTCTCGCGGGGTGTTCAACGGATTCGCCTTCGGCGGCAGTCGTTCACGCCGCCGCTTCGTGGGTTGCCTCGACCCCTTGAGTCACGTCCTCTTCACCATCGGCACCAACAAGACCGGCACCTATACCGTCCTCGAAGAGGGCAGTTTGCTGCACAATTTTCCCGAGGTCCGCAAGGACCCGGCCAAGACCGGTCTGGCTGTCAATTGCGTCAAGTTCGTGGAAGCGGTGGAGATCGATCCCGAGGACGCCAAGCCCGCGTATGAACTGCTTCTCGAAACCTTGCACATGCTCGAGGAAAGTGGTGTCCGAAGCGACTTTACGCCGTGGCTTTTTCGGGCCAAACTGGCCTTTGAGATGGGCTTCACTCCGGACTTTCTGGCCTGCGGGGTATGCGGCCGTCCGCTATCCTGCGAGTGCGGACACCGCTTCGGCGTGGAGCGGGGCCAAGTGGCCTGTCGGACTTGTCTTTCGGACGGGAAACCGTTAGAGGGACTTGCTCGGCCGATTTCCGCAGGAGCCTTGCGCGCTCTGGACTGGATTCAGCACAGCAGGCCGTCAGACTGGGCCACGGTGTCCATGGACGCGGAAGTCCGCCGTCAGGTCAGTCAATTGATCGAACTTTTCGTCGCCTACCACCTGGGTTTGTCCTGGGAGGGCGGCATGTATAAAAAGGTATGAGTTGGAGCCAACAATGAATTTTCAGGAAGTCATACTGAAATTACAGAATTTCTGGGCTGAGTACGGGTGCGCCGTGGTCCAGCCCATGGACATCGAGTGCGGGGCGGGAACCTTCAACCCCTCGACCTTTTTCCGGGTCATCGGCCCCGAGCCGTGGAAGACCGCCTATGTGGAGCCTTCCCGCCGTCCGACCGATGGTCGCTACGGGGAGAACCCGAACCGTCTGCAGCACTACTACCAGTTCCAGGTCATCCTGAAGCCGTCCCCGGACAACGTCCAGGAACTGTATCTGGAAAGCCTGGCCGCGCTCGGTATCGACGCAGCCGCTCACGACATCCGCTTCGTGGAGGACGACTGGGAGTCGCCTACTCTGGGCGCCTGGGGCCTGGGCTGGGAAGTCTGGCTCAACGGTATGGAAGTCACCCAGTTCACGTATTTCCAGCAGGTCGGCGGCATCGACCTGAAGCCCGTAAGCGTCGAGATCACCTATGGTCTGGAGCGCATCTCCATGTACCTTCAGGAGAAAGAGTCGGTCTACGACCTCAAATGGAACAACGAGATCACCTACGGTAACGTCTTCCACCAGAACGAGGTGGAGATGTCCAAGTACAACTTCGAGTTGTCCGATGCGGACATGCTCTTCGACCTGTTCAACAAGTTCGAGGCCGAATGCTTGAAGCTGTGTGAGGAAGGGCTGCCCTGGCCGGCTTATGATTACTGCCTGAAGTGCTCCCATTCCTTCAACCTGCTGGATGCCAGAGGGGCCATCTCCATCACCGAACGCGCCACCTACATCGGCCGCGTGCGCAATCTGGCCTCCAAGATCGCCAGACTCTACGCCGACCAGCGGGAAGAGATGGGCTATCCCATGCTCAAGAAATAAGCGACGCCTTCGTCACGCAATAGATTACACAAGAGAAGAACAATGGCCGAATTCATTCTGGAAATCGGAACCGAGGAAATGCCCGCCCGCTTTGTCCCCAAGCTGGCGGCCGAGCTCGAGGAGGCCTTTTCCAAGGCGCTCGCCGAGTCCATGGTCGAGAACGAAGGGGTCAAGTGCTACGCCACCCCGCGCCGCATCACCGCCCACGTGCCGTCCCTGGCCCTGACCCAGCTGCAGGAAGAGGAGACCGTCACCGGGCCTCCGGTGCGCATCGCCTATGATGACGACGGCAACCTGACCAAGGCGGGCCTGGGCTTTGCCAAGACGCAGGGCGTGCCCGAAGATGCGCTGTTCAGGATGGAGACCGACAAGGGCGAATACCTGGCAGCCAAAAAAGTCGTCGGTGGCGGCAAGACCGTGGATATCCTGCCCGAGATCTGCATCAAGAGCATCGAGTCCCTGTCCTTCCCCAAGAAGATGCATTGGGGCAATTACGATTTCACTTTCGGCCGTCCCGTGCGCTGGCTTTTGGCCCTGCTCGACACGGACGTGGTCGAATTCACCCTGGAGAACCTGACCTCCGGACGCGAAACGCGCGGCCATCGGGTCATGGGCCCCGGCCCGTTCTCCGTGGCTTCCACGGCCGACTATTTTTCCGTTGTCCGCGACCAGGGCAAGGTGGTCATTGATCCTGTCGAACGCAGGGAGACCATTGTGGCCGAAGGCAACCGGCAGGCCGAAGCTCTCGGCGGCAAGATCGTCTGGAACGACGGCTTGCTCGAAGAGGTGGCCAACCTGGTGGAATGCCCCAAGCCTCTCATCGGCGACATTGATCCGTTGTACCTGGAACTGCCGCGCGAGGTCCTGCTGACCTCCATGCAGTCCCACCAGAAATCCTTTGGTGTGGAAGGGGCCGACGGAAAGTTGCTGCCCCATTTCCTGACCACCCTGAACCTGGAGCCCCTGGATGTGGCCCTGGTCAAGAAAGGGTGGGAGCGGGTGCTCAAGGCTCGGCTCGAGGATGCCCGCTTCTTCTGGGAGGCCGACTGCAAGGTGGAGTTCAACACCTGGCTCGCCAAGTTGGACAACGTTGTCTTTCTCGGCCCGCTGGGCTCCGTAGGCGACAAGTCCAGGCGCATCGAAACGCTCTGCCGCAAGCTGGCCGAAACCCTGGACCAGTCCAAATCCATCCTGCCCGGCGAGATCGGACAGTATGCCAAGGCCGGACGGCTGGCCAAGGCGGACCTGGTGTCCGAAATGGTCATCGAGTTCGACTCCCTTCAGGGTAAGATGGGTGGTATCTACGCGCAGCGCGCTGGACTGGGCGAGATCGTTTCAAAGGGTATCTACGAGCAGTATCTGCCCGCCGGTCCTGAAACGCCGGTTCCGTCCAGCCTGTCCGGCGCATTGGTCTCCATGGCCGACAAGGCCGATACCATGGCCGGCTGCTTCGGACTGG
Source organism: uncultured Pseudodesulfovibrio sp. (assembly GCF_963662885.1). NCBI lineage: Bacteria > Pseudomonadati > Thermodesulfobacteriota > Desulfovibrionia > Desulfovibrionales > Desulfovibrionaceae > Pseudodesulfovibrio > uncultured Pseudodesulfovibrio sp. The sequence continues at coordinate 145,690 of NZ_OY760065.1, forward strand.
GCAAGGTGCCCACCGGAGCCAACGACCCGTATGCGCTTCGCCGCTGCGCTCTGGGTATCGCCCGGATCATCATGGAGCACGAATTGGACGTGGACCTGGAAACCTTCCTCAAGGACGCACAGGAGGCTTATTCCGGCGTTAAATGGAAGGTGGAGCAGGGTGAGGCCCTCACCAAGCTCATGGATTTCTTCGGTCAGAGGCTCCGTGCACTGTTCACCGGCCAGGGATTCGATACCCGCGTGGTGGACGCCGCCCTGGGTGCTGGTTTCAAGGACATCCGTACCTTCAAGGCACGGCTTGAGGCCCTGGCCGAGTTCAGCCGTGGGCAGGACTTCGAGCAGAGCGTTCTGACCTTCAAGCGGGCCGCCAACATCATCCGCAAGCAGGGTGACGAGGTGGGCGAGCCTTTGACCGGTAATTATGATACCGATCTGTTTGAGGACGAGCACGAGACCGCCTTCGGCACCAAGCTGGACGAGCTGGCTCCGCGTTTTGACGACCTCTGGGAGAGCGGAGATTTCGGCGGTCTGTTTGGCTTGCTCGGCGAGTTGCGTCCGGCTGTGGACGGCTTCTTCGATAACGTCATGGTCATGTGCGAAGACAAGGATGTCCGTCTTAATCGTCTTAACCTGCTCAAGGGGTTGGTCGACCGCTTGGGTCGCCTGGCAGACTTCAATGCCCTGCAGGTGTAGCTGTTTTAGAGAAAAGTCTTGACATACGTAGGGGAGTCCATATAAAAGGCACTCCCTTTGGGATGAATAGCAAATCAAACGCTTTTTAATGCGATAATAAATCGATCAGGAGAAACTACCTTGGCCAATCACAAATCCGCCCTGAAGAGGCACCGTCAGAGCTTGAAGCGTCGCGCCCGTAACCGCGTTTCCAAGACCCGCATCAAGAACACCGTCAAGGCTGTTCGCGTTGCCATCGAGGAAAAGGACACCACCAAGGCCCTGGAGGCCCTGCAGGAAGCCAGCTCCGTGCTGGACCGCGCCGCTCGCAAGAACGTGATCCACGCTCGCCAGGCCCAGCGCCGCATCGCCCGGCTGCAGGCCGCCGTGAACAAGATCGCGGAATAGTTCTTTTCGCATTGTTTTCTTCAGCCCGCTGCACTTTGTGCGGCGGGCTTTTTGCGTTGCGTGGAGTATCGTTGTCCGCAATGCTGTATTATGTCTTGATACACATAATCAATAATGATAGCTTCATTTTCATTTTACCCTACTCAAGGAGCTGATTATGAAGAGATTATTGTTGTCTGCCGTAATGTTTTTGCTGCTTGTCGGTGGTGCGTACGCCGGGGACGCTCCGTGCAAACAGACCTACGGTGACGGAGGAACGGTCTATAAGGTAGCCACGGGTTCTCCGGGTGAACTCGGACTGCTCAAGGTCCTGGCCGACACTTTCAACGCCAAGCATGGCACGACCATGTGCTGGGTGAAAGCCGGTTCCGGCAAGTCCTTGAGCCTGCTCAAGGCCGGTGACGTGGATGCCTGCATGGTTCATGCTCCTGCAGCCGAAAAGCAGGCTGTGGCCGACGGGTGGGCCGTGGACCGCACCCTGATCGGCTCCAATGAATTTTACATTGTCGGTCCGGTGAGCGACCCCGCAGGTATCGCCGACGCCAAGGACGTGGCCGATGTCTACGCGCGTATCGCCAAGGCCCAGGCGCTCTTTCTGTCTCGCGGAGACAACTCCGGTACCCACAAGAAAGAGCTGGCCATCTGGAAAAAGGCGGGCATTAATCCCGCTGGCGAGTGGTATGTGGTGACCAAGGATTTCATGATGGCCACCTTGAAGCGGGCCAACGCCGAGGACGGCTATTTCATGACCGACAGCTCCACCTGGATCATGGGCAAGAAGGATATGGACCGCATCAAGATCCTGTTCCGGGGCGACCCCATGCTCATCAACACCTACCATGCCCTGGCCGCGCCCGCTGGCGCTCCCAAGCATGAACTGGCCGTTGAGTTCATCAAGTTCCTGGATTCGCCCGAGGGCCAGTCCATTATCGCGGACTACGGCCGCAAGGAATACGGTGAAGGGATGTACAATGACGCGGCATACGCCAAGCAGTACGACCACTAGATCTCTTTGAACGGAAGTAAGCGAAGGGGAGTCGGTTCGGCTCCCCTTTTTTCAGGTCTAGCGTCCTTCGTCGGCCAGCTCGCGCAGGCGGTCCATATCCAGGATGGTTATTTCCCGGCCCTTGATGTCGATCAGTCCCTCTTCAGTGAACCGCTTGAAGATGCGTGAAAGCGTCTCCTGGATGGTCCCGAGGTACAGGGCGATCTGGCCTTTGGGCAGGTCCAGCTTGAAGGTGTCGGAGTCTGTGGACGAGCGCAGGAGCAGGAGGTGAGCAGCTACGCGGGCCGGGGTTTCCTTGAGGCTCAGGTCATCAATCTTGTTGACCAGGATGCGCAGCCGCTGTGAAAGCATGGCCATCATCCGCATGGCCAGGTCCGGGTCGTCACGCAGGATGTTCCGGAATCCGCTACGGGGAAAGAAAAAAGCCTCGCACGGTTCCACCGCCTCGCATTGAGCCGGGAATGTCCCGCCTTCGAAAACCGGTACCTCGCCCACGGCTTCCCCTGGGCCGAACACGTGAAGGATCTGTTCCTTGCCCGCAGGAGAGGTCCTGAAGACTTTAACCCGGCCTGTGATAGGCGAATAGAAGCCGTCAGCCTGGATGTCGGCCAGAAACAGGGTTTCGCCTTTGTCGTATCGTTTGACCACGGCGAGGTCGGCCAACTTGGCCAATTGGTCGTCGGGCAATCCCCGAAAAAAGGTCACGTCCCGCACGGCGGCCAGTTTGTCCATCTTCTCATTGCTCCCGAAATATTTTTGTGTGCATCCGATAATTTGATCTAAGTCATGGCCGAGATCAAAGGGATTGTCCATAGTGGGGCCATGGAAAACGAAGTCATGAAGCCATACCGTCTGCTCCTGCCCATTGCAGCCTTGCTCCTGCTTGGAGCCCACGGGCTGCGCCAGGGTGACTTCGGTCTGGTCGCCTCGCTGGCGGTTCTGGCCGGGCTGCTATGCACTCGTCGCGCCTGGGTGCGTCCCGTGGTCATTGTCGCGCTTTTGTGGGGCGGGGTGGTCTGGGCTCGGGCCACCGTGGATTTCATCGCTTTCCGTCAGGCATTTGAGCTGCCCTGGCTGCGGCTTGCCTGGATCATGGGCGGAGTCATTCTGTTGGACGGATTGGCCCTGGTGTCCATGTTCGGCAGGGCATTCGATACCTGGTTCGACCGCGATCGGGAGTGGGCCGGGCCTCGTGCGGCCATGTTTCTGCTAACCGTTTTCGGGCTGGCCATGGCCAGGAGCAAGGTGAGTTTTCCCATTTTGCTGGCGGACCGCTTCCTGCCCGGTTGGGGATGGCTCGAAATCTGTTTGCTCGGTCTCTACGCCCAGTGGATAGGTTCGCTTATGCGCGCTCCCAAGGGCCATCGAAAGATTCGTCCACGTATCTGGGGGCTGTTTTCCGGCGTGTTTTTCCTGCAGCTCGCCTTGGGGCTTCTGGGCATGGACCGCATGCTCATGACAGGTAATCTGCACCTTCCTGTCCCGGCCATGATCCTGGCGGGTCCGGTTTTTCGCGGGGGAGGGTATTTCATGCTCGTCCTGTTCGGCGTGACTCTGCTTCTGGTCGGTCCGGCATGGTGCAGTCATCTGTGCTATATCGGGGCCTGGGACGATGCGATGAGCCGTCTGGGGGCCAAGCCTGCTCCGGGCAGAGGGCTTCGCACTTTGAGTTTTATGGGCCGTGGAGCCGCGCTGGTCATCGCTGTTGGCGCGGCCTGGGTGTTGCGCACTCTCGGCGTGCCGGGTTCGAGTGCTGTGCTCTTCGGAGCCGCCTTCGGGCTTATCGGCGTGGGGATCATGCTGTTTTTCTCACGCCGGAAAGGTATGATGGTCCACTGCACGTCATTTTGCCCCATGGGGTTGGTCGGCAACATCTTTGGGCGCATCTCGCCCTGGCGCATGGGCATTGGTGCGGATTGCACCGGCTGTGGAGCGTGCTTCACCCGCTGTCGATATAATGCCCTGGACAAGGAGAGGTTGGCCTTGAGGCGCCCGGCCTTGTCATGCACCCTGTGCGGCGACTGCGTGTCGGCCTGTGCGCACGGGCAGATGCGGTACGTATTTCCCGGTCTTTCCCCTGAAATCGCCCGGGCTGTATTCATTGTCCTGGCGGTCAGTCTCCATGCCGTGTTTCTCGGTGTGGCAAGAATATAGAATCAATAGAAAAAAGAGAGGATAGAGAAATGATACACCAGCGTAAGATGATCACCATCAATGAGGAATTGTGTAATGGTTGCGGTCAGTGCGTGCCTGCCTGTGCCGAAGGAGCCCTGGCCATCGTCGACGGCAAGGCCAAGCTGGTCAAGGAAATCTACTGCGACGGCCTGGGCGCGTGCCTGGGCGACTGCCCCACGGGCGCGCTCAAGGTGGAGGTCCGCGAGGCCGCCGACTTTGATCCCGAGGCCGTTACTGAGCATCTCAAGGCTCAGGGGCGTGACGTTCCTGACCACATGCCCGATCCCGAGTCCCTGCGCATGAACGCGTCCAAGCCTCCGGCGGGCGGTTGCCCCGGTTCGGCGCTCAAGACCCTGACGCCGTGCGGTCAGGCCAATATCCCCTCGGCCCAGAGCGGCGGCTCCGCATTGTCCCACTGGCCCGTGCAGCTGCGCCTGGTGCCGCCCAACGCTCCGTTTCTGAAGAACGCGGACCTGCTTTTGACTGCTGATTGCGTACCCGTGGCCATGCCGAGCTATCATGGCGACTACGTCCCCAATCGTGTGGTCCTCATGGGCTGCCCCAAGTTCGACAACCAGCAGGAGTATGTGGATAAGCTGGCTGGGATTATTGCTGAAAATGATCTCAATTCCATCACCGTCATGGAGATGGAAGTGCCGTGCTGCTCGTCTATGAGCGCCATCCTGAATGAAGCGGTCAAGCGTGCGGGCAAGGCCGTGTCGACAGAGCGCGTGACCGTAAGCCGCACCGGCGCCGTGTTGCGCACCGTGCCGCTAGAATTTGACGTTTAAGGAGTATCCTATGAAGAAGATTGAATTATTCGAAGTCCATGGATTCAAGGATTTGACCTTCTCGAACTATCTGGTACATGAGTCCGAGTTCATGAAGGTGATCAACTTCAACTTTCGGGCCGGGCAGAAGCTGCCTGTACATTCCCATGATCTGGAAGGAGAGTTGACCTTGACCATCCTCGAGGGCGAGGGCGAATTCCTGGGCGCGGATGGCGCGTCCATGCCCGCCCGCCCCGGTGACGTCCTGGTCTCGGAGATAGCCGAACCTCACGGCGTCCGGGCCATCACCGACATGCGGGTCCTCGTAACCATAGCCCCCCCAATCTGATATGAATACTGAAGAATATATCGACACACTCCCCAAGAAAGCCGCCCGCCTGCGTGCGGACGGCACTTACACCGTGCTGCCGATGATGCACCACGGCAAATTGGACGCCAACCGGTTGTCCCTGATCAGCAGGGTCGTCGCCGACAACAGCCTTCCCGGCATACGGATTACTGCCGGTCAACAGGTACTCATCGACGGTGTGCCTGCGGACAGACTCAAAAGCGTCATCGAGGCGTTGGGGGAAGTGGGCCTGGCTTACAAGCACAAGGCACAGGGGTGTCTGGGCACCGATGGGTGCAAACTCGGGCAGCAGAATTCCCGCGCGGCGGCAGAACGGTTGTCCGAGCTGTTGGATACCTATGACATGCCGTGTAAGGTCAAGGCCGGGGTCTCCGGATGCCCGATGTGCTGCGCGGAATCCATGGCTCGCGATGTCGGGCTTTATGGCAAGAAAGGAGGTTGGACGGTCTCCTTCGGCGGCAATGCGGGCAAGCGCGTGCGCTGCGGCGATATCCTTGGTGAGAATCTGTCCGAGGATGAAGCCTTTGAACTCATCGCCAAGGCATTGAGTTTCTATGCGGAGAACGCCAAAAAGAAGGAACGGACAGCCCGTTTCGTGGAGCGGGTCGGCCTTGACGCCTTGAAAAGCGCCGTACTCACCGCTGATTGATCCAGCAAGGGGGCTGCTACGTCAAAAGGGTCGCCATTGGGCGACTCTGGGATGTGGCAGCCCCTTTCTTCTGCTCAGGTGTGTAAGACGAGCTGTGCACCTTAATCGAGGGTATCGGTCCTGATCTTGTGGCCTCAGCATTGACGGAAAGAGTCCAGCGATAAACCGTGGCGCCGAATCTGCGCATAGAGGGTGACTCGGGAGACGCCGATTTTTTTTGCTGCGGCCTGAACATTGCCTCTTGTAGTGTAGAGCGCGTCGAACAGCCTTTGCTTGTCCATCGCCGTTTTGTCCGAACCTGCGTCCGATTCGACATTGTGCTTTATGGCCGGTGTTTCCTGCTTTGGCAGGAGCAATCTGCCCTGGCTTGGAAATTCCGGCAGCATGTCCTCGGTGATGAGCGGACCGTCGGCCAGCACGGCGGCGCGTTCCACCGTGTTTTCCAGTTCCCTGATGTTTCCCGGCCAATCGTAATGCTCCAGGCAACGGAGCGCCTGAGGGGAAAAACCCGTCAGCTGCTTGCCGAGGGATCGGGCCATTTTCTTGAGAAAGAATTCCGCAAGCTGGTGAATGTCGCCTTCACGCCGCCGCAACGGCGGAACGTTTATGACGAGCACGTTGAGGCGGTAATACAGATCGTGTCGGAAGGTTCCGCTTTCCACGTTTTCAGCCAGATTATGATGCGTGGCCGCCACCACACGAACGTCCACCCGACGGGAGCGCTTGCCTCCCACGCGGGTGACTTCCCCCTCCTGCAGTACGCGGAGCAGGCTGGCCTGGGTGGCCAGAGGCATATCGCCGATTTCATCGAGGAACAGGGTTCCCCCGTCAGCCAGTTCGAATTTACCCGGCGCCCCTTGTCGGGCCGCGCCGGTAAAGGCTCCGGACTCGTATCCGAAAAGCTCGCTCTGTACCAGATCACGGGGGATGGCCCCACAGTTGATGACAATGAAAGGTTGTCGTCTTCTCGCACTGGAATTGTGTATCGCCTGGGCGAATAATTCCTTGCCCACGCCGCTTTCGCCGAGAATCAGCGTCGTCATGGAGTTTTCACTGGCCATTCGCGCCAGTTTTATGGTTTGGCGGGTGCTTTGCGACTCTCCCAGTATGTCGGAAAAATTGTAGATCGCCTTGGCCCGGGTCATCCTGTTGGTCAACTGGTTGACCCGGCTGCTTTCTCGCAACGTCAGGCAGAGCCCTCCTTCGGGGACCGGGGAGGACGAATACAGGCATTGCAGGGTGGTGCCGTCGGCCAGGCGAAGGGTGCATTCATTGTCCTTCGCAGGCGTGCCGTATTCCGGGAACTGGCGGACGTCCATGGGATCGGCAACGGAGGAGAGCGGCTTGCCGCACATGTCTTCGTCCAGATGAAACAGGCGCTTGGCGCATTTGTTCATCATCCGAATACACCCGGAGTCATCCAGCACCACAACCGCCTCTTCCAGGATGTCCATGATGGCGCGTGTCTCCTGAAGCAGGTGCTTCAGTTGCATCTGCTCGGTGACCGCTTTGGCCGCCGCAATGACCAGGCCGAAGGCGTGATGATTGAAGCTGTCTCGCTCCATGGTCATGGACAGTGTCCCGGCCAGCTTGTTGTGGTGATCGAAGATCGGCGCCGCCGAACAGGACCAGCCGTCGAAGTAGGAGTTGTAGTGCTCGCAGCCGAGTACGCAGACCGCCTTATGCTCCACCCGACATATGCCCATGGCGGTCGTCCCTTCGATGGCCTCGCCGCTGATCAACCCGCGCATGGGGCTGGTGGCGCCCCGGCCGAAGCCTATTCCGTCGCCGAGGGTGTGGATATAGACTCCATTAGTGTCGGTCAGGATGATGCAGTTGTTGGTCGGGTGGATGTTGTTGAGCAGCTCCTCCATGATCGGTTCGGCTGTGGACAGGAGAAATTCGTTCCGTTCGAGGATGCGCTGCATTTCCGCACCGCTCAGGTGCACCGAGGGCAAGCCGGAGAGCGGGGCGTTGCCTTCGCGGGAGCGGGTCCAGGACCGAAGCACATGCGGCCGGACCATGGACGGGTCGATTTCTTTTCCGTTGTGAAACGCGGACCGTGCCTCGTGAATGGTCTTCCACAGCAGGGCGTGGGACACGCCGGGAGAAGTGAATTCCCCATAGCAATCTTTCGGTGTGGCTCTTTCGAAAGGGGCTATGAGCTCGTTTTCATATCGCCTGCGATCTCCCTTGGAAGCGGACACGTACATACCGATCTCCTCACCAGGATCCCCAAAAATTAAACAATCCGCCGCAGACTTCCGCAGCAGGACCTCAGGAATAGATTTTTCGAATACACCGTAACGTTAAAAATAATAAAATACAACCTGGTGCGGGGTAAAATTGAAGAGCGTCAGCGTTGTGGTGAAACAGCCTGTGAAGGACCGGCATCGCTTTCCGCAAGGAGGTCGCGGGGCGATGCCGATCCTCGAGGCAGTGACCAAATCATGCCGGAGCTTCATTCCTTTTGAGACTCGCCATAGCGAGAATGACGCCGAGGACTATACCCAGCGCGGCAGCGAAAAGTACACGCAACCCGGACGGGAGCATGAACGTAATGGTGTGGGCGGGAATCCAGAAGAAAGGAATTGTCTTCTTGAATACGAATCCCCAGACCATTTTCCAGTCTATGTCGCTCAACAGTTGGCTGATATTGATCGGAGAGAAAAAGCCCAACAGTGAGCCCCCGGTCTTCTCTATATGCATGGAGACCACTCCATGGGCCAGCATGAAAAGCGGAGCGAAGAGAATGTTCATCAAGGCGCTGATGGAAAAGGCCAGACCGAGACGGGTCAGGAAACTGCCCTGGATAAGCGCGTCGGCGGGCAGTGAAAAACCGAGTCCCATGAGGAAGTTCGGGGTTCCTGTTGCGTAGATGATGAAAGCGGTATGTATGACAAGTCCGATGCATCCCCAGACGAGAAAACGCGGCATGAGGCCGAACGCGCTGTGGGTGTATCGGGATGTGGCGATACGCAGGGCGACCATTTCTCCGAGGGTCCCGAGGAACGCGAATTTCAGAAAACTCATGGCAAAGGCGTGCGCCTGGGCGAATTCCCCGAAGGCGGGGATGGAGGCAGGCACCATCGTGAACAGGAGGATGACCAGTATGATGGCTGCCGAAGCGATCAGATCGGTGAATTTCATGTCTTTGATCTCCTTTGGTAAGGCTGTTCGAAGCGCGATTGAACCGAGTCCGGGAGTGCTTCCGGCATTCGTGCCGCCTTTTGGCCGTTGACCGGCTTTGGCGGAAGGGAAGGCGGACCGGAGTTCAGTCGGCAGGACAGGCCCGCCTCCCCTTGTTCATGGATCGAGATGTTCGCCGGACGGTTAGCGGCGTTCCCGAATCAGATTGGCTACCAGCACTTCTTGTACAGCCCCATGACGTCGTTCAGGTTCGGTACCCGCGGGGTCGTCACGGTGGATACTTCGTTGAGCGCGTCCTTGGACATGGGCTCGATATCCTTTGTGTCCACGGTGGTTCCCATCATGGCGGCTACATCGGAGATGGTTCTGGGGATGCCGACCTGATCGTTGAGCCGCTGGATCACCTCGACGCCAGCGTCTTCCGGATAGTTGCCTAAGTCGGTAAGACCACCCAATCTGGCGATGTGGGCCATCTTATCGCGACAGACGATCTTGTTGTAATCAAGCACGGTGGGCAGGCAGACCGCGTTCGCGAATCCGTGGGCGAAGTGGTAAAAGGCGCTGAGCGGGTGGGCCATGGAGTGGACCAGTCCCAGTCCGGCATTGCTGAAGGCTATGCCGGCCATGGTCTGGGCATAGGCCATCTTTTCCCTTGCTTCCAGATCGCTGCCGTTACCGACGGCTCTTGCCAGGTATTTGAAGATCAACTCGATGGCACCGATGGCCAGGGCGTTGGAGTATTCCATCGAACCGATGGACAGGTAGGCCTCAATGGCGTGGGTCATGGCGTCCATGCCGGTGGAGGCGGTGATCGCCGGGGGCAGGCCGATCATGAGCATGGGATCGATGATGGCCAGGTTGGGCAGCAGTCGACCGTCGAGGATGACCATCTTCCAGGGGTGGTCGCCGCGGGTGTTGGTAATGATCGCGGCGCAGGTCGACTCGGAGCCGGTGCCGGCCGTGGTGGGAATGGCTATATAAAACGGCAGGGGCGCCTTGAGCAGGCCCATGCCCCGGTAATCTTCGATGGGAGCGCCGCTGGTGGCCAGAATACCACAGGCCTTGGCCGCGTCCATGGAGCTGCCGCCGCCCAGACCGATCAGACAGTCGCAGCCTTCCTTCTGGTACAGCTTGAACGAGTCTTCGGCGTTCTGCTCATTGGGATTGGGCACGGTCTCGTCGTAGACGGCATAGGCGATGCCTTCGCTTTCGAGAACGTCGGTAACCTTCTTGACCAAACCAACTTTGACAACCCCTTTGTCCGTCACGATCAACGGTTTTTTCAAGCCTTGCATCTTGATGGATTCAGGCACCTTTCCAAGGGCGTCGACGCCGGTGAAGATCATGTTGGCCATTTGAAACGCAGTAATCATAGCTTGCCTCATGGGGTTAAAGGATTTTTTATTCTTCGTTCATGGGCGGAGGGTGATCCGTTGCGGCGTGCGTCCGCCGTATGGCGGACGCACGGGCTCGCCCGTATCTTTTCTAAACGGCTTTCAACGCTTCGAGGACTCTGTCCGGCGTGGCGGGCAGCCTGTAGATTCTCGCTCCACAGGCGTCACGAATGGCGTTTATCACGGCCATATGCGGATTGACCATGGGGCCTTCCCCGGCTCCGGAGGCGCCGAAGGGACCATGCTCACGCAGGTTGTTCTCGAAGTATTCGATCTCCATGGAGTCTGGGATGCTTTCGATGTAGGGGAATCCGGCACCGATCATGGTCGAATGCTTCTTGATGTCCTCGAAGTCCTCGCTCAGCGCCAGGCCGATGCCCTGCGCTATACAACCGTAGATCTGTCCATCGACGGCCAGGCGGTTGTTGATGGCTCCGAGGTCGGCGACGCAGGAGAAACGGTCCACCTTGACCTTGCCTGTGGCCACCTCAACCGATACTTCGGCCTGGTAGATGGTGTACATGCAGTTGACGAAGGGGGTTCCGAGCCCGGTTTCCGGGTCGCAGACACTGCCCATGGAGCTGTAGGAGCCGTCAAAGCGGGTGGGCTTTTCGGCCTTTATGGCCTCTTCGTAGGTCATGAAAGTGCCGTCGGACTTCTTCAAGGTTTCCATCATGGCCTTGCAGGCGGCCTTCAGGGCGCTACCGACCACAACCTGGGAGCGCGATGCGCCAGCCGGTCCGGCCGGAGGCTGCTTGGAGGAATCAGGCCAGCTGAAGCGGATTTTCTCGACCGGGATGCCCATGGGGCGCAAGGCCTCGTGGGTCGTCCCCACAGCGCCGATGTCCGCGCCCTGTCCGTGGTCTTCCCACGAGCAGCCCAGGGTGACGCCGTTGTCCTGGTCGTACTGGATGAAGACTTCTGCGGAGTCCACACCGTCCGCGCCGGCGCCGTAGACGCCCACGGCGATGCCCACGCCTCTCTTTATTTCATCAGTGGATTCTCTGGCCGTACGCGTCTTTGCTTCCTTGTATTTGGGACGCAGGGCTTCGAGCAGCTGGGGCAGGGCGATAACGTCGGGGATGGCTCCGGTCGGGGTCGTGGAACCCTCGCGGTAGCAGTTGGCGTAACGGAATTCCAAAGGATCCTGATCCAGCTCCCGGGCCATTTCATCGACCAGCGTTTCGCCCGCGAAAACGGACTGAATGCCGCCGAATCCGCGGAATGCCGCGCCCCAGGCGTGGTTGGTGCACACGGTGCGACCCATACCGCGGATATTCGGGATGTCGTATCCCGCACCGATGAACTGGATGCCGCGGCCCGTCAGGACGCTGCCCATTTCACAGTAGGGACCGTGGTCCACGGAGTAGTCGTGTTCCAGAGCCAGGATACGTCCGGTTTTCTTGTCGGCGGCCATGCGGGCGGAGATGTGGAACGGCGACCGCTTGCCGGTGTAGGTCATCTGCTGGAAGTAGTTGTAGCGCAGGAAGCAGGGACGGCCGGTAGCCATCACGGCCACGCCCACCAGAGCCTCGGAGGTCGGGCTCAACTTGTAGCCGAACGTGCCGCCCATGGGGTTGGAGGCCAGAGCGATCTTGTCCGGGGTAAGGCCCATGCCTTCTGCGATCATGAACGCGTGCAGGTGCACGGCGATGGACTTGCTGTGGATGTGCAGCAGGCCATCATCACCCATGAACGCGAAGGAGACGTCCGGTTCGATCGGCATGTGGGGCTGGCGGCTTGTGATGAAATCGCCTTCCACCACGGCCACGTCATCGCGCTCGAAGATCGGGGCTGTGTCGTCACCCTTGATAAGGGGCTGGGTAAAATACACGTTGGGCGTGCCGGGGTGAATCTCCATCGCGTCGTCGGCCATGGCTTCCGGGGCGCTGAGGTAGGCGGGCAGGGGATCGAGTTCAAACACTACTTCCTTGGCCGCGGCCTCGGCCTGCTCCTTGCTGTCCGCACAGACAATGGCCAGGACGTCGCCATACTGGAACACCTTGGTGTCGTTGATGATCGGCCGTTCCCATCCGTCGCCTTTGTGGTAGGGGCTCTGGACCAGGCCGAAGATACGGTTCTTGCCCTTCACGTCCTTGGCCGTGAGAACCGCAGCCACGCCGGGCATGGTTTCGGCCTTGGAGGTGTCGATGCTCAGAATGTCGGCGTGGTGGACATCAGCCTGAACCAGGGCGATGTGCAAGGTGTCGTCAGGCAGCTTCAGGCCGAGGTCCGCGCCGTAGTCCAGCGTGCCGGTGATCTTGGCTTCCGCGGTGGGGCGGGGGTACTTGGAGCCCCAGATGCGTCCGTCTTCAGGCATCTTGAACTCAAGGCTTTCCTCGGGCGCTTCGCCCCGGATCACCTCGGCCGCGGCCATGACAGCATCGACCAGCGGCTTGTACCCGGTGCAACGGCAGGCGTTACGGTGCTTCTGGAACCACTCGCGGACTTCGTCGCGGCTCGGGTTGTCATTGGTGTCGAGCAGGCCCTTGGCGGAAACGATGAAGCCCGGGGAACAGAAGCCGCATTGCGCCGCACCGTGAATGGACCATGCCTTTTGCAGCGGATGCAGGGCGCCGGGTTTGCCGATTCCTTCAATAGTCGTGATGTTGGCGTAGTCGGGGACGCGCTTCATCTTGGTTATGCAGGAACGGATGACCTTCCCGTTGAGGATAACGGAGCAGGCACCACATTGGCCTTCTCCGCAACCCACCTTCGTGCCCGTCAGATGCAACTGCTCTCTGAGCACTTCGGCCAGGGAAGTGTCGGGGTCGGTGAAAACGTTCGTTTCCACTCCATTGATGTACATTCTCTTTTGAAACAATGAACTCATGTGGCACCTCGTGTATTTTTGCGAGGGACAAAGCAACAGGTGTGCCACGTCGTATCAATGGCTTTTTAGTCATTTATATTAATATATTAGAGAAAATATTTGAGTGTAAAGCCCCCGGTGTTTAGTGTTCAGACAGCGGTTAACATGTAAATGCTCGTGTAAAGGTATACACCGCTTTTCGGGGCGAACGCCCTCGATTGGGAAATGTCGGATGCCGCTCCAGACGAAACACCCCGTCATGGCGAGTGCCGCCACTCTCGAGTCTCGCGGGCTTCTCGTTAACGGCCGGATATCATTGGCTCGGGAGGGGGGTGTACTGTTGCGCTGGCGGAAAAACATGGATACAAGATAGAGTGCATCGTACTGAATGAAGGAGTGTCATTTGCGGGTTATCATCATAGGCGCCGGCGAGGTCGGCTATCATCTTGCGCAGCGGCTGGCCGTAGAGAACAAGGAAGTTGTTGTCGTGGACACCAGCGACGAAGCCCTGCGCAAAGTCGCGGAGAGTTCGGACGTCCAGACCATCAAGGGATCGGGATCCAGCCCCAAAATACTTGAAGAGGCTGGCATCGCCGAAGCCGATATCTTCCTGGCCGTGACCGACTCCGACGAGATCAATCTCATCAGCTGCTACTACGCAAACATGCTCAGTGAAGGCGTGACCAAGCTCGCACGTATTCGGAGCGAAATGTATACGGATTATGGTCACCTGCTCACCGAGCGCGGGGCAAACATCACCAAGATCATCAATCCGGACGAGGAAGTGGTCAATTCGGTGCTGCGGCTCATGAGCGTGCCCGGCGCGGTGGAGATCAACGAATTTGCGGGCGGAAAAATCCGGCTTATCGGTATCCACCTGCCGGACCACAGCCCGATTATGGGCAGTCAGTTGATTCACCTGCGCGACAAGATCGGCGACGATCTGGGGCTGGTCATCGCGGCCATAGTGCGCAACGACAAACTGATTATTCCCAGCGGTATGGATGTGTTGAAGCCGGGCGACCTGGTCTATTTCGTCTGTGACATTCGCGACCAGGAGGAGATAATGGCTCGCCTGGGCGTGGCCGACGACCCGGTGCGCAAGGTCCTAATCATAGGTGGCGGCAATATCGGCTTCCGTCTGGCCAAGGCCCTGGACAACAAATATTACCATACCCGGCTGCTGGAGAACCGCCAAAAGCGTTGCGAGTACCTGTCCGAGCATCTGGACCGGCCCATCGTGCTCATGGGCGACTCCACGGACCAGGAGATTCTTCGAGAGGAAAACATTCAGGACATGGACATGGTCATCGCCGTGACCGGCGACGAAGAGACCAATATCCTGTCCTGCCTCCTGGCCAAGTCTCTTGGGGCGAGGCGTACTGTTACGCGCGTCAACAACTTCGGGTACATGCCGCTCATCGAACCCATAGGGATCGACTACGTCGTCTGCCCCAGGCTGTCGGCCATCAACTCTCTGCTGCACTATATCCGTCGGGGCAAGATCATTTCTTCCGTGTCCATCAAGGGCGAGGAGGCCGAGGCCCTGGAGGCCGTGGCCCAGGAGGATTCCCCCATTGTGGGCAAGGCGGTCAAGGATCTCGGGTTCCCGCGCGGGAGTCTGGTCCTGTGCTTTCAGCGGGGCGACGAGGTCGTCATTCCGCGCGGCGATTCCGTGGTATTGCCCAATGACAGGCTTATCATCATTTCCACCCGTCAGAACATTCCCAAGGTTGAGCGGGTCCTGACCACCAAGGTGGAGCTTTTCTAGATGCGCTGGCGTTATGTCCTGCACGTCATTGGGGCGTTGGTGGCCTGTGTGGGCCTGACCATGGTCCTGCCCTTAGGCTGGGGGCTGTATTACCACGACGGCACTGCGCAACCTCTGGCCATGTCCATGGGCATCACCGTACTGGTGGGTGGGAGCGCCTTTTTCATCTTCCGCGACCGCTCCCACAAGGCGTCAATCATGACCCACCGGGAGGGCATGGCTATCGTGGCGCTAGGCTGGTTCGCGGCCGGAGCCTTCGGCGGCCTGCCGTTTTGGCTTGGCGGAACTTTCAACTCCGTGGTGGACTGCGTTTTCGAGTCTCTTTCCGGGTTCAGCACCACCGGATCATCCGTGCTGGCCGACATCGAGGCCGTGCCGCGCGGGCTCCTCTTCTGGCGCAGCCTGACCCATTGGCTGGGCGGCATGGGCATCATTGTTCTGTCTCTGGCCATTCTGCCGTTTCTCGGTGTTGGCGGCATGCAGCTCTACAAGGCCGAGGTCCCCGGGCCATCTCCGGACAAGCTCAAGCCGCGCATCAAGGATACGGCCATGACCTTGTGGAAGGTCTATGTCTTGTTCAGTGCGGTGGAGACCGTGCTGCTGATGTTCGGAGGCATGGATCTGTTCGACGCTCTGTGCCACACCTTCGGAACCATGGCCACGGGCGGTTTTTCCACCAAAAATGCCTCGGTCGCCGGTTTCGATTCAGCCTACATCGATTATGTCATCACCGTATTCATGCTCATCGCGGGCGTGAATTTCTCTCTTCATTATCTGCTCCTCAAGTGGAAGCCTTCGGCCATGTTCAAGGATCCTGAGTTCAGGGTGTTCGCGGGCATGGTTCTGGCCTTTGTGGTCATCCTGACCATTGTCGTGCTGGTCTCGGGCAATTACGACAACCCGGCGGATGCGGTGCGCTACACTTCGTTCCAGGTGGCCTCCATCCTGACCACCACAGGATTTGCCACGGCCGATTACGAGCTGTGGCCCGGTCTGGCTCAGGCCATCATCCTGTTCTGCATGTTTGTGGGCGGATGCGCCGGCTCCACCGGAGGCGGCATGAAGGTCATGCGCATCATGCTGCTCTTCAAGCAGTCCTATCAGGAGCTGTTCCGGCTCATTCATCCTCGTTCGGTGAGTCATGTGAAAATGGGCCGTACCGTAGTCAAGGACGACGTTATCAGCGGTGTCTGGGGCTTCGCCTTCCTGTGGGTCGGGCTGCTCGTCCTGGCCGCCTTTGTGGTCGCGGCCACGGGCGTTGATGTGGTCACTTCCTTTGCCGCCTCTCTGGCCTGCATCGGCAACATCGGGCCGGGAATCGGCGGGGTAGGGCCGACGGACAACTTCGCCTGGATGCCGGATGCTGCCAAGTGGGTGTTGACCTTTTGCATGGTTTTGGGGCGGTTGGAAATCTATACCGTCATCATTCTCTTCGTACCCGAGTTTTGGCGTAAGTAGTGCGGTCAAAAAGGACTGTTTTCGTTCTTAATGTGTCTCTTTAAAGTCTAGATTAAGTCTAGACTTTTTCCAGACTCTTCGCCCCGCGTAGGTTCCCAGGCGTTCGCCTTATATTGAGGTGCTGATGAGGTTGTTAGCCTCCCGATTCGGGAATAGGTACTCAGGCGAGGTGAGAGGAAGATGAAAATGAAGAGATTCGGGGGCGGAGTGTCGTGAAGGATTGATAAAAGAGGCTTTCTTCGACCAGTGTTGCGCGTGAAGCGAAAACAAAGAAGCGGCCCGAGTCGTCCGAAAGGACGGCTGGGGCCGCTGTGACGTTCTTTGAAACAGGGCTAGTCGATGCGGAAGTGACACCCTTTGGTCTCTTTGTTGCGCAGGGCGGCCACGGTGATGATGTAGGCCGTCTGAGAGCCGTGAAAGAGATCGATGATGGACTTGCTCAGGGCGGTCTCCCGATAGAAGTCCTGGAGGTTCTTGGTCAGCTTGCGCAGATCGACAAAGGCGCGGTTGAGCCGGTTGCTCGATCGGGCGACGCCGACGTAGTTCCACATGGTGTTTCGGATGTTGGCCCAGTCCTGTGAGACCAGGGCCGGATCCTCGTCACGGATGCCGTGGGGCATCCAGTCCGGGATGGAGTCCGAGAGCTTCCGGGACAGGCCCGAAGTCCGGTTCAGACGCGTGGCCATGTCATGGCCTGCCGAATGGCCCCAGAGCATGCCTTCGAGCAGCGAGGTGCTGGCCAGACGGTTGGCGCCATGGACGCCTGTGCAACTGCACTCACCGGCAGCATAGAGCTGGTCGAGGGTGGTCCGGGACCGGTTGTCCACCAATATGCCGCCGCAGAAATAGTGGGCGGCAGGAACAACGGGAATCGGGTCGGTGGCCATGTTCAGGCCCATCTTGCGGCACCGCTCGGAGATGGTCGGGAAACGCTTGTCCACGTCCTGCTTGATGCCGGAGCAGTCCAGATAAACGGAATCGTCGCCCGAACTCAGCATCTCATCCATAATGGCCCGGGTGACGATGTCGCGGGGCGCAAGGTCGGCTCTGGGGTCGTGGCGGGGCATGAAACGCTCGCCGCGCGAGTTGACCAGAACCGCTCCCTCGCCTCGCACGGCCTCGGAAACAAGAAAACGGCGTTCGCCGCGCTTGGTTCCGCCGTACAGGGCCGTGGGATGGAACTGCACGTATTCACAATTCATCAGCCTTGTGCCCGCCCGGTGGGCCATGGCCAGGCCCGAGCCGATGGAGCCTTTGGTATTGGTGGTGTGCAGGTAAATCTGCCCGATACCGCCGGTGGCCAGCATGGTGAACTTGGCCAGAATGGTCTCGACCTTGCCCACCTGGTCGTTAAAGACATAGGCTCCCACGCACTGGTTGGACAGGTTGTACTTGAAGTCCAGGTGTTGGGCGTGGTGCTGGGTGGTCAGCAGGTCGATGGCCGTACGCTGGGTCAGCACGCGTATGTTCGGGTGCTTTTCCACGGCTTCGGCCAGCACTTCCATGATGTTACGGCCGGTGTGGTCGTCGCAATACAGGATGCGGGCGAGGGAGTGGCCGCCTTCGCGGGTCAGGTACCAGTCGCCGGGTTTGCGCTGATTGAAAGGAATCTTGTACTTTTCGAGGAAGAGTTCCTTCAGCACTTCAGGACCCTTGCGGGCAATATGACGGACGGCGCTGGCGTAGTTGTGCTTCCAGCCCGCGGTCATGATGTCCTTTTCCAAGATTTTGGGGTCGTCCTGCTCGTTGCGGTAGACGATGCCCCCCTGGGCAAGGGATGTATTGCCGGTTTTCAGGTCGGCCCCGGCGGTGATGAGAATGACGTCGCGCCCCTGGTCGGCCAGGGTGAGGGCGGCTACGGAACCGGCGATGCCGGATCCAATGATTAACGCATCGGATTGCAAGCGAAAATGGTTCATGGCCTTTGGTGTAGCACCATGTCCGTCTAGGAGCAAACGGCAAGCATGCGTTCAAGGGCCACTTTTGCGGGCTCCTTCACGGCATTGCTCACCGTGACGGGCGCGGCTGTGTCGAGGGTTTCCAGGGTTCGGGCGAGGTTCTCCAGCGTGGTCTTGCCCATGTCTTCGCACAATGCGCCGAGCAGGGGCTTGATGGTCTTGCAACCCGCGTATTGGGCGGCCAGACGGTTGACCAGGTTCTCCTCGGTGCCGATGTACACGGTGGACCCGGCAGGGGCCTCTTCCGCGTATTTGATCAAGAAGGTTGTGGAGCCGTTGCCGTCGGCCTCACGGACGATAGCGGGGTCGCATTCAGGATGGACCACGATCTTTGCCTCGGGCTCCGTCTTGCGGATTCGGCGCACGGCGTCCAGGGTGAACTCGGCGTGGATGGGGCAGTATCCGGGCCAGAGGATAAGCTTCTTGCCTTTGGCCTCGTCCGGATTGATTGCCAGGGCCGGGTCGCCGTGGATGACGTCGTGGGGCAGCAGCAGGCGTTCTTCATCGGGGATGCCAAGTACGTCCGCGGTGTTGTTGCCCAGGTGCTGGTCGGGCAGAAAGAGAACCGCGTCTCCCTGGCTCAGAGCCCATTCAAGCATGACCTTGGCGTTGGCCGAGGTGCAGACCGAGCCGCCGCGTTCGCCGACCACGCCTTTAACGGCGGCCGACGAGTTGACGTAGGTCAGGGGCACAATTCGGGTCCCGTCCTGTTCCAGGATGTCCAGGGTCTTGCGCACGCGGCCTGCTTCGGCCATGTCGGCCATGGGGCAGGTGGCGGTCGCGTCCGGGATGTGGATCTTCTGGCCGGGCCGGCTCAGGATGGCCGCGGACTCGGCCATGAAGTAGACACCGCAAAAGACCACGTGTTCGGCCTCAAGGCCGTTGATCTTGCGGGCCAGCTCCAGGGAGTCGCCGCGAATGTCCGTGCAGTCGATGACCGTGTCGGACTGATAGTGGTGGCCGAGAACGGCCAGCGAGTCGCCCCGTTCGTCCTTTATACGAAAAATGGTTTCCTTGGCGTTTTCCACAGTGTTCCTCTTTAACCCAACGGCACGAATTGCATGCTGAAATCGGAGCTGGGGGCGGAGTGGGTCAGCTTGCCCACGGAGATGAAGTCCGGCCCGATTTCGGCGATGTCGCGGATGGTTTCCAGTGAGACGTTGCCGCTGATTTCCGTCTCGATGGTGTCAGGGATCATGGACAGGGCGGTCTTGGCTGTCTCGGCGTCCATATTGTCGAGCATGATCCGTTTTATATCGCATTTGCACGCTTCTTCCACTTCTTCAATCGTCCGGCATTCCACCTCGATGGGCGGGCAGGGCGAGTGGACGGTCTGAAGCTGGCGAACTGCCTCGGTAATGGACCCGGCCCGGTCGATATGGTTGTCCTTGAGCATGAGCATGTCGGACAGGGTCAGGCGGTGGTTTTTCCCGCCACCGGCCAGAACCGCGTATTTTTCGGGGAAGCGGAGCCCGGGCAGAGTCTTGCGGGTGTCGAGCAGGGTGGTCTTGGTGCCTTCAAGGGCCTTGACGTACTGTGCGGTCATGTTCGCGATGCCGGACATATGGCAAAGAAAGTTGAGCATGACCCGTTCCGCCTTGAGCAGTTGGCTGGCCGGGCCCTGGATGGCCGCGACCATGGTTCCTTCGGACACGGTGTCGCCGTCATCCACGTTGAGGTGGACCTGGCTGTCCTGGCCGCCGAACTCGAGCACGAGTGGGATGATCGGCAACCCGGCAACCACGGTGTCCTGTTTGGCCACGATCATGGCCTGCGCCATATCGGTGTCGGTGAACAGCCCCTGGCTGGTAAGGTCCGAGCCGTCCTCGGCCAGGGCTATACGGATGGTGGCCAGCAGAAACATTTTGGCTTCTGCCTGGAAAAATTCGTCGAAAAGGTTGGTAGACATGGTTTCTTCCATATATTTTCAGGGTGAACTTCGCAAGTAAGGCACGGACGGTCTTTCGTCAAGGGGGGTGCCGGTTGATGAAATATTTCACATTAATATCACCTTGTCGAAGTTCGATTTCTTTGACCTGAGGCTCGATTTGAGCTAGGTATCCAGCCCATGAGCGTGAAAGAGGAATATACCCCTCGCGGTGACGAGGAAATGGACGGCCTGGAGGCCGTGGACTTCGAATCGCAGCATCCGGCGGATGCCGCCGAGGCGATCGAAGGGTTGGATATTGCGGATCAGGTCAAGTTCATCAAGCAACTGCCCATCAAGGACGCCGCCGAATCCATCGCGGAGATGGACGATCTTGATCAGAAAGCGCTCATCAGCAGTCTGAACCGAGGGCTGGCCGCCCGCATCGTCGAGGAGATGGCTCCGGACGACGCCACCGACCTTCTGGACGGTTTGAGCGACGATCTGCAAAAGGCCTTGCTCAGTCGCGTCACGGCCGAGGATCGCGCTGAACTCAAGACGCTTCTGACGTTTGACCCGGACACGGCCGGCGGTGTCATGAACACCGAGGTGGTCATCCTTGACCAGGATCTGTCGGCCGACGAGGCCGTTGCCAAGATCCGCGAAGAGGTCGAGGACAAGGAGATTCCGTACTACGCCTATCTGGTGGACAAGAAGGATCGACTGGTGGGCGTGCTATCCCTGCGAGACCTGCTGCTGGCCCGGCGCGGTGCGCAACTGAAGGATCTGGTCAAGGCTCAGAACCTCATCACCGTGGGCTACAACGTGGACAAGGAAGAGGTGGCCCACCTCATCGCCCGATACAATTTTCTGGCTCTGCCCGTGGTCGATTTCGGCAACCGCCTTCTCGGCGTTGTCACCGTCGACGACGTTATCGATATCATCCATGAAGAGGCTTCCGAGGACATGCAGGCCATGGTCGGCGCCGGCGCGGACGAGACCACGGATTCCCCGTGGCTGTATTCCGTGCGCGTTCGTCTGCCCTGGTTGATCCTCAATGTGGTCTTCTCGGCCATTTCGGCCTGGGTGGTACATCTTTTCGAAGGCAACATCACCCAGATGGCGGTGCTGGCCGTTCTCATGCCCGTGGTCGCGAACCAGGCGGGCAACACCGGGCAGCAGGCCCTGGCGGTTATGATCCGCCAGCTTGCCATGGAGCGTTTCGACCGCAAGCGGGCGTGGATAGCCGTGCTCCGAGAGTTGCGCGTCGGCTTCCTGAACGGTGTGATCATTTCGAGTCTTGTTTTCTGTGTGGTCTTTGCAGGCACGCACAAGATAATGCTCGCCATGGTGATGGGCTCGGCCCTTTGGCTGGATATGCTTCTTGGAGCGCTGGCTGGGGCGTCCATCCCGCTGCTGCTCAAGGAGTTGGGACGAGACCCCGCCCAGGCGTCCAGCATCTTCCTGACCACCATTACGGACTCCATGGGCTTCCTTATCCTGCTCGGTTTGGCCGGACTGGTCCTGCTGCACTAGAAACCCAGTAAAGGGGGCTCCTCCATAGCCTTGCAGGTGCATGGTGGGGCAAAAGGAAGTCTCAATCCCCGGAATAAAAATTATCCTGCGATGGCCGCGATGTGGCCATGAACATCCATCTTAAATACGAAAAGGGCGCCCCGGATATCCGGGGCGCCCTTTTTTTCTATATTGAGTTTGGATCTAGTCCAGGCCGAGGGAGGCGAGCAGGTCGTCAACGTCCCCCTGGTTGGTCCCTTCGGTCGGTCCTTCAAGCTTGGAGGTCGCTTCGGTGCGGGCCTCCTGCGACAGGGCGTCAAAGTCCTTTTCAGGCTCGACCTCACGCTGGCGGATCATCAGGCCGGTAGAGAGCATGACCTCGCGAACGATCTTTTCGATCTCACGGATGGAGCTGATGATCTTCTTGATGCGCTGCCCGGTCAGGTCCTGGAAACTCAGGGAAACCATGATGTTGGACAGATCAGTGCCGAGGGTGTTGTTGATGTCCTTGAGCTTTTCACGGTCCTCCTTGGTCACGCCGCCGGATTCGAATCCCTTGACGATGGTGGACACGGAGCCTTGGAGATCCTGGAGTTTTTCAACGATGTCGATAATCTCCACTGCGGCTTTTTCGGTGGTCTTGAGTACGGCGTCCAACTGGTCGGACGTCTCGGAGAAAAGTTCTTCGGGGTCGATGTCGGCGGTGATGCACTTGATTTCAGTGCCGCCTCGCGCCGATTTGACCTCCTGGTAAATCTTTTTGAGGCCGCCCTGCAGGTCGTCATTGACCCTGCGGTAAAATTCGCCCTCCAGCAGCGCCTTGGACAGGTTGCGGGCGATCTCCTTTTCGACGGCGGCCGCGATAGTCCCTTTGAGGGTGGTCACGAGTTCGTCGGAGACCTTGTCCATCAATTCCTTCACCAATTCTTCATTGCTGGTCATGCGTGTTCTCCGGGAAGGGCTACATTTTGGAATTGCGGATTTGTTCCCGCTGTTCCTTGAAGACGAATTGCACGATGGCCTCCATGTCCGATCCGCGTAAATCCACGAATTCGAATCGGTAGAGGCCTGTATCGGGTTCCTGGTCGAGAATGCGCCCCTTGCTGCCGGCGAGACGCAAGGGTGTCTGGCTGAGGTAGATGATCAACTCCAGGGCGTCGCCCGGATGGAATTGTTTCGGAGAGCGGAATTTGACCCCCGCCGCGGAGATTTCCATGACCTCCACGGGCAGGGAGAAGTCCATCTTGAACGTATCCTGGCCGAGCATGGAGATGATCTGGTCGAGCTTGCGGTCCATTTCAACCAGAAAGCCGGTCACTTCCTCGGGCAGCTTGCTCTTCTTGACGAAATCCTCGCGGGTGACCGGCTGGGGCATGGACTCACCGGTGAAGAGTTGAGGCGAGTCCAAAGACTCCATGGCTCGTGCCTGGGCCTTCAGTCTGACCTGTATCCGTGAAAACGAACGTTTCTCTTCACTCATGGGACCACCTTGGTGTTTTACGGCCTGCCGTTCTCTTCCAGATCGAGCGTCATGCACTTGACCGGGCAGACGCGGGTGCACATGCCGCAGGCCGAACACTTGTCCACGTCGAAGACTATCTTGAGGTCCTCGGAGTTGAGGAACAGAGCGTCCGTGGGACACATGGACGTACAAACGCCGCAGTGGATGCAGGCTTCTTCGTCACGGAAGATCTTGTGCGCCACAGGGGTGATGCGTACGCCGTTTTCCTTGAGGTAGCCGATGCCCTTGTGGAACTCGTCCTCACGGCCCGAAACCTCAAGCGTCATGGTTCCTTCGTGGCGCGGCGAGATGTCCGCCTTGAGGATGTTGAAGCTCAGGTCGAACTTGCGCAGCAGATTGCAGACCACGGGCCTGCCGGAGACCTCGGGCGGGAACGAGAGGTAGACGATTTTCCTGAAACCTTTTTTGACTTCACTCATGGGGCTTTCCTGAATGCCTTATGGCATGTGCGGCGGGGGGCCGCAATTATTTCATTTTATCAAGCGACCGCTTGGCCTGGGTGGCCTCTACGGACTTGGGGAATTTCTTGATGATTTCCTCGAAGCGCATCTTGGCCAGCTCGGGCTTGCCCAGGTGCTCCCAAGAATAGCCGGAGCGCAGCAGGGCGGCCTTGTACTTGGAGCTCTTCTGGTACTTCTCGATGACGTCTTCATAGAGGATGACGGCCCGGGCGTAATCCTTGAGCATGTAGTAGCACTGGCCCTGCCAGAACACGGCGCTAGGCGTGAAAGCGTGGCCCTTGAAGGTGTCGGTGAACTCGGCCCAGTAGGACCGGGCACGCTCGTAGTTGCCTTCTTTGTACAGGGCGTAGGCCTTGTCGTAGAGCGCCTTGGCCGGGTCGGTGTCGGCCTGGGCCTCGGTCTTGTCGGCGGCGGCCGCAGCAGGGGCGCCCACGGTTACCGTCTTGGCGGGTTCCCCGGCAGTACCCGCAGTCTGGGCCGCAGCTTCCTCCGGCGCGTCGGCCGGGGCTGTGGCGGCCGCAGGCGCGGCAGGGGTTGCCCCTGTCGTGACGGGCGTCTTGGGGGTTTCCGGGAGGTCAACCTGGAGTTCGTTGACCATGGCAAATTCCACCTCGGACAGCCGCTTGGACAGGTTCTGCACGGTCACGTTCGAGTCGGAAGCGCCTACCTGGCGGTCCATGCGGATGTTCAGGTTGTCCACCTCGCCGCGCATCTTGGCGATGTCCGAGCGCAGGGACTGAATCTCGGCCCACATATCTGCGGAGCGTTCCCGCAGGGGGTCGTTGGATTTCTGGATTTCGGCCTTGAGCTGTTCTTTGGATTCGGCCAGTTCGGCCTCTAGCTGGCGGATGCGGTGGAGATCCTGCTGTCGGTCGGACTGCATGGCCTCCACGTCGTTGCGGGTAGCACAGCCGGGCAGGGCCGACAGGCTGAGAAGCATTAAAAGAATACCGAAAAGACTGACATTTTTCATCTTCATTGTAGGCTCCCTCTTTTTCTGCCGAGGAAAAGATACGTCAGAGCGCCGAGAATGGGAATAAAAATGCATATCTGCATCCACAGGCTTTTTTCCGTCGGAGATTCGAAGCTCCGCTTCCACACATCAAGAATGGACCAGGCGCTGAAGGCAAAACAGACGCCGACGGCAATCAGCACGATGGCCCACTGGTTCGGGGTCAGGGCCGAGAAGTCTGCGAACATGGTACGTTCTCCTTAAATGGGGCTCTAGGCCCTTCGGGTGTCCTTGCGGTTGAGCAGCGTGGACACGATGATGCAGCCCGCGCCTACGGTCAGCGCGCTGTCGGCCACGTTGAACGCGGGCCAGTGGTAGCTGCCCGCGTAGAAATCCAGGAAGTCGATGACGGAACCGAGCCAGATGCGATCTATGGCGTTGCCAACGGCGCCGCCTGCGATCATGCCGAGCCCGGCGATCATCCAGCGGTCCCTGTCCCTGGTGAGGCGGATCATATACGCGATGATCAGCACGGCAGCCAGGGAGATAAGGATGAACATGGGCCGTTGCCAGTCGATGTTTTCGTCGTCCAGGAAGCCCCAGGCCGCGCCCTTGTTCAAGACATGAACGAGGTTGAACAGGCCGGGAATGATTTCCCGGCCGGTCCACGGCTGCATAAGATTATGCACCATCAGCTTGGTGATTTGATCGAGCACCACGGTGCCCGCCGCCCAGAGTGCCGCCAGTTTGTACCGGTTCATGGCGTCCTAGGCGAGGGTCTTGAGCACGGCGGTGCAACGCGGGCAGGCGTCGGGGTAGTCCGGGTCGGTGCCCAGATCCTCTGCGATGCGCCAGCACCGTTCGCATTTTTCGCCGGGGGCGGCGTCCACGGCCACCTTGAGGTTGGCCATATCCTCGCCGACGTAGGCATCCGCCGGGGCGTTCTCCGGCTCGTCCAGTATCAGCTTGGAGATGATGAAGAACTCGCGCGGGTCGATGTCCTCGGTGGATACCAGTTCGCGGATGTCCGCATCGGCGTACAGGGTGACCTGGGCGTCCAGGGATTTGCCGATGACGCGGTCTTTGCGTTTGGGCTCAATGGCCTTGTTGACCTCGGCACGAACCAGGGCCAGCTTTTCCCAGCGGGCACGTTCGTCATCGGACATCTCGGGCCGTTCGGGCTGAAAACGCAGGGCGAAGACCGTGGCGTTCTGAGGCAGAGCGCCCTTGATGGCCTCTGGCAGGGCCTGGAAGGCCTCTTCGGCGGTGAAGGACAGGACCGGGGCCATATCCTCCAGGAGCATCAGCAGGATCTGCCAGAGCACGGTCTGGGCGGAGCGGCGCTTGAGGCCGTTCTCCTCTTCGACGTACAGACGGTCCTTGATGATATCGAGGTAGAAGGCGGACAGGTCCACCACGCAGAGGTTGTGCAGCGTGTGGTAAACCTTGTGGAACTCAAAGTTGCGGTACGCCTTGCGGACGGCGTCGTGCTGGCGGACGACCATGTCCAGCGCGTAGCGGTCCAGGGGCAGCATGTCGGCCACATCCACCTTGTTCGCCGGGTCGAAGTCGTTCAGGTTCGACAACAGGTAACGGCAGGTGTTGCGAATGCGACGGTAGGCGTCCACCAGACGGTTCAGGGTCTCATCCGAGATACGGATGTCCTCCTGATAGTTGGAGGCGGAGACCCACATACGCAGGATTTCCGCGCCGAACTTGTCGATGATCTCCTGCGGGGCGAGCACGTTGCCGATGGACTTGGACATTTTGCGGCCCTCGGCGTCGACCACGTAGCCGTGGGTCAGGACGGTCTTGTAGGGCGGTTGCTCTCGGGTGCCCACGGAAGCCAGCAGGGAGGAGTGGAACCAGCCGCGATGCTGGTCCGAGCCTTCCAGATACAGGTCGGCCGGGAAACGGGTCTCTTCGCGCTGCTCAACAACGGCGGCGTAGCTGGTGCCGGAGTCGAACCAGACGTCGAGGATGTCGGTTTCGCGCTTCCAATGGGTTCCGCCGCACTTGGGGCAGGTCAGTCCCTCGGGCACGATCTCCTCAAGCGGAGCCTCGAACCAATAGTCGCAGCCTGTCTCGTGCTTGGCGTACTTGTCGCAGATGTCATAGACCCACTGGGCGTCGAACCAGGTCTCGTCGCAGTCCTCGCAGATCAGCGCGGAGATGGGCACGCCCCAGTTGCGCTGGCGCGAGATGCACCAGTCGGGCCGGTTCTCAACCATGTTGTAGATACGCTCCTCACCCCAGGACGGGACCCATTTCACATCGTTGCGGATGGCCGACAGGGCGCGCTTGCGCAGGTCGTTCTCGTCCATGCCGATGAACCACTGGGTGGTGGCGCGGAAGATGAC
The DNA here is from genome assembly GCF_963662885.1 of uncultured Pseudodesulfovibrio sp. Classification (NCBI taxonomy): domain Bacteria; kingdom Pseudomonadati; phylum Thermodesulfobacteriota; class Desulfovibrionia; order Desulfovibrionales; family Desulfovibrionaceae; genus Pseudodesulfovibrio; species uncultured Pseudodesulfovibrio sp. The sequence goes on from NZ_OY760065.1 coordinate 172,959, forward strand.
CGGCTCCTTGCAGCGCCAGCAGTGGGGGTAGGAGTGGGTGATGTCTTCCGAGGCCATCAGATTGCCGACATCGGTCAGCTTTTCGATGACCTTGGGGTTGGCCTCCCAGACGTTCAGTCCGGCGAAATATTCGACCTCGGGCAGGAACTGGCCCCGGTCGTTCATGGGCGAATAGATCTCCAGCCCGTAGCGCAGGCCGGTCTCGAAGTCCTCGCGACCGTGGCCCGGGGCGGTGTGTACGCAGCCGGTACCGGTGTCGAAGGTGACGTAGTCGGCCAGAACCACCGGGGACTCGCGGTCGTAGATGGGGTGCTTGGCCTTCATGCCTTCCAGTTCAGCGCCACGGAAAGTGGCCAGGGTCTCGTAGGACTCCCATCCGAATTTGGCGGCGCAGGATTCGAGCAGCCCCTCGGCCAGGACGTAGTAGGCGTCACCGGCTTTGACCAGGACGTAATCGAAGTCCGGGTGCACGGCCACGGCCATGTTGTCCGGAATGGTCCACGGGGTGGTGGTCCAGATGAGGATGAACAGCTTGGAGACATCCACGTCCGCGATCTTCTTGAAATTGTCGTCGGCCATGGGGAAGCGGACATAGATGGACGGGGAGGTGTGGTCCTCGTATTCCACCTCGGCCTCGGCCAGGGCGGTGCGGCAGTCGCAGCACCAGTAGATGGGCTTCTTGCCCCGGACAACGCCGTCGCGTTCCATGAACCGGCCCAGCTCTCGGGCGGTGGCCGCCTCGTATTCGGGCTTCATGGTCATGTACGGATCGTCCCAGACGCCGAACACGCCCAACCGCTTGAACTCGCTGCGCTGGGTGTCCAACCATTTGGCTGCATAGGAACGGCAGATCTTGCGGATGGTCAGCGTGTCCAGTTCCTTGTTCTTTTTCTTCAGTTCCTGCTCGACCTTGTGCTCGATGGGCAGGCCGTGGCAGTCCCAGCCGGGCACGTACTCGGCTTTCTGGCCCTGGATGTTCCGGGACTTGACGATGATGTCCTTGAGGACCTTGTTCAGAGCGGTACCCATGTGAATGTGGCCGTTGGCGTAGGGAGGGCCGTCGTGCAAAACGTACCTGTCATCGGCGTCTCCGGCCGCGACCATTTCGTCATAGGCCTTGATCTCCTCCCAGAACTTGAGCATCTCGGGCTCGCGTTGCTTGAGGTTGGCCTTCATGGGAAATGTCGTTTGGGGCAGGAGCAGAGTTTTTTTGTAATCGCTCATGGGTTTCAAGTCCTCCGGGAACCGTATATTTCTTTAGATGATAGTGTCCGTTTTTATGAGACGGCGTAGATTGGTATAAGCCGGGCCGGAAGTCAAGCTTTGCACGGCCCGGGCGGGGTCTTGCACAATGTTTACACGACTTGAGAAACGTGCTTTTGTTACAGGTGGACGACAAGGTCCCGGCTATCGAAAAATCAAGAATCAGGAGATATGATGGGAGTACATAAACGCGAACGCGAAGCAGCCGAAGCTGAGGGCAAATACGTCAAGAAAAGTTCGGCCGTCATGCTGGCGGTCATCGGTGTTTTGCTCGGAGCCTTCATCGGCAATGCAGTGACCATGCTGTATGTGGGGCAGCGGGAGCAGCGCATGAACGTGTCCACCCAGGCCACACCCACCGAGTCGCCGGTGCCTCATTCCGCAGACCCAGAGGCTCTGGCCAGCATGGAGAATGCCGCTGCCGCCGATCCGACCAATGCGGACCTGTGGGTACAGCTGGGCAACTTCTGTTTCGACCACAACCTGCCCGCGCGGGCGGTCAATGCCTATGAACGGGCTCTGGAACTCAAACCCAACGAAGTCAATGTCTGGTCAGACCTGGGAGTCATGTACCGGCGCACCAAGCAGTTCAACAAGGCCGTGGACGCTTTTGGTCATGCCTCGGCTTTGGACAAGACGCATATCACCTCGCGGTTCAATATGGGCATCGTCTACCTCCACGACCTGAATGATCCGGCGTCCGCGCTCAAGGCGTGGAAGGAAGTTTTGGCCATCAATCCCGAAGCCAAGTCTCCCACCGGTCAATCCGTGGCGAACATGGTTCAGGAATTGGAAAAATAGTTAAAGTCTAGCATGAAGAAAAGGGAGGCATGGATATCCATGCCTCCCTTTTTATTTGTTATTTTTTGAAAGCATTTAGCTGGATCAGATACCAGCTCCGTTTTCAAAAGACTGTTCCAAGGCGCGGGTCTGTACGATCTGTGAACCGGCCTGAACGTCGCGTACGATCCAGACGTTACCGCCGATGACCGCTTCCCGACCGATGGTGATCCGACCCAGAATGGTCGCCCCGGCGTAGATGATCACGTCGTCTTCCACGATGGGATGGCGGGGCAGGCCCTTGATGAGCATCTCGTCCTCGCCCTTGGGGAAGCTCTTGGCTCCCAGGGTCACGCCCTGGTAGACGCGCACGTTGTCACCGATGATACAGGTCTCGCCGATAACGGTGCCGGTGCCGTGGTCGATGAAGAAGGACTTGCCGATGGTCGCACCCGGGTGGATGTCGATGCCCGTATCAGAGTGGGCCATTTCGCCGATGATCCGGGGGATGATGTCCACGCCGAGTTTGTAAAGTTCGTGGGCTATGCGATGGTTTGTCAGGGCCCGAATGGACGGATAGCAGAAGATGGTTTCTCCGTGGGTCTTGGCCGCGGGGTCGCCGATATAGGCCGCTTCCACGTCGGTAAGCAGGTATTCCCTGATCTCGGGCAGCTTGGTGATGAATTTCTTGGCTATGGATTTGGCCCTCTGTTCGCAATCCTTGCAACGCTCCGTGGTGGTGGCGTCGCAGACGAAACAGTAGCCCCGGTTGATCTGGTCAGCGAGTTTGCGTTCCAGCTGGTCCAGAGTGGAGCCGATGTAATAGGGCATGGTGTCCGGGGTGATCTCGGACGGGCCGAAATAGCCGGGGAAAAGGACGCAACGGAGGTCCTCGACGATGTCTCGCAGGACATCCACCGAGGGCATGGGCGCTTCGCCGGCCCTGCGGTGCGAACGCGGGCCTTTGTCTCCGGACTCCACGAGGAGCGCGACCACATCCGCCAATGTGTAGTCTTCACTGGTCATGGAATCTCCCTAGTCGAAGAGCGGGGTGCTCAGGTAGCGTTCGCCGGTATCGCAGATGATGAAGACGATCATCTTGCCTGCGTTTTCCTCGCGTCGAGCCAGTTCCAGGGCCGCCGCGCAGTTCGCTCCGGACGAGATGCCGCAGAGGATGCCTTCCTCGCGCATGAGCCGTTTGGCCGTTGCCACCGCATCGTCGTTTTTGATGCGGACGACTTCGTCGATGATGTCGGTGTTCAACGCCTCAGGGATGAAACCCGCGCCGATGCCCTGAATGGCATGGGGACCCGGTTCTCCGCCGGACAGGACCGGGGATGCATCGGGCTCCACAGCCACGGCCTTGACCTCGGGCTTCTTGGCCTTGAGGGTTTCGGCCACGCCGGTCAGAGTGCCGCCGGTGCCGACGCCGGCCACGAAGATATCCACCTTGCCGTCCGTATCTTCCCAGATCTCCGGGCCCGTGGTCTTGCGATGGGCTTCGGGGTTGGCCTGGTTGGCGAACTGCATGGGCATGAAGGCGTTGTCCGTCTCCTCGACAATCTTTTCCGCCCTGGCGATGGCTCCCTTCATGCCTTCGGCGGCAGGGGTCAGAACCAGCTCCGCGCCAAGCCCCTTGAGCAGCTTGCGCCGCTCCATGGACATGGACTCGGGCATGGTCAGGATCAGGCGCATGCCCTTGACCGCGCAGATGAAGGCCAGCCCAATGCCGGTGTTGCCGGAGGTCGGCTCCACCAGGACCGTATTTTCATCAATGGTGCCGTCGGTCAGGGCGGCCTCGATCATGTTCGCGCCGATGCGGTCCTTGACCGATCCGCACGGGTTGTAAAATTCCAGCTTGGCCACCACGTCGGCCTTGAGACCCTCCGATAGTTTGTTCAGGCGTACCAGCGGCGTCTGGCCAATGAGTTCCGTCATGTTGTCGGCTATTTTCATGGTTACTCCGAAAAGCTTTTAGCGCAGGCCGGGGCCTGCTTTTCCGCCGAAAAGGGCGAAAGTTTACGCAGGTTCTCGATGATGGGCGGCAGGGTTTCGATCACGAAGTCGATCTCCTTCTCTGTGTTGAACCGGCTCAGGGAGAAACGGATGGACCCGTGGGCAAAAGTGAAGGGCACGCCCATGGCACGCAGCACGTGGGACGGCTCCAGGCTGCCCGAAGTGCAGGCCGAGCCGGAGCTGGCCGCAATGCCGACCTGATCCATCATCAGCAGGATGGCCTCGCCTTCCACGTAGCCGAAAGAGATGTTCGAGGTGTTGGGCAGCCGGTGTTCCGGGTCGCCGTTCAGCTTGGTGTCCGGTACCGCTTCGAGCAAACCTTTTTCGAGCTTGTCGCGCAGGCGCTTGACCTCGGTGTTCTCCTCGACCATGTGCTCGCGGGCCAGTTCGCAGGCCTTGCCCAGGGCAATGATGCCCGTGGTGTTCTCGGTACCCGCGCGTCGGCTGCGCTCCTGGTGCCCGCCAATAAGGAAGGGACGGAAGGGCAGACGCTTGCGGACGAACAGCGCGCCGACACCTTTGGGTGCGTGGAGCTTGTGACCGGATAGGGAGAGCATGTCTACCGGAGCCTTGGACAGGTCGATGTCCACCTTGCCCACGGCCTGGACGGCGTCGGTGTGGAAGAAGACGTCGTGCTCTTTGGCGATCTTGGCCATCTCTTCGATGGGATAGATGTTGCCGGTCTCGTTGTTGGCCCACATGACCGAGACAATGGCGGTATCCGGGCGCAGGGCGGCTTTGTACTCTTCGAGGTCCAGGCGTCCGGACTCGTCGGTGCCGAGGTATGTGACCTCGTAACCGTCTTTTTTCTCGAGATATTTGCACAGGCTCAGAATGGCCGGATGCTCCACCGCGGTGGTGATGATGTGGCGCCGGTCGGGCCGTGCGTTCAGCGCGGAGCGGATGGCCGTGTTGTCGGATTCGGAGCCGCAGGAGGTGAAGATGATTTCCTCGGGCTCACAGCCGAGAAGATTGGCCACCGAAGCGCGCGCCTCTTTGATCGTGGTCCCAACCTGGCCGCCAAAGCGGTGCATGGAGGAAGGGTTGCCGTACAATTCGGTGAAATAGGGCTTGATAGCCTCGAAAACGATCGGGTCCACCTGGGTGGTGGCGTTGTTGTCCAGATAAATGGTGTCCATGGATCAGCCCTCCCGAACCTTCAGGTTGGGATCGACCTTTTCCTTCAGGCTGGACTCGACCAGGTTGTTGAGGGTCGCCTGGCTGGACGGGCAGCCGGAGCACATGCCCAGGAAGCGCACAACAACCGTGTCGCGGTCGATGTCGACCAACTCGATGTTGCCGCCGTCTGCGTTGAGTTTGGGGCGGATGTCTTCGTCAATGACCGTCTCGATGAGGTGCATGCGCTGGATGTTGGTCATGCCCTCGGCCGGAAAAGCGGGCTTGCTGGACGGAGTGGGGCAGACTCCTTCACCGTGCGCCTCGGCAAGGAGACGCTCCAGGTCCGGGATGCACTTGCCGCAGCCGCCGCCGGCCTTGGTGAAGTTGGTCACGTCTTCAACGGTTTTCAGATCGTTGACCTTGATGGCTTCAAGGATCTCCTCATCGAAAACGCCGAAGCATTCGCAGATGAGCTCGCCCTCATGGGAGTGTTCGGCCTTGGAAGGGGCCTCGCCGCGCATGTTCTTGATGGCCTGCTCCAGAGCTTCCTGGCCCATGACCGAGCAGTGCATCTTTTCCCTGGGCAGCCCGCCCAGATATTCGGCGATGTCTTTGTTGGTGATCTTTTCCGCCTCTTCGACGGTCTTGCCGATGAGGAGTTCGGTCAGTGCGGAACTGGAGGCGATGGCGCTGGCGCAGCCGAAGGTCTGGAACTTTGCGTCGCTGATTTTCCCTTCGTCGTCGACCTTGATGTACAGGGTCAGTGCATCGCCGCAGGCCAGGGAGCCGACTTCGCCTACTCCGTCTGCGTCTTCGAGTTTTCCCGCGTTGCGCGGGTTCAGGAAGTGGTCCTTAACTTTGTCGGTATATTCCCACATATTCTCTCCGAAATGGCTGAGGATGTATGAACGGTTGTAACAAGTGTGATACGATCACATTTGTGAACAATAAGTCCCGTCGGGCCGGCTGTAAAGTCTTGAGAAGGGATTAGAGCGACATGACCCCCGGAATCTGAGCCGCTTTTTCGTAAACGGCCATGACCTCATCCGCGGAGCACATGGTCGAAACTATTGTCACGCTGGTATATTTTCCTGTCCTGGACTGACGGGTCTCGAGTTTCTCAGATGCGAAAAGCTCCTGGAAACGGTCGAGACTGTCAGCAGGGACGATGAATTTATGGATGTATGGACAGGGCCATTCATGGTGTTCGTCAAGAACCTGCTTGAATTGTTTTGATTTGTCGGACATAAAATTCTCCTGTTTCGATTTTGACGAAACCGTCTATAGGGGGTTTGTTTCCGGCGTGTCAAACCAGTCGAAACCATAACGTAAAGAGCCAACTATTCCAATAAAATGGTTTTTCAATCTTTTAATTTATAACATCAATCCGGAACAAGCTGAGATATGGTCCAATATCATGTAAGAGCGCCTTCAGCGCCTTGAGCCGCAAAAGGAAGTGAAATGAGTGATATGGTTGACGTACTGGTCGTCGACGACGAACGAATCAATCTGAAGCTGGTGGAGGGGATTCTGCGTGGGCAGAACCTCAACCTGATCATGGCCACGTCGGGAGCCGAGGCCTTGAAGATGATTCCGGACCATGACTTTGCCGTGGCGCTGCTTGACGTCATGATGCCGGGCATGGACGGCTTCGAGTTGGCCGAACGGATTCGGAGCTCGGAAGCTACCCGCAATATCCCCATCATTTTCATTACTGCGATAAGCAAGGAGCAACAGCACGTCTTTCACGGGTACGAACTGGGCGCGGTGGATTATCTTTTCAAGCCTGTGGAACCGGAAATCCTTCGGGGCAAGACCAACATCTTTGCTGAGCTGCACCGGCACAAACGGTCGTTGATGGAAACCACCCGGCGTTTGGAGGTCACGGTTGCTGAACTCAAGGCCTCCAAGGAGGCCCTGGCCCAGTCCGAGGAGCGCTATCGCATGGTGGCCGACTACAACTACGACTGGGAGAGTTGGATCGGTCCGGACGGCAAGCCCCGGTATATTTCTCCATCCTGCAAGCGGATCAGCGGTTATCCGCCCGAGCAGTTCCTCGAAGAACCCGGTTTCATGGAGCGTCTCGTACATCAGGACGATCTTAGCCGGTGGATTCAGTTCATGCAGGACGACACCGTGGGCGATGAAGAGAGCCTTGATTTTCGGATCAGCGACATCAACGCCAAGACCAAATGGCTCAGCATGGTTCGGCATTCCATTTTTTCGGAAGACGGCGCACCTCTCGGTATCCGGTTGAGCATGCGCGATGTCACCAATCGCAAGCTCATCGAGAGCAAGCTCAAACACAGTGCCTTTCATGATACGCTGACCGGTCTTCCCAATCGGGCCTTGTTCCTGGAGCGGTTGAACCGGGCGGCGGAGCGGTGTTCACGTACCGGTGAGCATTTTGCGGTTCTCTTCATCAATATGGACCGTTTTCAGGCAGTCAACGATCACTACGGGCACAGCGTGGGCGACAAGCTCATGGTTCGGCTCGGCGTCAAGCTACAGCGAACAGTCCGGTCCATCGACACGGTAGCCCGTTTCGGTGGTGACGAATTCGGGGTACTCCTCGAGGATATTCCCAGAAAAAGCGAGGTCAGGACCCTCATCCGCAGCATATTCAAGGCCATAAAGGAGCCGGTGGATGTGGACGGCATCACGTTCTCCCTTTCGGCCAGCATTGGCTACGATATCGGGTCCAGTTCGGACATAGACTCCGAGGAGGTCGTGCACAACGCCCAGGTGGCTATGAACGAGGCCAAGGAAGAGGGCAAAAACCGGATCACGGCCTATGACAAACGCATGCGTGAAGGCATGGTCAATGTCCTTGCCGTGGAGACCGAATTGAATCGCGCCCTCGAGGCCCGCGAATTCACGGCCCATTACCAACCCATCGTCAATCTGGCCGACGGCAGCCTGTACGGTTTCGAAGCGCTGGCTCGGTGGGAGCACCCCGAACGAGGTCTGGTCAGCCCCGGTGAATTCATTCCCGTTGCCGAAGAGACCGGGCAGATCGTGACGCTCGGCGCGCAGATCCTGGAAGAGGCCTGCACAGCCATGCAGGGCTGGACCCGTCTCTATCCGTCTGCGGAGAAACTGACCATGGCCGTGAACATCTCGGCCAAACAATTTGCGGAAAGCACTCTTGCGGGCAATGTGGAGAAAATCCTCAAAAGGTCCGGGCTGCGTCCAGACCGGTTGAAGCTGGAGATTACGGAGACGGTTGTCATGCTGGACGCCCTGAAATCCGTCAATCAGCTGAAGGCTTTGAAAAATTTGGGTATCCTGCTGTCCATCGACGACTTCGGGACCGGGTATTCGTCCATGAGCTATCTGCAGAAATTCCCCACGGACCAGCTCAAGATCGACTTGAGTTTTGTCCAGCGTATGGAATCCACCCCGGAAAACATCGAAATCATCCGGGCCATCGTGAATATGGCCCATTCCCTGCGGTTGCGGGTAGTGGCCGAGGGCATCGAGACGGAGCGCCAAAGGGACTTGCTTTATTCCCTGCAATGCGATTACGGTCAGGGCTACTTGTATTCACGGCCGCTTCCCAAGAATGAGGCCGAAGAGTTCGTCAAGGATTCCGAGTAGATTTACCGGCATTTCATCTGTCTCAATCACTGGAGCTTTTCCCCATGAATCTCAGCGCACCGCAACTGCTCACCTGGATCGTCGGCGTCATCATCGGCCTGCTCGGCATTCTCATCCAGATCGACGTGATGTCCATTCCAGCCCTGGAAAACCTGGTCCGGCCCTTCTGGCTCGTGTCCACCGGGTTTGTCATACTGGCCATATCCAATCTTTTCCGCAATCTTTAGGGACAGCGGACTTTTCATCCTGGCATGACGGGGCTTGACGAAAAATCGTCAAGCCCCTGTTTTTTTTTGTCTGGATGTTGTAAAGTCTATTGGTAATCACTACTGTTATAGTGTTGCTTTGACAGTTGATTCGCAAAGGAGGGTTAGCGTCAATGGCTGATTTGAAAGGATGGAGCCGTAACGAGATCTCGCGCATGCGCAGCGACGTGGACCGGCTCTTTGACGATCTGTGCGCGGACTTCAACCTGCCGTCCATGTTCTGCCGCATGGCAGGCGATCTTACCCTTGAGGAAGAAGGGGAGACCCTGGTGGTCAGGCTGGAACTGGGCACAATGGACCCGGATGACGTTCATGTCTCGGTGATGGATCGAAAATTGTCCATCGTGGCCGAGACCCGTGAGTCCGGACCGAGTCATACCAGCACCCATAGCTTCCACAAGGATCTGCGCCTGCCGTGCCGCATCGATACAGGCGGCGTAAGCGCCGAGTTCTCGGACGGCGTACTTGTGGTCAGGCTTCCCAAATGCTCGCTCCAGTCGGGGCAGAAAATCGCAATTTCCCGGAAATAACCTACGGAGACGGATTATGGCCAAAAAAAACACTACATTCGAAGTTCCCGTCGACAAGCTCAAGTGGACCCCGGGCCCTGATCAACTATCCATCAAGACCACAGACGACCTGAAGCCCCAAAAGGACATCATTGGCCAGAAGCGCGGCGTTGAGGCCTTCCGTTTCGGGCTCGGCATGCTCAAAAAGGGGTACAATATATTCGTCACGGGCCAACCCGGCACCGGACGCCTGTCCACGGTGCGCAAGCTCCTGGGAGAAATGGGCGACGGGCGCGCAACGCCCAGCGACATCTGCTACGTGAACAACTTCAAGCATCCCGAAGCGCCGATTCTGCTTCGTTTCGAGCCGGGGCAGGGCGATCGCTTCAAGAAGGACATGCAGAAGTTTTTGGACAACATCAAACGGGAAGTTCCTCAGCTCTTCGAGAGCGAGGAATACATTGCCCGCAAGAACCAGATCGCAGAGGCTCATGAGAAAAAGGTCATGGGTTTCTACAAGGCTATCGAGGACCAGGTGAAGGACACCGGTCTTGTCGTGGTTCGCATGCAGATGGGGCCCATCCAGCGTCCGGACGTTGTTCCGCTGGTGGACGGCGAGCCCAAACGCATGATCGAACTGGAAGAACTGGTCGACAAGGGCCGCTTCCCCAGAGACGAATACGAGAAGCTGCGCGACAAGCGGCTGGAACTCAAGGAACAGATCGATCACATTGTCCAGGAACTCAAGGAACTCCAGAAAGAGGTCGGCGAGAAGCACCGTGAAGTGGACCGGCTCATGTTCCTGGCCCTGGCACAGGAGTTCGTCACACCTGTGCGCGAGGAGTATCCGGATGAAAAGATATCCAAATATCTGGATTCCGTGCTCGACAATATGGTCGAGGATCTGGACTCCATCAAGGCTCTTGGGAGCGGGGGGCAACCCGGCCCGATACCGGGCATGGTCATGCCCGGCCCCTCGGCGGAAATGGTCTTCCAGCCTTATCAGGTCAATCTGCTGGTAGATAACGCCGAGACGCAGGGGCCACCGGTCATCGTGGAATCCTATCCCACGTACCGCAACCTGTTCGGCTCCATCGAGCGGGTCATGGACCGAATGGGCGGCTGGCACACCGACTACACCAAGATCAAGGCCGGTTCCTTCGTCAAGGCCAACGGCGGCTATCTGGTCATCAACTTGATGGACGCCATCATGGAGCCCGGTGTCTGGCAGACCCTGAAGCGGGCGCTCAAGACGGAGAAGATCGAGATCGAGACATTCGATCCGTATTACTTTATCAGCGCAACCGGATTGAAACCCGAACCCATCGAGATGGCCGTCAAGGTCGTCGTGCTCGGCAGCCCGTATCTCTACGCCATGCTGCGCAACTACGACGAAGATGTGCCCAAGATCTTCAAGGTCAGGGCGGACTACGAGTCGAGCATGGACGTGACCGACGAATCGGTGCTGGAAGTGGCCCGTTTCGTCAAGGCGGAGGTCGACCGCAACGGGCTCAAGCCGTTCGATCTGTCCGGCGTGACCGCCGTGCTCGAAGAGGGCGTCCGCTGGGCGGGACGCCAGGAGAAGATCACCACCTCCTTCCCGGGGTTGGGCGACCTCTTGAGCGAGGCCGACTACTTTGCCGGTCTGGCCGATTCCAAGACGGTCACGGGCGAACACGTCATCGAGGCCATCGAAGCCAAGGTCTATCGTTCCAATCAGGTGGAGGAACGCCTCCAGGAGATGATCGACAGGGGCAGCCTGTTCGTGGACACGGACGGGGAGGTCGCGGGGCAGGTCAATGGCTTGGCCGTGTATTCCTTAGGTGACTATATGTTTGGTAAACCTTCAAGAATCACGGCGGTTACGTCGATCGGCAAGGAAGGCATCATCAATATCGAGCGCGAGGCGGATATGTCCGGGCCGACCCACAACAAGGGCATGCTCATCCTGTCCGGCTTCCTGCGCAATCGGTTTGCTCAGGACAAACCCTTGTCCCTGGCGGCCAGCATCGCCTTCGAGCAGTCCTATGGCGGCATCGACGGCGACTCTGCATCGTCCACAGAGCTTTACGCGCTGTTGTCGAGTCTGTCCGGGGTACCTATCCGTCAGTATATCGCGGTCACCGGTTCCGTGAACCAGTACGGCGAAGTCCAGCCCATCGGTGGTGTGAACCAGAAGATCGAAGGGTTCTTCCTGTGCTGCAAGCACGCGGGCCTGACAGGGAAGCAGGGCGTCATGATCCCGTCCCCCAACGTCAAGGACCTGATGCTGCGTGACGAGGTCATCGACGCGGTCAAGGAAGGCAAGTTCCACATTTGGTCCGTAAAGACCATTGATGAGGGCATTGAGATACTGACAGGCATGAAGGCGGGCGTCCGCAAGGCTGATGGCACCTACCCCGACAAGACCATCAACAAGCTGGTGGACGAAAAGTTGCGGGGTTTGGCCGACAAGCTGGCCGCCTTTGGCAAGGATGAAAAGGACGAGAAAAAGTCCACAACCAAGAAAACGACCAAGAGCAAGCCCGCCAAGAAGTAGACGGCTGGCTCATCAGATCACAACAAAAGGGTTGCGATACGTCGCAACCCTTTTTCGAGGTATACATGAACCTTTTGCGTTTGAATGTCTGGAGAAAGTGCATCCTTGGCGGCTTCATCGCCGCCGTCGTGCTCATGTTCACCATCGATTGGGGCTATCATTTCAACATAGGCCATGTGGTCCGCATGTTTGTCGGCGCTGCAGCCCTGTGGCTCGTCACGGATAGGCTCTAGTCTGCCGATCATGCCTGATCGTAATAAATACAGGCGATTGTATAAGATCTGATCACGCCTCTGGCGGGAACGTTTCCGTCACGATCCGAGCTGCTTCGTCAAGCCATGCGAGCCGTTTTTCGAGCGTGGAGGTGCAGACGATCCGGAACATGCGCCGAGTGACGTCCTGTACCCCACACAGCCCGAAGACGCAGTCTTTCCAGATCCGCTCCAACGGATCACCGAAGATTGCGTCCTCACGATTTGCCTCGGTGTTTGACGTGTTGAACACGATGGCCTTTTCCGCCTTGAGCAGGCCCACGGGAACGCCTTCGCCGCCATCTTCCCCTACGAACTCGTAGGCCGTCCCCGGCCGCATGATCCGATCGACCCATCCTGTCAGTATGGCCGGGGGCATGCCCCACCAGTTGGGATGCACGATGATCACGCCGTCGGCCGAGGCCGTATCTTCGCAGTGTTGGGAAATATTGCCGGAGAGAGTGGCTCCCCGAGCGATTTCGACGGCAGGCAGCAAAGGGTCAAACCCTTCGGCATAGAGATCGTGGCAGATCGCTTCATGGCCGTTTTGCTTGAGCGAGTCGAGCGCTGCGGCGGCCAGGGCGTGGTTGAAGCTGTTCGGGTCCGGGTGGGCCAGTATCAGAAGTATTCGCATGGTCTTCATCCTTTGCTTTTGTCTTGCAATAGGTCGAAATGAAGAGGAAAGGCAAGTTTGTACGGGAAAGTACTTGACCTTTCGTTTTGGCCGGACTATTCGAAATCGAAAGACAAAAGGAATTATCCCATGTTGCGTTTCGAAAACACCATTTCCAGCATTCCCGCCAGCCTAGCCGTGGCCAGCGTATGCGTCGTAGTGGACGTAGTAGTAGGTGGTGTTCATAGGGACGCGCCATAGCGGGATAGTTACAAGCGAATTTTATAAACCCCCGTCGGTGCTAACCGGTGGGGGTTTTTCGATTCCCACCGGACACGGGGCAACAGGAGGCTCTCATGAAAATGTCAGGTGCGGAAATAATCATTAAATTGCTGGAGCGGCAGGGTGTGCGGACCATTGCCGGCATCCCGGGTGGGGCCAATCTGCCTCTCTATGACGCCCTGGGGCAACACGGCAAGATCAAACACATTCTGACCCGGCATGAACAGGGAGCCGGGTTCATCGCCCAGGGCATGGCCCGTGTCACGGGCAAGCCCGCGGTCTTCTTCGCCACGTCGGGGCCGGGCGCTACCAACACCCTGACGGCCATAGCCGACGCCAAACTCGATTCCATCCCGATAATCTGCATCACCGGTCAGGTGCCGCTGTCCATGATCGGCACCGACGCCTTTCAGGAGGTCGACACTTACGGCTTGTCCGTGCCCATCACCAAGCATAACTTTCTGGTGCGGTCCGCCGAGGACCTGCTGCGGGTCATCCCCGAGGCCTTTCGTATCGCTGCCAGCGGTCGTCCCGGCCCAGTGGTCGTCGACGTGCCCAAGGACGTGCAGATGGCTGAAGTCGAGTTTGACCAGTGGCCCGAACCTGGCATACCGGACGAGACCCCAGAGCTGTTCAAGGGCGAGATCGAGCATGCTGCGGCCATGATCAACCGTGCCGAAAAGCCCATTTTTTATCTCGGCGGCGGCGTGATCCAGTCTGATTCGACCGTTCAGGCCCTGGCCGTGGCCGAGAAGGGGAGCATTCCGTCGGCTATGACCCTCATGGGGTTGGGAGCCATACCTACGGGACACCCGCTTAACCTCGGCATGCTCGGTATGCATGCGGCCCGGTACACCAATCTGGCTCTGGAAGAGTGTGACCTGCTTATCGCCGTGGGCGTGCGCTTCGACGACCGCGCCACAGGCAAGGTCTCGGAATTCTGTCCCAACGCCAAAATCATCCACATGGACATCGACCCGAGTGAGCTGGACAAGATCAAGACGGCCCATGCATCCGTCCGTGGCGATGTGGCAGACGTGCTCAAGGCGTTGCTGCCGCACATTGAACGGAAGAACCGGACTCGCTGGAACAGCCGAATCGAGTCGCTCAAGGCCGCTCATCCCATGATTGTTCCCGGTGCGGACGATCCGACTTCGCCTTACGGTGTCATCCTCAAGGCCGCCGAACTGGCCGGTGATCAGGCTATTGTCTGTACGGACGTGGGCCAGCACCAGATGCGCACCGCTCAGGTCTATCCCTTCACGCAACCTCGCCACTGGCTGACCTCCGGCGGTCTGGGCACCATGGGATTCGGTATGCCCGCCGCCCTTGGTGCGGCACTGGCCGCGCCGGACAAGCCGGTCATCTGCTTCTCGGGCGACGGCTCCATCATGATGAACATCCAGGACCTGGCAACGGCCATGGAATATGACATCCCGGTCAAGATTATCCTGACCAACAACAATGCCCTGGGTCTCGTTCGCCAGCAGCAGGATCTTTTTTACGGCAAGCGGTACGTCGCATCTGATTATTGCAAATGTGTCGATTTTATTAAGATCGCCGACGGATTCGGGATCAACACCTATGATCTCGGCAATTGCGAGGACCCCGAAGGAACCTTGGCTCAGGCTCTCGCCGAGCCCGGGCCGGCGCTGATTCATGTACCCGTCAGTCCTGATGAGCCCGTCTATCCCATGGTGGCCCCGGGTGCGGCCAATTCCCAAATGATCGGAGGTGAGAGCCATGTGTAAGCAGACCGTCATCGAGTTGTCCGTGAACAACCATCCCGGCGTTATGTCCCATATCTGCGGCCTGTTTGCGCGACGCGCCTACAACGTGGAGGGTATTGCCTGCATGCCGGTCAACGGCGGGCAGACCAGTAAGATCTGGCTTTTGGTGGATGCTGACGACCGGTTGGATCAGATGATCAAACAGGTGGACAAGCTGGAGGATGTGCTCATTGTCGAGCGCTACGACAGCGGACATCCGGTCTTCGCCAAGATGGCCGAATTCGTCCAATAAGCTTCCTGGCGGGACCGGCGGAAACGTCGGTCCCGTTTTTTATTGAGCTGAATCCCAAGTGATTCTGGCAATCTCTTGATAAAAGGTCCGCAACTCCTGGTTCAGAGGCAGTTGTTCGTCGGTAGCCAGGATGTTGTAGGCGTTGGTCAAGCGGCGTCGTACCACCGTTTGCTGACGTTTTCTCCATGTCGGGCCCTGTCCAAGCAGTTTCTTGGCCCGTCTGACGATGTGCGCGGCCCGGATGGCGGAGGAGTGGTGCGCCATCACTTCCCTGTGTCCTTGGGCCGCGATGGCCTCCACGCTGCCGTCGGCCAGAGCCCTGCGGGCTCTTTCGGCGGCTCCGGCTGCATCGCCTCGAGGGTAGAGAAGCACGCTTTCCCCGTCGGTGAAAAGGTCTTTGAGACCGTTGTCCACGTCTTCGGTCAGCAGAGCCGCTCCGCAGGCCATGGCTTCAAAAACCCGGAAATTAAGTTCCCCGACAGCGGATTGATTGAGCACTATCCGGCTGCGATTGAAAATCGGAGCGTAACTCCCCTGCATCAGAAACAATGGGTGGTGCTTTTTGAAAGCGTTGAGGAAGAGTTTGCGATGCGTGTTGATGGAACCTTCCACGGTCCCCACAAAGGAGACAGGCACGTCTCGTTCCAGCCCTTGGTCCGTATCTCGTTCCGGATTGCAGAAGAGCGGGAACCATTCCAGTTCATTGCCCAGTTGCTCCTGTTCGAAGAGCGGCAGGTAGTCCTTTTGTGCCACGAGCATCAGGTCGAAGGCTGCCGCATAGGCCATGTGCCAGGGGTTGCAATACTGGTCGATGGAAAATCCCACGGTCACGGCGGGCAGGGCTTCGATGCCGATGACGGAAGGGGGGCGGCATATGTCGTTCCAGACCACCAGGTCCGGAGTGAAAGCCCGTTCCCTGAGTATTCCCATCAGGTCGGCCAGTGAAATGACCGTCTCCAGGCGGACGTCGCAGCCCGGGTCAGGGCCGAGCCACAGCACCTCATGGCCCATCTCCCGAAAGGGTTTGACGAAATAGTGTCCGTCAAGGTTGAGAATGCGCATGCCGTATCCTTGTTTTAGTATCCAGCTTTGAATTCTATAGCCGGAGATGCCTTGTTGAATCAAGAGATTGGCGGTTTGGCTGAAATCGTTCGGCAGGTCTAAAGATATTGCCTTCATGGCCGATAAACCATGTGGAGTTCTATAATCTCCGGGAGACGTCATGGCCCTGACCGACATCGAAAAGAATTTTATCTACGACTACTCGTTGCAGTTGTTGCAGCAGGATATGCTGACCAATCAACTCTTCGGGGCTTCCGGCGTTGGGCAGAACCTGCGTAGTCTGGTGCTGGGCGGGCCGGTTAGGGCGGCGACCTTCACCAATCCCTTTGAGGAGGCCATCAGCGGCCAGTTGCGCGGTGATGCCGCGGCCGTGCGCCAAGCTTCGAACAACGTGGGCGAGGCCGCGTCCATGATGGGGGTGGCCCGGACCGAAATGGCTACCATCATGGACGCCTTGAACGACATGGAGGACATGATCGACCAGATCAACTCCGGCGAGCTGGACGGTACCAGTTCCGTTGTTCAGAGCGACTTCGACGCCCTTCGCGACAAGATTACCGGAGCTATCTCGGCAGCCGATTTCAACGGCATCGCCGTACTGGATTCAACCCAGTGGGGTACGGACCAGATCGACTCCAACGGCAACGTCTACATCCAGTCCAGCAAGGACGGAGGGTTCAACATCACCTTCCATTCCGTGGACACCCCATCGAGCGGCGTGGCCTGGTCAGACCTGGACGGAACCGATCTGGGGGCGGTGGGTACACGCGCCACTCAACTCGGCTATGTCCAGTCTCTGCAGAGCGAGATGTCCGCCATTCAGGATATGTATGAAAGCAAGGAGGACAGCCTTCAGTCTCAGCAGCTCAATCTGGAAAGTCAGGCTCAGCTTCTGGACCAGGCCGCCCAGTTGCGCAAGCCGTCGGACCCGGATTATTCTCTGGAGCAACTCCTCGCCGATCTTGTGGCCCGGACTACCGGGACTATTTTTGACAGTAACGGCTGACCGGTGTCCCAATGCACTGAAGACAAAGGCGCCGGTCCATATGGACCGGCGCCTTTGTCTTGGCCTATCGGCGAAATGAGATGCCGAAAGATTCATCGTAATGATTGGCCGTTTTATCCGGCCTTGTTGTCCTTGATCACGGTCACTGTCGCAGTTCGGCCGACGATAAGCTGAATATTGTTGGGGTTCTCGTCTATAGTGACGCGAACAGGAATGCGTTGGGCCAGCCGTACCCAGGAAAAGGTCGGAGAGACGGAAGCCAACAGGCCGGAATTGTTGTTGTCCTGGTCTTGAATGCCGCCGGCGATACTGTCCACGTGTCCATAAATAGGTTCGCTCTCACCCATGACGTCGATGCGTACTGACGCGTCGGGGCGTATTCTGCGTAACTTGGTTTCCTCGAAGTAGCCGACGACGTAGTAGGACTTTGCGTCCACCAGGGCGGCTACGGCCTCTCCCGCATGAGCATAGTTCCCCGGTCGCAGGGAGAAGTTGGTCAACATGCCGTCTACCGAAGCCCTGACTGTCGCTCTGCTCAAATTCAGTTCCGCGATTTTCAATTTGGCAACGGCATTGTTGTAGGCCGAAATCGCCTGCTGCTGATCGGTTTGGGCTTCCTGCAGACGTTGGGGGCTGACGACCCGGTTTGTAGCCAGAGAGGTGTATCGGCCCAAATCGTTTTTCGTCATGGCGAGGGTTGCCCTGGTGCTGGCGACTTCGGTTTTAGCCTGCTGGAGTGCCAGGGTGTATCGTTTGGGGTCGATGTGGAACAGGACATCGCCTTTGTGGACGATCTGGTTGTCCTTGACCATGACGTCGGCCACGATGCCTGAAACGTCGGGGGTGATCTGGACTATGTCGGCGGAAATCCTGCCGTCGCGAGTCCAGGGGGCCTCCTTGTAGAATTCCCACATGTGGCGTCCCAGCCATGCGGCGCAAACCAGCATGGCGAGAGTCACGAGAATGCGGCCGGTGTTTTTTCGAATCCAATTCATTGCAGATACCTGTTGTAAACGATGACGTTCAGCCCCAGGAGGGCTATGTAAAGGGCCACATTGAAAAGCGGCCTGTGCCAGACATGTCGGTACAAACCGAGCTTGGCAAATAATCTTCCCAGCAGGGCGCTCATGGCCAGAGAGATGCAGGCCAGTACCGCGACAGCCGGGACCAGGACTCCGTAAATGTTGTAATCAGGCATTGGCTGTTTCCCAAAGAGCTTGTGTGGTAGCGGTGTTTGTTCCGAGAGCAGGAAGTCGACGCCCGAGGCATATTTGAAGAGCGACGAGTTGCGTCTGCATACGATGGCGCAACATCGGGTCGGATTCTTCAGCTATTTCGTTCCAGCATGATTTCAGTTTTTCCATGACGGCGTTCCTGTCGTTGTCCTTCTGCCCCTTGCGGTAGAAGCGGGTTATTTCCCCGCCCAGTTCGAAGACGGAAGTACGGGCGCTTGCTGCGGCCTTTTGCGCAAGATCCTGCAGAAGGCCGAGGTTGTTGCCCAATCGAAGGTCTCGCAGCAGGTCGTGTTGCATTGCGGGTGAATCCTTGGGGAGCGTCGCCTGTCTGGACGCCCAAAGAGAAACGAGGTCCAGCAGACGTTGCAATTTTCGGTTGTTGGCAGCACTTGGCGTTGAAGCCACTGCGGCCACGACGCGCCAACCTGCGCGGAGCAGGGTACGGGCCCGCGCTTGTGCGCCTGCGGTTTTGACCAGGCCGGTAATGACGAGACAGCATGCAACGCCCAGAATAAGGCCCACGTCCGAAGTCAGCATGCTCTGGAAATCCAGGCTGAGACGATTATGCAGCTGCAGCATGAGGGGCAAAAAGATGCAAAAGAGGGCGCTGCGGATTCGTTGGGCGGGATTTGCTTTCATGGCCCCTACAGGGATCATGAGCAGTCCGAGGGCGGCAACGAGCGTCGAATAGTCCGTCAGGATCGGCAGGAGCGTAAAATTGAGACCGATGGCCACGATTGCGGTGATGACAAGGGCGGATACGGTCTTTCGGAGCATGAAGGTGGGATTGTCCATGCCGATCCAGCGGCAGCAGAATACGCCAGAAATCTGGGTGATCAGCATCCCGGGCGTCCAGCTGGTGGATATCCAGAAGATCATGGGGACGGCAATGGCGAGGACTGTGCCCAAAGCCGCGACAAGCCCCATTCCGTGATCCCTGTAAACCTTGATGGGCTGGGAACGCGCTATCAACCGTTCGGAACGTGGCGAGATGGTTTCCTCGCGCAAATCTTCATGGAGTATCGAACATTCGTGCCAGACTTCGATGAAACGTCCGATCCTTTTGGCAAGGCTGGCAGTGAGTAGGGCCTGACCACCCGTTTTGAGCGCCATGGTTTCCAGCTCTTCGGAAAGGGCAAGCAGTCCATGAGCGTCTTCTTCGGAAGCCCCATGACCACTTTGGACCCATTTCCCGCATTGGAACAATAAGTCCTCCAGCAGGGAGGGCGCCGGGGTATCGGAGGTCTGCTGCCACACGACATGGTCCTCGATGGCGGAAAGAATGGGGGGGAGAAGTCGCATTTTATCCTGTATGCCACGTAGGAGCCCCGCAAGCTCCCTGTGGTGCGAAGCGTCATAGGCGACTTCGGCCACAAGGGTCCGCATGCCTACGATACTTCCGGTCAGGGCATGCCATTCGTGTTGTGTCTTCTTTGCATCCATTCGCCCCAGAAATACATCCGTGGCCAGGTCGGAAACACTTTTCATCCAGCCGTTTATCTTCTGGGTCAGAACAGGACCGACGTGTCCGGGAAATACAATCTGGTTGATGATCGTCGCGCAGATGATGGCCAGGCCGATCTCCTCGACCCGTGAGATGGCCATGGTGAAGACCTCCGAGGGGGCGTCGACAACGGGCAGCCCAGCCAGAAGAACCGTATAGCCAGCGAGTTGGAAAGTGTAACCGCGCGGAGACTGGTCCAGCTGTCCTGCATACGCGCAGAGGGCGACCCAGCCGATGATGGCGGCCGAAAGCAATTCCGGCGAGTTGACCAGAGGGGGGACCATAAGAACGGTTACGGCACCGCCGATTATTGTTCCAAGCAATCGGTAGGTCGCTTTGGCCGCACTGCTGCCGGACAGCGGATTGCTGACGATGTAGACCGTACTGATGGTCCAGTAGGGGTGCTGGAGATCAAAATACAAGGCAATGCCGAAGGCGATCATGGCCGCGGCGAAGGTCCTTATGGAATTGAGAGCAACGGATGAAGACATGGTGAAACCGGGAATGCTCAATTGGTCGGATTCAGCCTTGCCGTTATGGCTGCCTCTGCCTTGGCCAGTAGGCGTTCAGTGGCTTCAATGTCCTCCGGGCTGACTTCCGCCAGGATTTCTTCACGCATGTCTTTGCGGATACTGACGATCTGTTCAGCCAATTTTCGTCCTTTTTCCGTCAGCCGGATAAGCTTGGCCCTGCGGTCGCGGCTGTCCTCCTCTCGGCGGATCAATCCTTCCTCCTCCAGGTTGCTCAGGACGCGGACAACGGCGGTATTTTCGACGCCGAGCCGTTTTGCCAGCTCATGCTGCCGTATTCCGTCTCCGTCCTGCAGCAATGTCGAGAGCGGAAGGACCGGCGTGGCGCTCAGTCCTTGAGAGGCGATTATCTGACGGAAAAGCCGTTTCCATGACTGGCCTACAGCAATGATGGATAGACCGATCTGTGTGTCTCGTTTGATGTCAAATTCATTCATTGTCATTAAATGACATATCATCTTTATTGAGTCAAATTGAATTAATTGTTAAAATTCAGATGATTACAATTTTAAATATCTGAATCTTGACCTAAGAGGTCTCAAATAAAGGAAGGCGGGGAGTGAAGTGGAAAATGTGAAAGAGCAAAAAAAGACCGTCTTTCTTGCGAAAGACGGTCTAGATATGTGGAGCTGCTGGGCGGGATTGAACCGCCTACCTCATCCTTACCAAGGATGCGCTCTACCGATTGAGCTACAGCAGCGTTCCGGCTGTTTTCGAAGAATCGGAAGTATTTACAATTATTTGGGCCAATAAGCAGGAGTTACTTTGCATCGGATATCCTTTTGATAATGCGAAAGCTTGGTAAATGGAGATTCAACTACCACTTTGAGAGTTACCGAGTCGTGGCCCTGGAAAGGGAGGTCAAATGTAAACAAGGCGATGTCACAGATGCCATTACTATCTTGGCCTCTCATTGGACGTTTGGGTATCGCAATTGTCTTTGAGTCCAACTCGATCCCGTTTAGCAAAAATGAATATCGGATTGATCCTTCCATATTGCAATATGACTCTGAGTCGATATCATCACAGGGAAAGGTTAGAAAAAAACCATGTCGGACATGATATGAAGGCGTTAATTGGGCGCTGACAGTACTGCCAGTTTGCAATACATTCAAATCTCCAATGAATATTGGTTTATAGAAAGAGTCACTATTAAACCAAACCACGAGTTCATTCTTGTGTGAATTTGCCCAAACAGCGATAACTAGCAACACAGCGATCAATATGCCCGCTTTTTTCATTCTATTCCCTTGTAAGGTGGGGCGATCAGGCCCACCTTCCTTATTGTCTTTCAATTATCGTTGGCGGTCACCTCGATCCAGCAATGAATATCGGTTGCGCATCTTGTCCGCATAGTCTTGGCAGTTGTTTTTCTTTCCGCCTATGCCAAGAAGGTTGTATTCTTGTTTCCCAAGGCTTTTGACAACACGACGCATTCGCTTGTCGTCATAGCTCTTGTCTTCAAGCCCGTAATTATTAATTTTTTCTGTGTCGAATCTACGCCCATCCTTGAACAGCCCAACATTCCCCCCAGTCCCATCTTCATAAAACCCGTGTTCATGAGCTAGTTCCGTATTGGCCGCATCATCTATCGGGTTATCGGAAAAGATGCCAAGCAATGGCAATCCGCCCAGTCCTCGTTTCCCAAATCGGAACAACCCCAGCGGGTCCACCCCATTCACCGGATCATCCAGACAATAGCCATACCAATCCGGATCACCGCCTTTGTCCCCAATGGGATCAGGTGCGGTCCAACGGCTGGTGAACGTATCGTAATCCCGCCAGCCGAAGCGGACGAATCCCAAATCGCGGTCATGCAGTCCGCCCGCAAAGCCGATGGGGATGGGGAAGCCTGAATTGGTGTCCTCGATGATGCCGCCGAAGGGATCGTACAGGACTTCCTTTATCACGTCGCCGTGAGGGGCGGCAACAACGCGCAGGGAGCCGACCTGGTCGTAGTGCAGGGTGAATACGGCACCGTCTTCGCGGCGCATGGCCGAGGGGAGTCTTTCGTCTTCAGCATATACGAACTCGTAGCTCATGCGTCCGTCGTGGAAGGCTGCGAGGCGGATGAAGTCGAGCCATTGGTAGGCTTCGGCAAGCTGGGCGTTCAGGTATTTGGCTGCCCGCTGGCCATCTTCGTCATGGCGGAAGGTGTAGACGCGGTTTTGGTCTTCCACCTCCATCCTGAGCAGCTGGTAGTCCGGTGCGTACTTATAGAGATGATATGTACCGCCGTTTGACCAGATGGACCGGAATCCGTTGTCGTCGTGGGTGTAAGTGTTGTTGCCAGCGCGAAGCAAACGGTTGTCCATGGTGTACTGATAATCGCGGTAGTGCGGTCCGCCGGTTGCGGGTAGGTAGTCCCGGGTGCGGCGGCCGTCCCGGTCGTAGGCACACTGGCAGATCCGCCTGCCGTCCAGGTGCGCTTCGAAAAGACGGCCTTCCTTGTCGTAGGAGTATTTCCAGGTGATGGGTTTTCCAGCCACGGTTTCCTGTTTCTCGATGATTCGATCGTTCCGGTCGTGCCGCAATTGGTATGAATAGGGGGGCATTTTCACCTCTCGGGTTTCGTTCCTGGAGACCCTCTCCGTGAATCGGAGCCAGTATACCCCCGGTTTTCGGCAAAACCCGGTTTTGTGAACGAATGTCTAGTAAAATCGGCCTATAGGATAAAATGGGCGCTTGACACACTTCTGAAGTCGGCTGGTTCGACCGAGGCAGCGCTCAAAGGCGGGAGGGGAGAGGCAAAAGAAAAAACCGCCGATCTTTCGATCAGCGGTCTTAGATATATGGAGCTGCTGGGCGGGATTGAACCGCCTACCTCGTCCTTACCAAGGACGCGCTCTACCGATTGAGCTACAGCAGCGTTCCGGCTGTTTTCGAAGAAATGGCAGGCCGATTTTTCATCGGCCCGCCGGGGTACTTCTTCGTTTGGTCGGGATGAAAGGATTTGAACCTTCGACCCCTTGAACCCTATGACCGAAGTCGAGTTTGTATCTTTTGAAATTATTGGATTAATTTTGATGAGGATAACAATTTTTGGTCCAAATCGAGGCTGTCGTGCCGAGGGAGGTTATCCAGCGTTAGGCTGTGATCCAGTTTCTGAGGCCATCTTCACCAATGATACCTTTCGGGTGTCAATTTATTTTGAAATTGGTGGTTTCGTCTTGACCTTAGGCGGTGGGGCAATGAAATTTGAACACATAAATTCGTTAAAAAAGATCGGGCAGCCTCCTAGACATAGTGAGAACTTGCTACACTTATTACAGGAATTCGTATTAAGCGATTTCCTGAAATTTGAGAATAGCTCACTATTTTTCCAAATATCTTCAACGGTTGACCTTTTCAGAGAAACACCCTTTGTCAAGCCCTCCATGAAAGAACATGGATACATCTGTAGGTCTTCAGAAATATATCCTGAAAACCTTCCTCCTTCACACGGTTCGATGAAATTTTCATCAACATCCATGTGGTTAATCATCAGGTTTACAAAACAGCTGTCAAAGCCAACTTTAAATCGATGATTATTGCTAGAAATAAAAGAGAACAACTTTGACAAATCGGTCTTGTTATAATTGGCAAGCTCCGGACGGGAAATAGGCCCAGTGGGTTTGTACCTAAGTAAAACAATTGCGTTAACCTTTTGAAAGGTTGAATTGGTATCTAGGTCTTTAATTATTTCATCTATATTTTCGGCTGAAACGACTAAGTGAATATTGATCTTTATGCCCATCTTCGCCATGCGCTCCACAAGTTCGTTGAACCCTGGCTGGTGATAGTAGCTTACGCCAACTGCGCCACAGTATTTTGCAGAAGACATTAATATTTCATCCGAAAGAGAGAACCCGTTGGTGGTATAATTGGGAACTATTGATTTAGAGTAAGTGTATTTTAATATGTCGACAAAGTTAGGGTGTAGGTTCGGGTTTCCACCACCTAAGGCTACCTGAAACACCCCTATGTCAGAGATTTGATCAATCAAACGACAGTAGTCGCTGAATTCCATATGGGTCGTGTTTTTGGTCGATTTGTAGCAAATCTCACAATTCAATTCGCAGTAGTCTGTTATTGAAATGTCAAGTAGTTCAGGCCCTGAAGAATCCCAAAAAGGCTCGGTGTGTCCAGGTTCTTCAACTCGCGCCATAAACCCTGTTTTGGGGTTAAAAAAGGACGAGAAATGTTGTTTTTTATTCTTCCTAATCAGCATCTTACCAATACGAATTGATTAAATTTATATATATCTGGTCCGTTTCTATCTCAAACGAAGATACACAATAGAATATCTCAACTAAGTTCTGGTCACTAGAAAAGCCACCTACTAAAACCTTCCGGCCTTGTTCCTTTGCATCTTCAATTTTGCGTTGCAGTCTAGGTGGTAGCTCTAAAGCCCAGTTGTCTTGAACTCTAGCAACATACTCATCGTAAGGGGTAGCCGACTTGAGAATGTCAGTAGTTAAGTACGATACAAAATCTGCAATTGGCCCTTCGCCTACCGCGCCTAACTCGTGACAAAACGAAGTTTCGTCTAGGCCATCTGGTAGTATAGCAATGTATGTGGTCGAAGAACTATTCGTGACGAAATCTAGTTTAATTTTCATATCTAAAAAGGGATAAGGGGTTTGAAATTTCTCTTTCGTCAAAGAGTCCATCAATTAACAATTGATCTGGGGAGTTACGAGATTCGATGTAGTAGTGATTGTAGTTAGAAAGGCTTAACACATCCTTGATGATCTCTTCCTCAAAAAACATTTTCTTGTCTAAGTAACTCTCAAATGAGTCGTATTCTGAAAAGTAGTAAGCTTCATAATCCGAGTTAAGGCATAGCGATTGCTCAAGAAGAGCTCTGAAAATTCGCTTTGCAATGTCATAGGCAAAAGAGTTTTCAGCAACTCGCGCATTCGACATATAGTGCTCGAATTTAAAGCTATGGTGGACGGAAAGGATGAACTTGGTGTTCATCTCGTCATCATCTACTACTATTCGATTAGCGTGGAAGGAGGCCATATGATCTCTCCTCTAGCGAGATTAAGTACTCAAAGTTGTATTCAAAGCAGACTAATGCTTGAGATGGTCGAACTAGTTTTTCCGACATTTCCTCAAGACATTTAGCGACTATGGTAGTCAGATCATCTTCATGAAAAATTCGACCAATTAAGTCGGAGTTGACCCGTACCGTGAAATAGGAACCACCATCTCTTTCCGCCAACTCTACAGCAGAATTGATAAACAGTTCAGGATTGTTTTTGAGTAGGTGGGACAAATACCTAAACAGCGAACCAAATCTAAATGGGGCAGAGAGGTAGAGTATTAAAATGAACAAGACCAGATTCCTATCCTGCAAAAAGGTGTCGAATGAGATTAGTTCGTCAATTTCATTCTTGAAAAAGTCTGGATGAATATATTGTTTCTCGTGGTAGTGAATCCGTCTATCTCTTTTTTCAAAAACATTATCTGCCGTAACTGAATACCTCTGCTTACCATTTAAAGATAGCAGGCTCTCCACAACAAATTGCAAATTATAGTTCTCATATGTTGTCGAATCATAACGCGAAATGGCATTAAAAAGAATGTCTGCGGCGAGCCTCTTGTATTTAAATCCTGAAACTAAATATTCAAGATCCCTGCTATTAAGCAGCCTATCTTCAATTACCATAAATTCGTGGTATAACACCCTCTTATACCACTCCTTTTGAGAGATATGATCAATCAGTTCAGAGTCAGAAGATTGCTTGATTATGTAGAACAGGTATCGCCCAACACCTTCGATAATTTGAGTGTTTTGATCGTCTAGGAGGGCGAGATGTCTCTCGAAGCAATCTGGGTCTTGGTCACGAATGCTATCATGCAAACGTAAAGAAATTATGTAGTCCCGAAATTCGTCAAAAGTGAAACCAATCACTTCCATTGGAACTCTCTCGCTATTTGTTTTGCTTATACGTATATCTCTTCGCAAAACAATATCTTCATCGACAATCCTCGCAAGAGCATCTAATTGTTCAGATGAGAATCCTAACTGTGAGATTTGAATAGCTTCATAGACACCATTGTAGATCATGTAGTCAGCAATAGTGAAAATGATATCATTGACCTTTGTGTTTATAAATGGCTCCGCACCACTGAGACTTTTTACGCTGTCAATCTTATTTTGAAAATACAGTCTAAATATTTCTTCTCTGTGGAGGTGGTAAAGTCTGTGTAGAACAGTGATATTTTCTTGAGTCCCTTTATACGACTCACAAAAGAATCTCAGCAACAGAGGGTCAGACGACAAAACCTTATGCACATAGTTGGTGAGAGCGTCTACCTGTATATTAAAATGGCGCAGATAGCCCCTTAATAATTTATCCTTAGCCCTATCTGTAGTCTTAGCCACGATATCGTCATAAACAAAAATACCTGAAGCCAGAGGGCCGCTCGTCAATTGGTTGAAACGGTTCTCAAAATACTCGCAACGACAGGTCAAAATGCACTTTACATTTGTCCCAGCTATCACCTTTAGAAATCTTTCAAGCTTAGCTCCCAGCCGCTCAATATTTCTGCTTTCGTTGAGCCCATCAATAGCCACAACGGTATACTTTTGATACTGGCTGTAATAGTCATCGGCGAACTCAAGCAGGTCGTAATCATATTTTGCGAGTTCGTTGCTGATCGTTTCTTGAATATCACTATCCCCATCAAAATCATTGCCTGAAAAACATGCACAGGGGATGCTTCGCTTAAAACAAACTGTTTCAATGAAGTCGCAAATAAAGTTAGTTTTACCGTGGCCCGCAGGAGAGGTTAACAGGAATGTATTCTTCCTAAATAGACTAATGGGTTCTACTTGCTTTTCCATGGTCGAGACAGTGTACTTCGGATAAAAATCCGGATTCAAATGAATGGCGTAGTACCTTTGCTCTTCGGGGATTTCTAGCTTGCTTTCCACATCACGAAAAGAGATGCTTTCAAGATTTGATAATAATTCGATATTGCTTCTATACGCCGCTTCTAATTCCTCACATCCTGCTACAACCTCACCAATAGTTGTTTTCGCGGGAGGAGGTGGAGCTACTATCGTTTTAAATCCCTCAACGTTAATGAGAGACAAGTAACGTGCAAGGCTTGAATATCCCTTGATCGTCTTTAGCATTTTGCTGTAGAACAACTCGGGGCGGACAAACCATCTCGCATACTCTTTGACATCACTGGTTTCTACAAACACCTCTCTTATATATTTAGAATTGACTACATCTTTCTCGATTTTTGATTTTGACAGTGCGTCCAAAGAAGAATGTGCTCTCTTTAAAGATTCTGGATCTCCACAAATAAACTTCTTTAGCGCAATATAAGAAAGGTCATCATGAGAAGTTGGTTTGACTAAACTTCTGTGTCCTTTGTTACCAACTGTAATATAGTTATTCCCCCAGTTTTCAGCAGCATTTCTTGGCGACACAATCGCATCATCTCCGCCAATACAATACAATTTTTTAACGCCACTACTGTCAATCTGGGCCCACTCTCGATTTAGCAAATCTACGAAATCAGACTTTTTGCACAGCTGTTTCAAGTGACGATTCATGAATGATACATACTTAGCTATGCTTGCTAACTGTGATCCACTGTGGGGAGTTGCATAAAAGAGGATACGGAAGACAGGCAGCCTCTGATCGTATTTCAATCGATCAAGAATAAATCGCTTAGCGATCAATCCTCCTAGGCTGTGTGCTACAATAGTAATTCGTTCATAAGTTGAATATCGAAGTTCAATTTCAGACTTCAAAGCATCAGCTAGCACCTGTCCAGGCGCACCACGAATCCAAAATTTTAGACCAATACTAGTTCTGTATTCAAAAAAGGCAATGTCGTACCTTTTTCTAATATCCTCATCGTCACTGAGGAGGTCCTTAAAACTTCCCCAAGTGCTATCGGCATTGCCTCCTAAGCCATGAATAAATAGCAATAATTCTTTCATTTTTTTCTTACGATTAGCCAACTTGAATATAATCAGAAGTTAAGAAATGGAACATTTTCTTGGTTAGTTTGACTCGTTCATGTTTTAGTTGTCAGCTTGATTGATACACTTACTTGTTTGAAGCAGTTCTGCGTAACCTTCATATCTTTCACAGTTCACTACCATTGTCCCATCTGATCGAAGGCCGGTCATTGAAAGCCCTGGCATTTCGTGATTTGAAGTCTTTATTCCCCAAGCACAGCCGCCATATATCGTATTGTAAAAAGTATGGCCATCAAGGTAAGCCCATTTGGGAAAAGTCATGACTTTTTTTACGACACTTCGGTCGTTCTTGATGAGTGCTGCAGGTACGATGTGGTATTTGTCACTATCATTTTGATTTAGCAGCATTAACCTGATTCGTTCTTGGTGTGGGCCTAGTTCGATGTGTTTGAACGTTGGTTGTGAGCTGATTGCTGTTCTGTAGAGAATACTCAAATGGTAAAGTTTGAATTTGAGGTAATCTATGCCCGAAATAACAATTTCATCTTGTGAAATAGAGTTCGGCAATGCCTCGTTATTAAGCCAGAAGTCTGCAAAGTAATTTTCGTATTCATTTGCTAGAAGTTGCTCACAATCTTGGCAGAAGAGCTTTTCTACCAAACCTTGTTGCCGTATTTTCCTAGCACCCAAAGATGTATAGGCATAGTACCTGTAATTATTGTCTTTAACCAGGCGGTAGAGATGGTCGGGATATATATGAGATTTTCTCAGAGTAGTGTCAGTTTGGCAGAGTTTACATATCGGCATGCGTAGCGTTCCTGGGTGATATCTGGCTCTTTTGGGTGTCTAATGTTTTGGTGAGACGCATAGTTGCCAAAGCCTATATTAATGATTGATTAGGGGCAAGGGGGGCGTGTTTCGAGTGTGAGTTGGACTTTTTCCCTTCTCTCCAGAATGAGCGTGACCACACTTCCTGATTGAGGATAACCTTTCGAGTTGATTAATTTTCTACCCGCAAAGGAGATTCCTCATGGACAACAAGGACTTCAACGTAATTTATTCCTACACGCGCGAACAAGCAATCGAAGATGGTGTGCTGGTGGACTTGACCAGAGAGGCTCAGGAATCTGGTTTCAAGATCCCCGTAGCCATGAGTGCTGGCCTCTACTTTGGATACGTCAAACCCTCTAAAGCACTCGAAGCAGAAGGGCAGAGTGTCCAGGCCAGGCTTAACGATGTTTTCATAATGCTGAGATTCGCAGCCAAAGATCGTTGGGACGGATCAAGAGTGGAGTTCGAGGTTCTGTTTCAGGTAGGGGAGGGGCCATCTTTTCAGAAGGTGAGCTGTGTGGCCGCAGTGGAGGGTGATTCGGATGGAAATCCATGTCTGACGATCTTCAGGCCGGAGGATGATTGATTGGTCTTTGAAGCTACAGGGGAGTTCTTTGGGACTTTGCCCCTTGCTCCCATGAAGCTTGATAGATGGTTGTTGGAAGCTTAATTGTGTTGGAGTAAGCTAGCATGTAAGCATTTTTTTATTATTTATAATGAGTTATTCCAGTATGATGTCTACAGCGTATGCGATTTAATGCATTTTTTTGCTCTCAGTAGGTTGACGGCAAAAGAGGAGGTCCTTAATGTTTACGCCAGCCCCGGCAATGCTGGGAGAGGAACAAAACAAGATGCAGATTCATACTTACCATAACCCTTTTACCTCGCCGTCCTGCTCCTCCGAGCAGGCTTTTGGGGCCGTTCTGGCCCTGCAGAATATTCTCCGACGATTTAGGTGAGCTCTCTTTGAGAGCTGTGCCCTTTTGAAAGTTAATTGGTAATTTTCTCTAGAGCACGAACCTTAATTTTTTAATTCGGAGGATATTCAAATGAATATCGATAGTAATTTTGTGACCAATGATCAGGGTTCTTCTGTCAGCACTTCTTCTGATCAGAAAGCTACTCGGGCTCGTTCAATGAAGCCTGAAAAGTTGCGTACTTGTGCAGATGAACTGGCAGAGGAACTTGCGTCGTATCCCGATAAAAAGGATAGAATCAGCGGCAATTATATCTGCGAGAAGTTCAACTGCATTCGTAGTGTTGCTCTTGAGATTTTCAAGCTGGCCAATACGGATGTGCGTCGCTACTTCGAAGTGGTTGAAGATATGGCGCAATCTTCTCCGCTTAAACGGGTCAAGTATGCCAATGTGGGGGTCATGACGGGCTCCACCCACTTCCAGCGAGCTAACGAAAACGTAGATCGTCCTAGGGACATGAGGTTCGTTTTAGGTGATGAATTTAATGTCGATTTTCCTGAGGATGATTGGAATAAGGTGATTTTGACCCGTGTGCGTCCTGCTTCCACCACTGACGATACCGTGGAGGCCTAGCCATGATGGTCAATGTAATAAATCTTTTGACAGCGAATGAAGTTAGGATTTTTTTGCGCCGAGGCACCATCAGAGGTCGCCTGGAAGATTTCCCTCTCAACCGTTATAAGGCCAATGGGAGGATATACTACAGAGCCGATGAAGTTGTTGGTTCGCACCTGAGGCTTTCTGAGGAGCCTGGTAGCCTCGTTGAGCTGGCTCCATTCGAAATGGTTGGTCATATTGGCAACGGTTACCGTGATGCCTGTCAGTCCTTGTGGCGGCACCACTATCCCGTATATTCTAGGTGCGGTTCGCTTTACTCTAATCCCCGTGACATGGAGGCTGTATACCGAACGTGTGCCTCCATGGCTGCCATGATGTAGACCGCTAACGGAATCGATAAATTGGGCCAGTGCTGCTAAGGGCATTGGCCCTTTTTTTGTGTCAAAAGGTAGGGGGCAAACGCCATTTTTATTGGGCGCTGGATCAATAATTATGCCTTCATTGCCCTCACTGAAATTCGCGAAATGTCACAGATCGCTCGTTGTCCCTTATGGGTTGGGAATTATCCTGAAAAATATTTAATATTTTCACTTCTTGCATAGAAATGATGAGTGTGTGGCTAAAATGGTCCTGCATCGTTTCTTAAATCGATAAATAATTTCACAAATATTGGACGTTAGTCCGATTGGAAATGTGTGGGAGAAGGTTCGTCCTTCTCCTTTTCTATTTGTGTGGAGCTTGTCCTGGATTAGGTCAACTCCCATTAATCTCTATTTGATTGGAGGTAGCTATGCAGGAAATTCGTTATGATCAGTTATCACCACCTGAAAAGCGATTTGTAGATCATTTGGAAGATCGACCCAGTTATGGAAAGGAAAAACATATGTCGCAGTTTGGTCCAAAGGACCAGGCTTTGAAATCTGGCAACTATATTCAACTGCCAAGAGGTCAACATTGTTATGTCGGTGTTGATTTGGATTATCCATCGGCAGCTTTGTCGTGGATGGACGGAGTATATCCTGCGCCAACCATAGTCTTGTGGAATCCGCAGAATGGACATGCAAATCTGTTTTGGGAGTTGAAAACTCCTGTTTTTCGACCATGTGATTTGAATCGTCACAAAGTAAATCGAAAACCATTGAATTATTTTAAGGATGTTCAATACGGATATTGCATGTCGTTGGGTGGCGATCCAGGATACACGTCAAGTTCAATCAAGAATCCATATTCGAGAAGTTGGAATGTTGAATGGTATGACAATGTATATGATCTACCTGAATTGGCAGAATATGTTCCGACTAATTTGCGATTGGTTAAGTCTGACGAAGATGACATTTTTGCTGGTCGCAATGACGAGTTGTTTAGTGTTGCTAGAAAGTGGGCATATCGGAAAGTCTTCGAATTGGATGAAGTATCTTTTGACTCGACAGTTCGGCAATTTTGTGTCGATTACAACGAGTATTCAATTCCAGATCATTGGCCTGAGAAAGGGCCGCTTTCAATGTCAGAGGTTTCGAGTGTGGCAACAGGTATTATCAAGTGGGTAATTCGTGAAAAGGAATCCGGCGGCTTTAAGCAACGACTTAAGAATCACGGAGTGATGAAACTTGATAAAATTGATGCAGAACTTCATGACGATATTAAAGTTCAGATGACTTCATGTCGTCAGGCTATTGGTGCTGCATACACGCATCGAACTCGGAAACAAAAAACTGAACATAATATTGCTTGTGCGATTCAAAAAGTTCGTTCCGAAAATCGATGTGTGGTGAAGAGAGAGATTGCCGAAATAGCAGGTGTGTCAGTGGCAACATTGAGATACTATTCCCATCTATTTAAAAATCTCTACCAATAGTCCATTTGTTCTGTTTACATGATGGAAAAATAATCGAAATAAATACTCTTTGTTTGAAATGGGACCTTTTAGCCATATATCCTGATGTACCATTTTACCAGTTTATTTACCGTATTATCGTAGAGTATTTGTGTTCACTTTTTGTGTGCCGAGGACCCTCATCGGCCAGTTGTCGGTAAAAATTGGGGAGAGCGTATCTGCTCTCCCCATACTATGTGACAAACACTTCTAAGTAGTTTGTCGTGTCCCAACTGGCGCCATGATCCTTTCAGCGGCGTATGACGGGAGGCTGCTGATCGGACCTATATGTGAAGAAGGCGTATCAGCTGAAGAATTTATCCTCCCGATACACCTCCGCGATGAGCCGGTTACTAGCCTCAGTCTGATCATCGCCATACCCCTATAAGTTATGTGTTTTTAGGGTGTTAAAACATAGTGAAGGGTGTGCTTTTTAACTGCGACGGTCGATGATACCAGACACATTGAGAACAATATCCTTTGGGATTGAGGGGGAACCGGACCCCAAGCCCGGAACACCCCAAATTTCGCGCAAAACACCCTCTTCCTGGGATTTGGCCCATATTTGGGACCCACCCCCAAGCAAGGTCCCAAAAATCCAGGAAATCGCAAATTTGGAAGTTGTTGGGAATGTCCTTAATCTTGGTCATTAAGTGAAATAATTAAGACTCTTATACAGATATATATTTGTCATCTAGCCTTCAAACAAAAGGAGAAAATGATGGCGAAGAAGCAATCTGGAAAGATGTTCGAGAGTAAGTTCAACGAGGAACTTCTTACCCAGCTCATAGAGGAGGGTAAGTCGGCTGATGAAATTCAAGATGCACTTGGAATCGTATCTAAGCAGAGCTTGAGGCAACATGTTTTGAAATGGATGAACATTCATCGAACATTCGTGGATGTTCCGGGGCTGTACACTCGTAACAGTCCTACTCCTCAAATCAGCTTCAAGAAAGAGTTGAGGTTAAGTAAGAACATGCTTGCACCCGGCAAATTCAAGCATGGTGACAAGTTCGAGATCGAGGAGATGACCAATGCCAGGATTGTTCTGGCAAGGATCGGTGCAGAGGTTTCGGTGGAAGATTCATCGGAGGAAGTCGAAGCTGATCCTGAGGCTGAGTTCGATCTTGGATAATCGAATGGGCCGTATCTTCGGATATGGCCCTTTCTCTTTCGGAATGTACGATTTTCCCTAAAAACGTACGTTCGGACCAATCCCATAACTTCGGTTAAAGATCACAACGAGTTATCTCAATTGGATTTAGCTCAGCTTTCAACGTGCCGTTTTGAATGGACGTTTTTACAATGTGGGATGCAAATTCAAACATTGAAGGAGGGGGAACATGAAGGTGCAGCCTTTCACTAGCTTGAAGGACATTCGGAACATCAAGAAGTTACTTCGAGATAAGCCAAGAGACTTGTTGCTCTTCACCATGGGGGTGAACATCGGAATGAGAGTCCAAGATTTGCTGACCCTGAAAGTTTCCGATGTGATCGACAAGAAGGTCGGTAGCAGGATCGCGGTACGAGAAAAGAAGACAGGAAAAGAAAACGTGATTGTGGTGAACAAAGAAATCCTGTCCTGCTTTAAGTTCTACCTTTCGAGTTCGGGTCCAGGCCACGACCATTTCCTATTCCAAAGTCGGAAGGGGCAGAATCAGCCGCTTACAACGTATCGAGTTACAGGGTTGGTCAAGGAATGGGCGAAGGCGTTGAATATCTCTGGGAACTATGGAGCACATAGTTTGAGGAAGAGTTTTTGCTACATTCAGCGAGTTCACTTCGGAGTTCCATGGGAGGTGTTGAGTAAACGGCTGAATCATTCATCACCCAGCATAACCAGGGCCTATATTGGAGTTCAGCAAGAGGAGGTCGAGGAAATCCTTATGAACAACATCTAACCTTGAACGGGGCTTCGAAAGAGGCTCCGTTTTTGTTTGGGTAGGTCGTGAGTAATCATCCCGTTCATACAGAAATACATCTTGAAAGTGACACATCTTGTGTCGGAACTTTCAACAAGGAGAAATTTTATGATCGGTAAAGGGCTGTTCATGTTAGCAACCACTGCGGCGATTGCTACTGCTGTGTCATCTGGACCGGTTTTGTCTGTCACGGCCCCTCTGTTCTGGTGGGGGACTAAAACCTACAAGGTCGGAGCTCTCGCTGCTTGCGGCATTGCTACTGCCCTGAGTCTTGGAAAGGCTACGGGGCACGTAATGGGTGAAACGGCCAGTGTGGCCACGATTCATGGCGCAAGTGAATTGAGTCATCAGTTGGCAGAACGTCTCAAGCAGGCCAAAGACGAATCCCAAAAATCCTAGTTCGAAATAACCCGGTCATTAGGCCGGGTTTTCATTTTGTTTGGATCGGATAATACGCCGTTACCTATTCGCGGGTGAGGAGGTGGACGTAAAAACCGCATGGTTGAGCCATTTGTCGATAGAATACCTAGTCAAAAATAATACGAGAAAATAAATCGGCTTCAAGGGCTGCGGCAAAAACGCTGATGGTGCCTGTGTTGCGGTGTCTCATTTTATGCGTGAAATTTCTACTACAACTATTTAAAATAATTGAATTTATATCTTGACTCGATTGGGTGGAAGATTTACATGTTTACTATTAACGCGATTGCCTCTCTCAGGCACCCCCGTCGGCGTTGCGACACCGGCAGCAGATTGACTCCTCCCGATCTTGTAGACGGCGAGGACACCATTAATCCCAGATTCAACATATAGCTCCGTAAGGAGTTCCCCATGAAACCTGAAACAAAGGAGTTCATTCAGGAAGGTCCGTTTATGAACGGGAAAGCTGCTGCCGAGTATTGCGGATATAGCCACGATCATTTCCGTCACCTTGCATCTGAGTATCAAATTCCTCGCTGCGGCCCTCGAAATACCCGTTATGCGCGTTCGACTTTGGACACGTGGATGAGTTCGCCCAACTGCTTTATTTTTAAGGCTTTACCGAAACGTAGAACCTTAAAGAAGTTGGAGGTGTAGCTCGTGAGTGTCCACAAGAGATTGAATGGAACGTACTTCGTTTCCTTCCGGGACAGTGGCGGTAGGCAGCGGACAAAGAACACAGGTAGTGGCGAAGAAGGTAAACGAGCGGCAGAGGCCCTGGATCATGAGATCAAGGCCAAGAAGCTTCGTGGTGAAGAGGTCGAACAACAGTCCCGGAGGGGTATGTATTTCGATGAGCTTTGCCAACTTTGTATCGACACCAAGAAGTCCGAAGGGAAGGGCGGCAATGGTTGGCTGAAGGATTGGGCCAACAACCTGAACAACCATATCCTCCCAGGTTTGCCGATGGTTCCAGTGAACGAACTGACAATGCAGGACATTCTCAGCTTCATGATGCGCAAGTATGCGGGACATGCACCGTCTACCCGTAACCGTTACCTGAGCTACCTCAAGGTCATTCTCAACTTCGGTGTTGAGCATGGTCTTATCGATCACAATCCTTTGAAGAGATGGAAGAAGGCTAAGGAGAAGCCTCGTCAATCAACCCTGACTGTCGAGCAGCTTAAGGCCATCATTGAACATGCTGCGCCGCACTTGAGGTGGGCTTTGGAAGTCGCGTTCTACCTTGGTGTACGTACCGGCGAATCTGAGCTTCTGAGCTTACGTTGGGATCAGGTCAATTGGGAGAACAAGGAGATCGAGGTCTATGCGACGAAGACCAATACCTTCCGCAAGATTCCTCTTTCTCCCGCATTCTTCGAGAAGTTGAAGGCACGTTTCCCTGAAGCTAACACGGAGTTTCTGGTCGAGTATCAAGGTCGTCAGATCAAATCGATCAAGGGAGCATTTCGAACTGCTCGAAAGAAGGCCGGCGTTGGCAAGTCTGTAATCACCTACGACATTAGACATCTGTTCGCCACGACCTTGTTAAACAAGGGTGGTGACTTGGCAAGTGTTTCCAACTTGATGGGGCATGCTTCCACGAAGATGACGGCAGATCAGTACTACCATGTATTGAAAGAGGAAAAGGTTCGCACCGTGAACCTGTTGCCTGAACTGTAATTGCAGTTAGGCGTGATATTTCACCAGACCTACCGTTAAAATTGGCGGTAGGTCGTCATCAAGTCTTTAGGTGATGAAATGTATAAAAAAAGTCGTTTTTGGGGAACGTTAGACAATCTGAAGTATTTTGTGAGTCAATCCCATGTTCGTGGTAGGTGGTGGAAACCATACAGCAATATGCATCAGTTCAACCCTACCAATGGAGGATGTCTCATTTGGTGGCCATCGAAGAGGACCATGGTGATGCAGGGCAACTGGACGGAAGATGATGCAACTGCACTTCTGAGTGTGGTCAACTTCGGCCCTTACAAAGCTGCTCTTGTCGAGGTGCCGGATGTGTCTAAACAAGTAGGCAGCATTCTGGCTGATCTGAACGAAGTAGAAGACTACTTCGTGATGCCGGACCTGACCTCGTATGTGAACGCTCTGATGGCTGATATTCGCTAGAATTACATCCCCAACGCATTTGGGGGGATTACTGGGCCAGTCGTTGTCGTAGCGGCTGGCCTTTCCTTTTGTGAAATACAGTGGTCGACATTGCTATCGTGATTTTGTATTGGACTACAGTTAGTATCAATGGCAATTTTTATTATATCCTGAGTGGTTGATGTTAGGTGAACCGAAAATGTTTGGACGAGGACAATATGGTTAGAAAACGCCGAGCGGTTACGCAAATAAGTGAAGATTTATCGATCAGTATTTTTAGAAAGTTGATACCTGAGAGTTGGGTTATACATGAATACAAGCCTGACTATGGAATAGATTGTGTTGTCGAGTTGTTCGACTATATAGACTCAACAAAAACGGTGGCGGAAACACTTGGTGAAAATATTTATATTCAACTAAAATCCACAAAAGGTATTCAGTTCAAAAAAAAGAAATTGTATCCACACAAGTGTGTTGAAAAGTATAAGTTGGAAATTGACAAGTCTGAATATGTTGAAATTGATACACTTAGTTTTTCAATCGAGGTTTCAGAGCTATTAACTGTTCAAGCAATGGGATCGGCTGTTCCTGTGCTGCTTGTTCTCGTTGATATAGAGACTGAAAGAGCGTTTTATGTCTGTTTAAATGACTATATTGATAAAATCATCGTACCTGAGGATCCCAAGTTCCGTAGTAAAAGTTATAAGACAATTTACATACCAGTTCATAATGAAATTAAAATAGATGATGATTATCTTGTTCCACTACGATTCTATGGAAAACGATCGAAGTTATATGCTGCATTTACCAAATTCCATTATCAAAAGGTCGAGATTGATTATTTGTTGATGGGGACTTCACAGATATCCTATTCTGATTTTTTTAAGTTTAAAGAGGTGCTTGCGGTATTTATTGATTCTGCCATCAACCTTGATATTTGGCATGGTCATGAATTTTGGGGGATTATTCATTTACAATATGAAGAATTGCTAAACATAAAGGCATTATTGGAGGCTGATGTTCCTTATAAAAAGAGCGGGCAGTTCGTTAGCCGTTGCTCAGAATTATGGCGAAACCTAAGTCTCCTGCCGCGAACTTATGAAGAAACAGTTCGAGAGTGGTTTTTACCTAAGAATTTGTCAGTCGAGATATCATTTCGTGGTTCAGTTACTCATAAATCTGACGATTAGCCTTACGAACTTTATCCCTGGCCCCCAACTTATGGCTAACCGAAAATGTTATCCTGGCGGTTATCCACCCCAAAAATGGGGCCTTAAAATTGTTCCCAAAATCGACCTAAATCTGCCGCTCTGATGGAGCATAAAGACGGGCTAGAGTGCTTCCACAAGAGCAGGGGGAGAGAGTCGGAAAGAAGGGTTGGCTGGTGTCCGTTGGGACCTCGGCATGATGCACCAAAAAAGAAAATCGCCTCTCGTTAGAAAGGCGATTTATTCAATTATATGGAGCTGCTGGGCGGGATTGAACCGCCTACCTCATCCTTACCAAGGATGCGCTCTACCGATTGAGCTACAGCAGCGTTCCGGCTGTTTTCGAAGAAATGGCAGGCCGATTTTTCATCGGCCCGCCGGGGTACTTCTTCGTTTGGTCGGGATGAAAGGATTTGAACCTTCGACCCCTTGAACCCCATTCAAGTGCGCTCCCAGACTGCGCTACATCCCGACGCGAAGTGAGTAACTATCCGTGCACGGTTCCGTTGTCAACGGTTTTTTGAGAAAAAAAGTCAACTCGGCGTTTTTTTTGAAGATTGTACACGGTGGGCAACGGTTTTTCTTTTACTGTGTCTGGACATTTATAATGGCGTTTTCCCACGCTCGTGTATAATAACAAGGCAGGAACGCTGGATAACACCTGAGGGGCAAGGGTGCCGGAGGGTGCGGCCGCTTCAGGTGATTTATCACATAATGTAAAAGCAATCAGGGGGTTGGCATGGCTGATGAAGCTCTGAAAGACATCAATCAGTTTTTGACCTTCACGTTGGGCAAGGAAATATTCGCCCTGGATATCGGAACGGTCCGCGAGGTCCTGGAGCTGACTTCCATTACCAAGATCCCGAGGACGCCCAAGTTCATGCGCGGGGTCATCAACCTCCGTGGACACGCTGTGCCTGTTGTCGACATGCGCCTCAAACTGGGCATGTCCAAGGGTGAGGACACGGTGGACACCTGTATCATCATCGTGGAGATCGAGTACGAGGGTGAATTCACCGTCATGGGCGCATTGGTCGATTCCGTGCGCGAGGTCTTCGAGATGACCCCGGACACCATCGAACCTGCTCCCAAGATGGGCGCGGCCATCAACGCCGAGTACATCAAGGGTATGGGGCGTCAGAACGAGCAGTTCATCATCATCATCGACATCAACAAGATCTTCTCCGCCGAGGAGTTAGCCATTGCCAAGGATATGGCCAGTCTGGGTGGCGGAGACAGGACTCCGGCCCCGGAAGAGGCCGCTGCTCCGGCACAGGCCTAAAGCTGCAACAAAAACCCCCGTCCGAAAAGGGCGGGGGTTTCTTTTTCTCTGGAGTCGGGTTTCCGGCTATTCCTCCCAGTTCATCATCTTGTCCCAGCGGACTTTTCCTTCGGTCTTCCTTTGTTTGCGCAGCAGCACGTAAAGTGCTCCGGCGCCGCCGTGCTTGGGCTGGGCCGTACAGAAGGCCAGGACTGCGCGCCGAAGTGGTTCCTTGGTCAACCAGCTTTCGGCCTCGGTGCGTAGGATGGGCCGGCCACCCGGGGAGTTTCGTCCACGTCCCGTAACCACCAACACGCAGCGATATCCCTGGAGATAGGACTCGCGGATGAAAAAGAGCAGGGAGTCCCGTGCCTGGTCCGAGGTCATGCCGTGCAGGTCCAGGTGGGCGGACACGCTCAGGGAGCCTGCCTTGAGTCGTTGGAATATCTTGATGTCCAGACCGCGCACATAGCCGTACATGAACTCGTCGGTGTATTCGAGTTCGAATTCGATATCACCGCGCATGAAGCGATCCATGTCGTTGGCGGCGTCTTCCTCGAGAGGCTGGGCCGGGGCGGAAGTCACGGCAGGGGGGACTTTGCGACCGCTGGAGCCGTCCATTCGCTGCACTCCGTGCATGGCGGCCATGAAAATTTCCTCGGCCTCCGGATCACTCTCGGGGTTGACTTTTTCTTTTGGAGGCTCATTTTTCTGGTATGGAAGGGAATAGATGTCCTCTTTTTCCTTCTTGAATTTGATCTGCTTGAGATCGCCAAGGTTGTTCATGCGTTTTTTGGCCATCATGTACCTTCCTTTGGTCGAACCGAGTATATTCGAAGCCCCAGAGGGGCGGTGGCTGGTGCCGCCCGGCGCAGCGAGCGCTGGACTTCCGCGACGTGCTTGAGTAATGAGCCTGTTGCACATCATTCAAAGCGAGGAATTACATGCTGACCATTGAAGACTTGCATGTCAATATCGGCGACAAAGAGGTCCTGCGAGGGATCGATCTACAGATAAACGACGGGGAAACCTTTATCCTGTTCGGCCCCAACGGCTCGGGCAAGACTTCCCTGCTCATGACCCTGATGGGCTTTTCCGGCTACGAAGTCACCAAGGGCAAGATCATCTTCAAAGGCGAAGACATCACCAACGCCCCCATGTACGAGCGCGCGCGTCTCGGCATGGGCATGTCTTTCCAGCGGCCGCCGACCATTCACGGCCTGCGCACCCGCCATCTGGTGCAGATGTGTTCGCGCCGGGGGCAGGTCAACACCGACCTGCTGGCCGAGACCGTGAACATGGGCGACTTCCTTGACCGCGACATCAACGCGGGCTTCTCCGGTGGCGAGATCAAGCGCTCCGAGCTGTTGCAGCTCATGGCCCAGCAGCCTGACCTGGTGCTCTTCGACGAGCCCGAGTCCGGTGTGGACATGGAAAACATGCAGCTGGTGGGCAAGGTCGCCCGGGACGTTCTGGACGGGAAGTTCAGCGTGGCCCCGGACCTGAGCCTCAAGGAACGCAAGGAGCGGGTCAAGACTGCCGGTCTGATCATCACGCACACCGGGTACATCCTCGATTACGTGAACGCCGACCGGGGGCAGGTCCTGTACCATGGTCATCTTTGCTGCGAAGGCCGCCCCAGAGACATTCTGGACCACATCCGGGAGCATGGCTACCAGGAATGTGTCCGCTGCATGAACTAGCCCGGCACGGGAGATATAGATATGAGTAAAGTCGATCTAAAGAATTTCAAGTTTGACGGTCTCAACCAGGAGGCCATCGCCGATCTCAACGCCCTGTCCGATGAGGACAAGGATCAGCTCCTCATGGCAGGTGTGGTTTCCGACCTGTCCACGCGGTCCGCTTCGTATCTGCAGATGGACCAGTCCGCAGTGCACTGTCAGTCCAGAGACGACGGTGTGGAGATCATGGACATCAAGGACGCCCTGAAAAAGTACGACGGCCTCAAGGAGTACTTCTGGACTCTGGTGGACAAGGACAAGGACGAGTTCACCCGGTCCGCGTACGACAACCTGCACGGCGGCTACTTCATCCGCGTCAAGGCCGGAGCCAAGATCAAGGATCCCATCCAGTCCTGTCTGATGCTCAAGTCCGAGAACGTGGGCCAGAACGTCCACAACCTCGTGATCATCGAAGAGGGGGCCGAGGCGCACATCATCACCGGCTGTTCCGTGGCACATGGCACCAAGTCCGGCGCACACCTCGGTATTTCCGAGTTCTTCGTCAAGAAGAACGCGTCGCTGACCTTCACCATGGTTCACAACTGGTCCGAGTCCGTGGCCGTACGGCCGCGTTCGGCGGGCGTGGTCGAGGAGGGCGGCAAGTTCCTGAACAACTACGTCCTGCTCAAGCCGGTCAAGGACCTGCAGATGTATCCCGCCATCACCCTGAACGGCAAGGATTCCGTGGCCCGCTTCAACTCCGTGGTTGTCGCCACCGAAGGTTCTCTCCTGGATATGGGTAACCGTGTGATCATGAATGCTCCCGACACCCGGTGTGAGATCATCGCCCGGACCATCGCCGCGGGCGGAACCATCATCAACCGGGGTCACATCGCAGCCAACAACGTTCCGAGCAAGGGCCATCTGGAATGTCAGGGCCTGATTCTCGGCGGCGGGCGCATCTGGGCCATCCCTGAGTTGGATGGTACGGTAGAGGGCGTAGAGCTCTCTCACGAGGCTTCGGTGGGCAAGATTGCCCAGGACGAGATCGAGTACCTCATGGCTCGCGGCATGGATGAGCACGAAGCCACCTCGACCATCGTGCGCGGCTTCCTGAACACCGATATCATGGGCCTGCCGGATCGTCTCCAAAAGGAGATCGACAAGCAGATTGAAGAATTGCAGGCCTCCGACGCCATGTAATTGAGAATAATGCACGTTCAAGGGGCGGCGGCTTCGGCCTCCGCCCCTTTTGTTTTGCCGTTGCCGATTGAATTAGCCCTTGAACAAACCGGGTTGACGTACTAATCAATGGCATTCATTTTCAAGAAAAGCGTGACAGGGAGTGCCGAATGACGAAAAAGGAAGGTATCCTCCTGGCAGCCCAGGAACTGTTCGCCCGTTGCGGGTACGCGGGAACGACCATGAAGATGGTCGCGGAACAGGCCGGCGTGGCTTCGGGATTGGTTTTTCACTACTACGAGTCCAAGGAAAACCTGTTCATGGTTGCCGGGGCAGAGCTGATCAACGACATGGTCACCCACCTGCGCAAGGCCACGGACGAGACGGCCACCGGCTGTGAGGCCTTGGGCACCTTTGTCAAAGCCTACCTGGATTTCACCATCGAGCATGAGAAAACCTTCCCCACGATCATTCGCTGTTCACCGTTCAGCGACGACAACCCGGACTTGGATCGCGAAAAGATCGCGGCCAAATTTCTGGATCTGATCCATATCATCGAGGATATTCTGCGGCGCGGCATCGACGATGGCTCCATGCGGGACCTGCCGGTTCCCCAGACTGCCTTCATGGTTTACGGCGTCATCGTCGGTGCGGTCCGTACCCGGTTCCTGACGCCCTACGATATCCCCGGCCTGTTCGCTGAAGCCCGGGAATTTGTCCTGCACAGCGTCTGCGTCTAGACTTTTGTACCGTCTTTCTTATGCCTGATTATAAAGGACATTTGGCCGGAGGGCTCTTCTTTGGCGTCATGGGCCTAGTGGGAGTAGTCCTGCTGGGCTGGATGGTTTTTGATCCGCTCATTGCTGCCGGACTGCTCGGTTTCTGCCTGCTCGGGGCACTGTTCCCGGATGTGGATACCAACTCCAAGGGGCAGAATCTGTATTATGCGGTGTTCGTGCTCGTGGACTTGGGGCTGATCATCAAGGGCCTATATGTCTGGGCCGCATGGTTCGGGCTTTTTTCCATGCTCCCGGCCGTTGGATCACACAGGGGCTGGACGCATACCTGGTGGGCCATGCTCCTGGTTCCGCTGCCCATCGTGGTCATTCCCTTCTTCATGCAGACGCCGGGACTGGTCCAGCGCTTCGCGCCGTTCTATGCGGCGTTCGTGCTGGGCTATTGTTCCCACCTGATTCTGGACGGGGAATTCAGATAAAAAAGGGGACAGGGCTGAGTACGCCGTCCAGGACGGCCGATTAGCCCCTAAGGCCTTTGTACAGTGCCATGTACCGTTCGGCCATCTTTACGT
Source organism: uncultured Pseudodesulfovibrio sp. (assembly GCF_963662885.1). Lineage (NCBI taxonomy): Bacteria > Pseudomonadati > Thermodesulfobacteriota > Desulfovibrionia > Desulfovibrionales > Desulfovibrionaceae > Pseudodesulfovibrio > uncultured Pseudodesulfovibrio sp. Next base: position 216,824 of record NZ_OY760065.1, read on the forward strand.
CGGTGTAGCCGGTAACGGATTCCGCACCGCCCGCGACCAGTCGGTCGCGCAATTCCTTGTCGTTGACCAGGCGTACGATGCAGGCTGCTAGATCTGCCGCGTCCCGGTTTTTGAAGACCAGTCCGTCGCGCTCATGGGTGACCAGTTCGAGGTTGGAGGGCAGGTCCGAGGTAATGACCGGGGTCCGGGTAGCCCACCCCTCCTTGATGACCGCATTGGAACCCTCGCCGTCCACGGACGGGACAGTCAGGATATTGATCTCGGGCAGAACCTCGCGGCTGTCGCGGTAGCCAAGGAAGAGGATGGAATCCGCCAGGTTGAGCTTTTCCGCCTGCTTCTTGAGATCCTGCTGCAAAGGGCCTTCACCCGCGATCATGCACTGCCAATCAGGCATATCAGAAGATTTGCGCAGGTGGGCCAGCGCTTCGATCAGAACTTCGAATCCCTTTTGCGTGCTGAGCGCGCCCACGGCACCGAGCGTCAGTACCGGGTGCTGCCGTGATTCCGTGGTATACATGGCCGGGTCGATGCCGCTGTGGATGACCGTGGTTTTTTCCTCGGGCACGCCGCAGTCCACCAAAACCTCTTGGATTTCTCGGCTTACGGCCACCATGACGTCGCCCAGGAGATACTTGTTCTTGCTCCAGCCCGGCTTGAGGCGATAGGACACGCGACGGCTGTGGACCAGGCGGAAGGTGTTGCGCATCTTCTTGGCCAAAGCACCCAGGGATGCGCCCTTGGCGTCGTTGGTATGAACCACATCCGGCTTGAAGGTTTTGACGATCCCGAGCACCCGGAGGATGTTCATCGGGTTGTAGTCCTGATGGGAAGGAAGTTCCGTGAAGGGAATCCCGTCAGCAACGAGCAGGGGCTTGAGCGGAGAATCCCCGGGTATTGCGACCAAGGGGTTGAACTGTTCGGCGCGATGCAGGGCCCGCGCGAGATAGTATACCTGGCGTTGTCCGCCGCGCATGATCTTGCCCAGGTCGAGTAGCAATACCTTCAACGTAAACCTCTTTTATTCCAAAGCCTTTGCTGTCGCTTCTGCGACAGCTTCAAGGCTGGGACAGACCGCGAATCCGGCCTTGCCCATGGTTTCAAGCTTGTCTTGTATGCCGCCGCCGCTCTCCAAAATGGCTCCGGCGTGGCCCAGTCTTTTGCCCGCAGGGGCGGTCTGTCCGGCAATGAACGAGATGACTGGTTTGTCAAAGCCCGTGCGGACGACGTATTCAGCCAGATTCTCCTCCGCCTGTCCACCGATTTCACCAAGGATGATAACAGCCCTGGTCTGGGCATCATTTCGAATCATTTCGAACATATCGACAAAATCGACCCCGATGAACGGGTCGCCGCCTATGCCCATGCATAAGGATTGGCCTATTCCGGCCCGGGTCAAACGGTCGGCCACCTCGTAGGTCAGGGTGCCACTGCGTGAGAGCACGGCGACGGGGCCGGGCATGAATGGAACGGTCGGCATGATCCCGATCTTGGTCTTGCCCGGGACGATGATGCCGGGCGTGTTCGGGCCGACGATTCGGGTGGGCGAGCCCTTGGCCCGCTCGAAGACGGCCAGCATCTCGTGCTGTGTGATACCTTCCGTGATACATACGGCCCACGGGATTTCATTGCTGACGGCCTCGGAAACCGCGTCGGCGGCCATGCGCGGGGGCACGAAAATGATGGATGCTCCGATCTCATGGCTGCGCAATGCCTCGGCGATGGAATTGTAGGCCGGAACGCCGAGAATCTCCTGTCCGCCTTTGAAGGGGGTTACGCCTGCCACCACATTGGCCCCGTACTCCTGCATCAGCTGCGTGTGCAACTGGCCCTCGCGACCGGTTATGCCCTGAACCAGGATGGGGGTGTCCGCATTGATGGTGAAGTGGGCGTCACTTTTCCAGTCGGAGGGAGCGGGGCGCTTGCCGAGAGAAATGTCCATGGGGACGGGATGTTCATCCGGTTTGGTCTTGTCCGGGCGGATGTCGTTCAGGATGGCAATGGCCGCCTGCATGTCGCCAGCCATGTGCAGGTTGTCCACGTCCAACTCGCGCAGGATTTCGAGGCCTGCTTCGGCGTCTTTGCCGGACATGCGGACAACGATGGGTTTTTCCGGGGATTTGCCACCCAGTGCTCCCCTCATGGCCAAGGCTACCTTCTCACAGGACAGTATTCCGCCGAAAAGATTGATGAAGATGACTTTTACCCGGTCGTCGCCGAAGAGCAACTCCAGGGCGGTCTCCATGCGTTTCTGGTCTGCCGCGCCGCCCAGGTCCAGGAAGTTGCTGGCGGGCAGTCCGGAGAAGTTGAGTAGGTCCATGGTGGCCATGGCCAGCCCGGCGCCGTTGACCATCAGCCCGACCCAACCCGGCAGGCGAACAAACGACAGCCCGGCGTCACGTGCCATGTTTTCTTCGGTCGAGGCGTGTTCGCGTTGGTGGTAGGACTCGGCTTCAGGGTTGAGATCCACGAAATTGTCGTCCATCTCGACCTTTCCGTCCAAGGCCACCAACCGGCTGTCCGATGTAAGTACCAGCGGGTTGATCTCTGCCAGGAGCAAGCCGTTGTCGAGCATGCACCGGAACAACGCATTCAGGAATACGGCAAACTCCTTGAACTGTTCCTTGTCCAGACCCAGATGAAAAAAGGCGGCCCTGATCTGGTGTGGGACCAGTCCCTCGGGCAGTCGTATCTTTTGGATCAGGAGGTTGTCCGCACTCTTGTTCTCGATTTCCACGCCTCCCTGGCGACCGCAGGTCAAGAGGATGCAGCGCTGTTGTCGGGAAACGGACAGGGAAAGGTAGAACTCGTGGGCAATGTCCTCGCCAGGTTCTACACGAATGAACGGCACGGATTCGCCGTTGATCTCGCGAGTGAAAAGTTTTCGGGCCTTGGCCGCGAAGTCGGCGGGATTGTCGATTCGCAGAATACCCCCGGCCTTGCCTCGGCCGCCTGAAAGAACCTGGGCCTTGAGAAACCAGGGCAGGGGAAAGTCGGGGGAGAAGTCGTCCTCCTCACCCGGAAATACAGCCGCGCCGAGGGGGACGGGAATGGTCGCCTTGTTGAAGAGGAGTTTGCTCTTGTGCTCATTGAGTAACATGGATGGCTCCTGGTCTTGGCTTATGGGACGGTGGAACCTTAGTGGGTTTGAGCGTTTGAATCAATGTAAATATATTGACCATCTTGTTGTTTGGGGAGAAAATGGCTTTTTAGGGAGAAAAAATCCCTGAAAGTGGAGGAATTGTGTCAGACATCAGTGATTTTGCCGATCAGTTGCAGGCGGATGTGATCTCGGACATGGCCGAGAGCTTTTTTGGCGACAGGAAGGAACTGGATAACGCGCTGGAGGCCTTCGGGCTCATAGTCCGGGATTTCCTGCCCGTGATCGAGACAATGTTCCGCGCGTCTGCGACGCTTCGTCTTCTGCTCCTCGATGAGGAAACGGTGGGCGGTTTTTGCGCTGAAATAGGTATTGAAGCAGATCGCATACCCCCGGCAGAAGGGGCGGCAATCCTTGTCAGGGAGTCCCTGCCCTTTGCCCTGACTGCCAAGGGGCGGTACGTGGCCTGTGTGGAGGCAGCCTACAAGCAGCTTTTCGACGCCATCCGGGACTATCTTCACGGACATTACTATACAGATCCCAAGCAGCCGGGGCGCAAGTTGCTGAGCGTACATTACGAACGGCTCAAAGAGATTTCGGATACCATCAACGGGAAAATCCACAAAGCCAACAACGATCGCTCCGTTTCGTCCGTGCTGCGGGAAGTGAAAAATATGAACCCCGAACAGATGGAGCGCGAAGATATGCTCGGCGACGTCTCCTATGGACGAGGAGAGGGGCTCGACAGAGACATGTGTTTCATGCCCATCGACTTTGACGGCTACCGTTTTCCCGAGGTGGCCGAACTGCCGCCCGTTGAGGAAATACGGCCCGCCATGAAGCGGTTTTGTAAGAAAGTCTTCAGTGAGCGGCGGGAAGCCGTGCTCAAGGCGATGGACGCTTTCAGGGGGCGATGACCCCGGCTTATGCCGCGTTGATCCGGGCGAGTATCTTGTTGAGCGTTTCGGGGACCTCAGCCTCGGGAATCTGACAGGTGCCAACGGCTTTGTGTCCGCCGCCTCCCAGTGAGAGCATCAACGCGCCTACATCCACCTTGCTCGTCCTGTTTATGATGGAATGACCTACCGTCAGTACCACGTTCTGTTTCTTGAACCCCCATATGACCCGTATGCTGATGGAACATTCCGGAAACAGGGTATATATCATGAAGCGGTTGCCGCAGTAGATGGGGTCCTGTTCACGTAGATCAAGGACTACCGCATCGCCGTGGACGTCGGCGTTGTCACGGAGCATGTGAATGAAGTTGTCGCTGTCTCCGAAATATTTTTTCACCCGCTCCTTCACGTCACTGATCTCAAGGATCTCCTGTGCGGTCATGGTCCGGCAATACTCGATCATGTCGAGCATCAACTGGTAATTGCTGATCCGGTAGTTGCGATAACGACCAAGCCCCGTCCTGGGGTCCATGATGAAGCCGAGCAATATCCAGCCGGTGGGGTTGGTGATTTCTTCAACGGTCAGGCTTGCGGAGTCCACCTTGTCCACGGCCTTGATGAAATCCCCGCAGGCGGCCGGGAATTTGTCCGCGCCGTAATACTCGTAAACGACCCGCGCACAGCTTGCCAGGGGACGGCTTTCGCCCTTGAATTCAATCGTGCCCAGTCGGTCCATTTCGCTGGTGTGGTGATCGAACCACAGACCGCAGCCTTTCACATAGGGCACGTTGGCCAGAACGTCGTTGCTGGAGACCTCCACCCGGCCATCCTGCAGATCCTTTGGGTGGGCGAAGAGATAGTCGTCAATGATACCCAGATGTTTGAGCAAAGTTGCGCAGGCCAGGCCGTCGAAGTCGGATCGGGTCACGAGTCTCATGTGGATTCTCCATGTATCACGGGTGATTGCCGGTTTGATTCGTCTGCCCTATGCAGGATGCTACATTATTAGGCCGTTGCGGAAAAATTGTCAAAGCGATTGCCCGTGGTTCAGCCTCCGCGCAGGGCCTGGGCACGGAGCATGCGCAGCTTTTCACCGGATTCGGCCCCATGGTTCATATCCTCAGGGGCCAGCCTGACCGGCAGGATGGTTGCCAGCTCTTTTTCGGCACGCTCAAGGTGGTCTTCGCAGTGGTCGGCCAGGACGAGTTTGAAGAGCGGGGTGAGGGTGCCCGACAGATGCAGGTCCATGAGCATGTCGACCCGTGTGCCGGGACGCAACTCGCCGTAGCTGGCTGCAGTCATGTGCCAGCGTGCGGCTTTCATGCCCGCCGTCTTGTATTCGTTGGGCATGCGCAGTCTAAGGGCGGCGGTTTCGGCCAAGGGGATGCCCGCCAGGTCATGGCCGTAATGCCGTGGCCAACGATCCCGGGGAGTCAGAGTCTTGCCCAGGTCATGGGTCAGCCCCATCCAGACGGCCACCGGATCGCCGGCCAGATCGTCCATGACCCTGCAGGTGTGAGTCAGCATGTCGCTGTCATGGTAGGGAAGGGGACCGGCCGGTACGGCCCGACCTGTCTCGAACTCGGGAAACCACGGCAGGAGGCACTCGGATTCGGCCAGCAGCCGCAGAAAGTTGCCCGGTCTGGGGCTCTCCAGCGCCTTGCGTAACTCCGGCACAACTCGGTCCGGGGAGATGGCAGTGAGTTTGCCGGAAGCGCCGATCTCTCGCATGGCTGAAATCAGTTCCGCATGGGGAGTGAAATCCGGTAGCTGAGCCCAGAAACGGGCCGCGCGCAGGACTCGTAGCGGGTCGTCGGACAGGGAATGTGCCGAAGCCGGGCGCAGAATCCGTCCCGCGAGGTCCCCTAATGCCTGTGGGTGACAAACAAGTTCGCCGTTTACGTCAAGCAGTTGTGCATTGACAGTCAGGTCTCGGGATTCTAATTCTTTATCAAGAGAACCAGCCCTGGGAAAGGAGAACTCCAAGCCTTCCACAAGGAAGACCGGAAAGGTTCGGCCTACTTCGCGCGCACAGGGAAAGGCCCGGCGAAACTCCTCGCGGGTGGCCCCCGTGACCAGATAATCCCTGTCGTGCAGAGGCCTGCCGAGCAGGAGATCGCGGACCGCGCCGCCAGCCAGGTAAACTTTCATTGCCCACGTGTAGCACAAGGTAACCCATGCTTCCACAAGGAATTTTTCTCATGGATCAGGCGACCGCCGAGGCACAGCCGGTCCATCCGCTTTGGCAGGAGGATCTCCGTGAATACGGCCCCTGGACGCCGTCCGAATCAGATGAGTTGCCCACAGGCTGGCTCAGGGGAAGCGGTTTGACCCACGGCACCGTGGTCGTGGCCCAGACCTGTGGGAGCACCATGGAGTTGGCATCCCGGCTGGTTGCCGATGGGCTGCTGGGTCCCTGGGGAGCCGTAATCTGTGGGCGGCAGACGCAGGGCAGGGGGCAACTGCGGCGCCCCTGGGCGTCCCTGGCAGGCAATCTTCATGCCTCCATCGTGTTGCCGTCCGCACCCGACCATGGACCATGGGCCGAGGCCATGGCCGACCTGCTGCCGTTGGTCGTCGGGCACGTTTTCAGCGAGGTTCTGGGAGGCCTGGGCGGGGATCTTCAGGTCAAATGGCCGAACGACATTCTTCAGGAAGGGCGGAAGGTTGGCGGGATGCTCATCGAAGAGCGAAACGGTACGTCCATCGTTGGCGTGGGGCTGAACCTTGCGGACAGTCCGGCTGATTCGCAGATGCGCGAAGATCATTCGGTGCCCGCCGCGAAAATCCGGCTTCCGTTCTTTTTCTCCGGTCCCCTGACCCTCCTGGATCGGCTTGTAAACCATGGGAAAACTGTGTATGCAGTAATGCTCGACGAGATTCCACCCCCTCGATTCATCTCCATGTTCGAGAGCAAACTCGCCTGGTTCGGACGAACTATCTTGGTCAAGGAAGGAGACGATAGCTCCTATGAGGCTCTTTTGGCGGGCCTTTCCTTGGATGGTGGACTTGTTCTTCGTCGAGATGGGGGGGAGTCGGTGCTGTACTCGGGATCGATATTTCCTTTCTAGGTTCCGCATGGTGCGGGACATGCCGACTAGGGTTTTTTCTGTCATTTCTGTCGTAGGAGACCAGTGAGATTCATGCAGCCGAAGTCCTTTGAACAGGTACTTGAAGAGGTCAAGGGGAAGCGGATACTGGTGGCCAACCGGGGCATCCCGGCAAGGCGCATCTGCCGTTCCATAACCGAAATGTTCAACGCCAAGGCGATAATGACCGCCACCGACGTTGATAAAACCTCTCCGGCGTCTTCCGGAGCCAATGAGCTTTTGATGCTCGGCTCCGATCCCAGGGCGTATCTTGATCAGGACAGAATCATCCACGAGGCCAAAGCCAACAACGTGGTCGCCATCCATCCCGGCTGGGGGTTCTGTTCCGAAGACGATTCCTTCCCGGCACGATGCGCCAAGGAAGGCATTATTTTTATTGGTCCCGAACAGGAACCCATGCGCATCCTGGGCAACAAGGTGGCCGTGCGAAAGCTGGCCATCGAACAGGGCGTGCCCGTGGTTCCCGGCTCCGAAGGGGCCGTTTCTATCCCCGAGGCGCGCAAGATCGCCCAGGAAATAGGCTTCCCTGTGATGCTCAAGGCCGAGGGCGGCGGCGGTGGTCGCGGCATCTATGAAGTCTATCAGGAAGAGGACCTGGAGAACGCCTTCTCCAAGGCCTCTGCCCTGGCTCAGGCTTCCTTCGGCAACCCGCGTCTGTACGTCGAGAAGCTGCTGACCTCGGTGCGCCATATCGAAATCCAGGTCATCGCCGACCAGTACGGCAACGTGTTCTGCCTGGACGAACGCGACTGCACGGTCCAGCGCAACCACCAGAAACTCATCGAGATCACCCCGTCCCCGTGGCCCAAGTTCACTCCCGAGTTGCGGGAACAGCTCAAGGGGTACGCCAAGCGGCTTGTCTCGGCCGTGGGCTATTACTCCCTGGCCACTGTCGAATTTCTCGTGGACGCCGACGGTGTGCCGTACCTCATCGAGGTCAACACTCGGCTTCAGGTTGAGCACGGCATCACGGAATGTCGTTACGGCATCGACCTGGTCGAGGAGCAGATCGCTATCGCCTTCGGGGCCGAGCTGCGTCTGAACGAAGAAAACACCAAGCCGTTCCAGTGGGCCATGCAGTGTCGTATCAACTGCGAGGACCCGCAGAAGCATTTCGAGCCGAACTCCGGTCGTATCACACGATATGTCTCGCCCGGCGGGCAGGGCATCCGCATCGACTCCTGTGTGGGCGACGGCTACCGCTTCCCGTCCAACTATGACTCGGCTGCGGCCCTGTTGATCGCCTACGGCAACTCCTGGAAGAAGGTCGTGGCCCTGATGAGCCGCGCCTTGCGCGAGTACATGATCGGCGGTGTCAAGACGACCATTCCTTTCCATCGCAAGATCATCGACCAGGCCAAGTTCGTTGCCGCCGATTACGATACCAACTTCGTCCGCCAGAATTATGCCGAGCTCATGGATTATTCCGACCGCGAGCCGGATTCCCTGCGTTTGACTAGGTTGGTGGCCGAAATTTCGGCACAGGGCTACAACCGCTACGTCCAGCTCGGCGAATACCGCGGCCGGGAGGACAAGCGTGTCGGTCGGTTCCACCTGGCCAAGCCGCCCGAGGTTTCCTCCTGGTTTGAGCCGCGCTTCTCGCGTAAAATGGACCGTGACGCCATTCTGGATACCCTGCGCACGGACCGCGAGGCCGGGATCATCCACATGACGGATACCACGACCCGCGACATCACCCAATCCAACAGCGGAAACCGCTTCCGTCTGGCCGAGGATCGCATCATCGGTCCGTCGCTCGACAAATGCGGCTTCTTCTCTCTGGAGAACGGCGGTGGTGCGCACTTCCACGTGGCCATGCTCGCCAACATGACCTATCCGTTCACCGAGGCGGCCGAGTGGAACAAGTTCGCGCCCAATACATTGAAGCAGATCCTCATCCGGTCCACCAATATCCTGGGCTACAAGCCGCAACCGAAGAACGTGATGCGGCTGACCGGCGAGATGATCAACGAGCATTATGAAGTCATCCGCTGTTTCGACTTCCTGAACCACGTCGATAACATGCGGCCGTTTGCCGAAGTGGCCATGAACTCGAAGAGAAACATCTTCGAGCCCGCCATTTCCCTGTCCTGGGCCAAGGGCTTCACGGTTGAGCGCTACATGACCGTGACCGAGGAAATCATTCGCATGTGCTCCGAGGCCGCTGGCGTGACCCCGAAGCAGGCCGAAAAGATGATTATCCTGGGCCTCAAGGATATGGGCGGCGTGTGTCCGCCGAGATTCATGCGTGAACTCATCGGTGCCATCACCAAGAAATATCCCGAACTGGTCATTCACAGTCACCGGCACTACACCGACGGCCTGTTCGTCCCGACCATGGGTGCTGCCGCCGAGGCTGGTGCACACATCGTGGATGTGGCCATCGGCGCCAGCGTGCGTTGGTACGGCCAGGGCGAAGTCCTGTCCACGGCCTCCTACATCGAGGACGAGATCGGCCTGAAGACCCATCTGGACAAGGATATGATCCGGGCCACCAACTTCCGGCTCAAGCAGATCATGCCGTATTACGACCGCTACACGGCTCCGTACTTCCAGGGCATTGACCACGACGTCGTCCGTCACGGCATGCCCGGCGGAGCGACATCCTCTTCTCAGGAAGGGGCTCTCAAGCAGGGCTACATCAAGCTGTTGCCCTACATGCTCAAGTTCCTGGAAGGAACCCGCAAGGTGGTCCGCTACCACGACGTTACTCCCGGTTCCCAGATTACCTGGAACACCGCCTTCCTGGCCGTGACCGGTGCTTACAAGCGCGGGGGAGAGCGGGAAGTGCGCCGTTTGCTGAACATGCTCGATGTGGTCACCCTGTGTCGCGAAGACGAACTGACCGATCTCGAGCGTGAGGCGCGCCTCGACCTGTACCGCGACTCCAACGATGCCTTCCGCAACCTGCTGCTCGGCAAGTTCGGCAAGCTGCCTTTGGGCTTCCCGGCTGACTGGGTTTATCAGTCCGCCTTTGGGTCCGGTTGGGAGACCGCCATCAAGGAGCGCACTGAGGCATCCCCGCTGACCACACTGAAAGACGTGGACCTTGTGGCCGAGAAGAAGGCCCTTCAGTCCCGCCTGCACCGTCAGCCCACCGAGGAAGAGTTCATCATGTATCTCAACCACCCGGGTGACGCGATCAAGACTATCGACTTCTGTGAGAAGTACGGCAATATCAACAATCTGCCGGTGGATATCTGGTTCGAGGGTCTGGAAAAAGGCGAGGTTCTGGACTTCCAGGGCAATTGCAAGAAGCCGCACCTCATGCGCATCCTCGACATCTCCGAGCCGGACGAGAACGGCATGGCCGTTGTCCGCTATGTGCTCGACTCCGAGATCATGAGTCATCAGGTCAAGGTGGCCGAGGCCGAGGCCGGGGGCAAGGACGCTACCGAGATGGCCGACCCGACCAACGTCTACCACGTCGGTTCGCCCAGTAACGGCGACCTTTGGGTCACCCATGTCCGCCCCGGCGATCGCGTCAAGGCAGGCGAGGAGTTGTTCAACATCTCCATCATGAAGCAGGAGAAGTCGGTACTGGCTCCGGTCACCGGTATGGTCCGTCGGGTTATCAAGTCCGCCAACTACACCGAGGACAAGAAGATGATCCCGGTCGTGGAAGGGGAGCTGCTGGTGGAACTCGGACCCGAGGCGGGTACCTGTCCCACCTGTAAGTCCGACGTCCCCACCGAGGATTGCAACTTCTGCCCCAACTGCGGTCAGAAACTGTAAAAAAATAATACGACCACTGAAATTGGTCTGACACGATAGGTTCCCGTCCCTTGATGGGGTAATGTCGGAATATTCGAGGCCGACGTGCTGTAACAGCACGTCGGCCTTTGTCTTTCTTGAAATATTAAAAAAATGAAATTTAAATTTCAGACAGTTTTTGGAGTTTTTATTGCGTTTAAATGGCTTAGTGGTCGGACCAATTGTTTCGTTGACTAAGGGGTGTTTAACCCTGTAGGGGGAAACTCGAACCTCAGATTTTGATTGTTCTTTTTTGATAATTCAAAATGGAAAGCGCCGTGATTCAGGAGGTGGACGAGGAAATACCAGTCCGCCCGGCACGGTCATACCAGGAGGAAGAGATGGCCAAAGCCAAAAATGACGCAACGGATAAAACACCTGCGGTAAAAGCCAAGAAGGTCGATGCCAAGGTGGAGAGCCTCAAACAGAAACTGGTTCTGAATGGAGCCGAAATCAAGAAGATCGGCGAGGACGCCGAGTTGCTGGTCGGTGGTAAGAACTACAACACGGCCATCATCAGCCAGGTGCCGGGCATCCGTGCCCCGGAGTTCCGGGCCATTTCCTCCAATGCATTTCATATTCTTCTGGACGAGACCAAGGTGAACGCCGCGGTGGTTCGCGCCACGGTGGACAAGGAGTACAACAAGATCGACTGGTACTCCGACGCGGTCAACGAAGACTCCGACTATCTGCAGCACTTTGTCCGCGAAGTGGGCAAAAAAATCCGCGAGGAGTCCAAGAAGCAGTCCGGCACGCCCATTCGCCTGCGCACCTTCATCAACAATGTGGTCGAGGGTTTCGCCACTTCTCCTGAAGGAATCGACCAGCTGCGCATGCGTTCGGTTCTGGTCCAGTCGGCCATTCTGTCCGTGGAGATGCCCGAAGGCGTCGGCAAGGAAGTGAAGGGGGCCTACCAGTCCATCTGCAAGGAAGCCGGTTTGGACGATGTTCCCGTGGCCGTGCGTTCCTCTGCGGCTGGCGAGGACAGCCGCAAAAAAGCCTTTGCCGGTCTTCAGGATACCTACCTTAATATAGTCGGCGAGGACGAGTGCCTCGAAGCTTACCATTGGGACTGCGCCTCGGCCTACAACCTGCGCTCCATGACCTATCGCCGCGAGGCCATTCTCGATGCCATCACCCTGGCAGAGAAGACCGGTGACGATTCCATCGCCGAAACCGCCAAGAAGGAGTGGGCCATTGAGCACACCTCCTTGTCCGTGTGCATGATGCGAATGATCAACCCGGTTATCTCGGGTACGGCCTTCAGCGCGGATACGGCCACCGGCTGCCGGGGTACGAACCGCAACGACCTCGTCTCCATTGACGCAAGCTACGGCCTCGGTGAGGCGGTCGTCGGCGGCATGGTCACTCCGGACAAGTTCTACGTCTTCCAGCGCGAGGGCGACCGTGAAGTGGTCATCCGTTACATGGGCTGCAAGGAAAAGAAGATTGTCTACAAGGAAGACGGCAGCGGCACCCATGTGGTCAAGGTCGCCGACAACGAAGTCTTCCGCTGGGCCCTGTCCATTGCTCAGGCCGAGACCGTGGCCCAGGGGGTGCGCAACATCTCCAAGGCTTACGGCGGCATGATCATGGACACCGAGTTCTGCATCGACAAGACCGACCGGCTGTGGTTCGTCCAGGCTCGCCCTGAGACCCGCTGGAACGAGGACTTCGAGCTCCATCCGCACACCATTTTCATGCGCCGCCTCGAGGTCGACAAGAAGGCCATCGACTCGGCTGAAGTCATCCTGGAAGGCAACGGCGCTTCCCGCGGTGCGGGGCAGGGTACCGTCAAGTACCTGCGATCCGCTCTGGAACTGAATAAAATCAACAAGGGTGACATCCTGGCCGCCGATCGTACCGATCCGGACATGGTTCCGGGAATGCGCATAGCCTCGGCCATTCTGGCCAACGTGGGCGGCGATACCAGCCACGCGGCCATTACCTCGCGCGAGTTGGGCATCCCGGCCATCATCGGTATTCAGCGCCTTGAGGCCCTGCGCTCCATGGACGGCCAGCAGGTCACCGTGGACGGCTCTCGAGGCAAGGTCTACCGCGGCGAGCTGCCGCTGGTTGAGGTCGGCGGCGAGATCAATGTCAGCGAACTGCCTAAGACCAAGACCAAGGTCGGCCTGATTCTGGCCGATGTTGGCCAGGCCCTGTTCCTGTCCCGCCTGCGCAACGTGCCTGACTTCGAGGTCGGCCTGCTGCGCGCCGAGTTCATGCTCGGCAATATCGGCGTCCATCCCATGGCGCTCGAGGCCTACGACAAGGACGCTCTCAATGATCTGGTCGAGGAAAAGCTCCAGGAAATGGACCATCACCTGACCAAGGTCATGAAGGAGCAACTGGATGCCGGCCTGATTACGATGCCGCTGAAGCTGCGTGAGTATGTGGGTCTGATCACCGGTCTGACCCGTGAGATGGAGTCCCTGGCCGAGCAGGAGGGCGCCCGCAGCACGGACGAAGTCCTTGCCATGCACCGTCGCCTGCGTGAAATGGACCACAAGCTCGACGAGCACATCTCCAACGCAACCGAACGTCTGGATGTGCTCAAGACCTCCATTGACCCTGAGGCCCATGTGGCCGTTGTTCTGGGCTACCACGACATGCTCGAGCCGACTCCGTCGGTCCGTACCGAGGCCTGGAAGATCCGTCAGCAGCATGAGAAGGTCGTGACCGAGTACGTGGCCCGCCTCAAGGAAGATCCCGATTTTGTTGCTCACTTGGACAAGATCACCCGTCTGCGCGAGGAAGTGGCTCTCAAGATGGGCCTGAAGTCCGAGATGGACGAAGTGGCGACCCTGCCCGACCGTATCCGCCGCCTGCTCGAGTCGCGTGGCTACACCACCGGCAAGGAGAACTACATCCAGACCCTTTCTCAGGGACTGGCTCTGTTCGCCATGGCCTTCTACGGTTCCAACATCGTCTACCGAACCACCGACTTCAAATCCAACGAATACCGCAACCTGCTGGGTGGCTCCCTGTTCGAGGCCCACGAGGACAACCCCATGATCGGTTACCGCGGCGTATCGCGGAACATCCACGACTGGGAACTCGAGGCCTTCAAGCTGGCTCGGGGCATCTACGGCGGCCGGAACCTGTCCATCATGTTCCCGTTCGTGCGTACCTTGGAAGAGGCCCGCTCCATGAAGCGTTACCTCAAGCAGGTCCATAATCTGGAATCCGGCAAGGACGATCTCAAGGTCATCCTCATGGCCGAGATCCCGAGCAACGCCATCCTGTGCAAGGAATTCCTCAAGGAAGTTGACGGGTTCTCCATCGGTTCCAACGACATGACCCAGATGGTTCTGGCAACGGACCGCGACAACGCCAGCCTGCAGCACATCTACGATGAGGAAGACCCGGCGGTTGTCTGGGCCATTCTGTCCGCCATCTTCGCGGGGCAGAAGGTCGGCAAGAAGGTCGGCTTCTGCGGCCAGGGCGTGTCCAACTCCGTGATCCTGCGCGGCCTGGTGGCCATTGCGGGCATCGTGTCCGCTTCGGTTGTGCCCGATACCTATTACCAGACCAAGCTGGACATGGCCGAGATCGAATCCGAAAACATCAAGACCAGTGGCCTGGGCGCCTGGCTCAAGACGCAGCACATGGTCAAGCTCCAGGAACTCCTGGAGGCCAACAGCTACGGCCATATCCTGAAGAAATACAAGTCCCCCGAGGACTTCATGGAATGGTACGAGGGCGAATTGGACCGTTTCAGCGAGCAGCTTCGCGATCACATGGAGACTCCCAAGGAGGAGTTCTACCGTCAGGAGATGGAGCAGTTCCGCGCGACCTTCCACAAGCCGGTTATCTACGCCAGCTGGGATTGGCATCACACTGTGGAAGATGCCATGCACCATGCCGGTTTCGCGACCTTCGAGGAGCAGGATGCGGCTTTGGAGAAGCAGCGCAAAAAGCAGTGGTAGCCATCGCTGCATACGATACACAAAAAGGCCCCGACCATTCTGGTCGGGGCCTTTTCCATTCATTGGTATCAAGGGTCAGGCGATCTTGTCGGCTATGGATCCGATGCCCGTCTCGGCCGCCATCTGATGCATGGTCTGCTGAATGTCAATGTCCGTACCGGTGGAGGAGAAATCCGTACCAGTGCCGAGGTAGTCTTCGGTTCGGGATGCGACTTCCAGCCCGGCCACGGTTTGTTCCCTGTTGTCCAGCCCGCCGGTGGGGTTGATGCCCGAACCTATTTCGCTGCTGTGGTCGGTGATGGATTCAGGGCCGAGGAGTTGGTTGTCCATACTCATGCTCTGGACCGTGTCCATGGATATGCTGAAATCAGACATGGGCGCCTCCGTAGTTGGGCATTGTACATATCAACTATGCCCCAGCAGGAATCCGTTGGCAACCCCATGAGAGAAGGGCGCACCAGCGCCAAAGACGCCCCCTGCCGTGTGGCTGGGGCGCGATCCATGGCTGCGTGCGGACAGGCTCAGGACATCTTGTCCAGGAAGCCTTGTCCGAGATTCTTCAGAGACTTGGTCAACTTGAGCAGGTCATCCTCCGGAATCTTGCGGATGGTCTTCCCATCGGAATCGATGATCTCCACCTGAATGGTGTCGTTGTTCTCCAGGATGTTGAACTTCAGCTTGATGTTCTTGGACTCAAGGTGTTCCTTGGCCTCGGCGATCAAGGAGTTCAGTTCATCCCGGGTAGGGGTGCCGGATTGGTTGTCCGATTGTGCCTTGTCCTGTGCCGCGACCGCGTCGTCGCGTCGGGTGGAGCCGTCCGGGACGGGCGGCTTCTGCACGGCCTTGGGCGGAACAACGCTCTCCGAGCGCAGCTCTTGCTTCACGTCGATGTTTATCATGGGGATATTCATGGTCTTCCCTCCCTGGTGTTGCACGAATCATCCCAACCTAATATGCCTCTTACGATCATTATCGGCATAATCGCTGGATTCTTTAGAGCGAGTCGATATTTAATGGCAAGTATTGAGGCTGTCGTGTAAAAGTTGATAATCATTGACGCAAAGTCGATAATTCAATAGGATCCCGGAGTATTGAGTCAGGCTTGTAACAGGCCGTTTTGCTTGAGTCTTCATGGCGAACCACGTACCCTTGGGCGGTCGGTTTTTCCATCAAATATTCCAGAGGGGCAATGCCGTTTTTCCTGAAACATTACTTTGATCCCGATTGGGACCCGGCAAAGCTTAAGCCCGCGGAGCAGGCGGACGGGAGCGTGAATCATCACGAGCGTCAGTTCGTAACGAACGTGGCCGCCGGAGATCTCATCGCCGAGTGGCTTCCGATTGAAGAGGCCGGTGAAGACCTGGACGAGCGGTTTGTGTCGGATGAGAAATCTTTTCCGGCGGGCAAGGGCACGGGCATCCGGC
Source organism: uncultured Pseudodesulfovibrio sp. (assembly GCF_963662885.1). NCBI lineage: Bacteria > Pseudomonadati > Thermodesulfobacteriota > Desulfovibrionia > Desulfovibrionales > Desulfovibrionaceae > Pseudodesulfovibrio > uncultured Pseudodesulfovibrio sp. The sequence continues at coordinate 233,036 of NZ_OY760065.1, forward strand.
GTGAATTCCCGGACAAGCTCTTCGCGGCCGTGGACGGCTATGTCTGCTATAAGGAAGGTCGGATTCTGGTCCGCAATCCGCTGACGGTTCACTCGGATATAGACTACCATACCGGTAATGTTGACTTTGTTGGTAATGTGGTGGTTGAAGGATCCGTACGCAGCGGCTTCAGCATCGAGGCCGTGGATGTTCGCGTCAATGACCAAGTGGAAGGGGCGACCATCAAGGCTCGGGGCAATCTGGATTGTCGCGGCGGGGTGAAGGGGAGCAGATCGGCGCTTCTCAAGACCGGCAAGGACATGAAATTGGCATTTTGCGAATTCGCGACCTTGTTGTCGGGCGGCGACATCATGGTCAAGGGCGCGCTGATGCACAGCAATGTTTATGCGGGCAAACGGCTGGCCGTTGGCGGCCGGCTTACCGGCGGGAATATCTGCGCATACAACTACATTTACGTGGGTGAACAGCTTGGCGGCGGGATGGATACCGATACGGCCCTGGTTCTGGGGTACAAGCCATCGTTGCTGTATGCCGACCAACGCTACAATGTTCGGATCAAGGCCCTGCACGCGGATATCGCCTCTTTTGAGAAGATCTTGAACAAGGGCGAGGAATTTAGAGCAGAATATCAGCCTCGTCTCGAGTCTGCCAGCAAGGAGCTGGAACTGCTCAAAAACCTGAAGGTCAAGTTGTGGAATGGCATTTACGCTACCGAACGGTTGGATGATTGTCGGGTTCTTGTGCCGGGCGTTGTCAAACCGGGCGTGGAAATATGTATCGGATCAGCGTATTACAAAGTGGACGATTTTTTGGAAGATGTCTTTTTCTATTATGACAATGGTGAAGTAAAAATCGGCGCTTCAGCTGCAAAAAGCAAGAAATAGCATATGGATATCGCAACTCTTATCGGTTTGGCCGGTGCCTTTGGCCTTGTCGTCACGACAATCATCATGGGCGGCAACGCGGCGGGATTCATCGATATCCCCTCAGTTGTCGTGGTCATCGGCGGCACATTTGCCGTCATCTTCGTCATGTTCCCCCTGGGCGTGGTCATCAACGCCTTCAAGGTTGGCATGAAAACCCTGCTTTTCAAGTCTTCCAACCCCCAGGACATCATCAAATTGATCACCTCCCTGGCGGACACTGCCCGTAAGGAAAGTCTGGTCGCCTTGGAAAAGGTCAACATTGACGACCCGTTTCTGAAAAAAGGCGTGATGCTGGTTGTGGACGGCTCCAGCGAAAGTCTGGTTCGTTCGGTCATGGAAATCGAGCTGGAATTCATGAAACAACGTCATCGCCAGGGACAGGCCGTATTCAAGGGCATGGGCACCATGGCCCCGGCCTTCGGTATGATCGGTACCCTCATCGGTCTGGTCAACATGCTCTCCAACCTGTCCGATCCTTCGTCTATCGGCCCGGCCATGGCCGTAGCTCTGCTGACCACCTTCTACGGGGCCATCATGGCTAACGTCATGTTCCTGCCCATGGCCACGAAGTTGGAGGAGCGTTCCGCAGAGGACGTTCTTTTCATGCAGATTATGATTGAAGGGGTCTCTTCCCTGCAGCACGGTGACCACCCCTCCGTGGTCAAGGAAAAGCTGCAGGCCTTCCTGTCCCCGGCACTGCGCGAAGCATCCTAATTCCCGTCACGCGGAGAGCCCATGGCCAAGGACGAAGAAGTCATACGCAGAAAGCCGCCGGAGGATCCGCCGGGCGACGAGGGGTTGCCCCCGTGGATGGCCACGTTTGCCGACATGGTCACGCTTTTGTTGTGTTTTTTTGTTCTGCTGTTGTCTTTTGCCCAGCAGAGTGAGGAGAAATTTCGTGACGCCTTGGGGTCCCTGAAGGGAGCCTTTGGCGTCAAAGAGGTGCGTGCCGTCTCCGAAGAGTTGGCCCAGTTCAATACCAGCTCCAAGGCGACCGAGGAGATGGCTTCTTCAATCTCTCACGACCAGCGATTGCTTTTGTCAGTGGTCATGCGCGTTAAATCCATGCTTGAAGAGCTGGATGTGAAGCTCAAGGAAGGGGCGGGAGTGAGCGCTGATCGGGACGGCGTTGTTTTTCGCGCAAATTCGGCTGCGTTGTTCGAGCCCAATACCGCCGTGCTTCGGCCGGATGCCGGGAAGATGCTGGATGCGGTCATCAAGGTGCTCAAGGATTACAAGTTGAATCTCGTGGTGCGGGGACATACGGACGATCGGCCCATTCATACGGCCAAATATCCTTCCAATTGGGAACTCTCCGCAGCACGAGCGGCCGTCGCTCTGGATTATATCGTCAACAAGGGGGGCATCGAGATCAACCGCGCCAAAGCCGTAGGTTACGCGGATACTCGCCCTGAAGTACCCAATGATACGGAAGCCGATCGGTTGAAGAACCAGCGGGTCGAATTTTACATGCATATGCCCCAACGGGACGCTTGGTAGGGATAAGTATTATGGCTGAACAGGAAGCAATGGAACAGCAGGGCGGAGGGCCCAAGTCTGATCCGCCCAAGCCCGAAGAGGGGATTCCGCCGTGGATGGCCACGTTTGCCGACATGGTCACCTTGTTGCTGTGCTTTTTTGTCCTGCTCCTGTCTTTTACCAACCAGGACGTGACCAACTTCCGTAAACTCATGGGGTCCATCCAGGAGGCGCTTGGCGTTCAATACGAGGACAGTTCGGCTCTTTCAACTCCATATGCGGACACGACCTTCAAGGAACGACAGAGCGTTAAGGAAAACAGGCAGATAGTCGAGTTGGGTGTGATCCTGAAAAAAGCCATCCGGGCCAAGGATCTGACCCATATGGCCAAGGTCAGTTCCGACAAGTCGGGCGTCATGCTCAGGATGAGCAGTCCGGTGCTTTTCGACAAAGGGTCTGTGGAGCTGACCGCGGAGGCAAAGCAGGCCTTGGAAGTGGTCATCGACTCGATGAAAAAGACTGACTTTAATCTTGTTATCCGGGGCCACACCGATGGAGAAGCGCCGGAGTCTCAGCACTATGGTTCCAATTGGGCCTTGTCCGCGGCTCGGGCGGCTCGTTGTTTGCGGTATATTCTCGACCATTCGGATATCCAGCCTACGCGGATGAAGGCCGTGGGCTATGGCGGTTCCAAGCCGCTCCTGCCGAGTACTTCCGAAGAGAATCGCCACGCCAACAGACGCGTTGAGTTCTTTTATGTCCCCTCAGGGCGATCAAAGTGGTAGCCCAACCTGTCTGAACACCAAAAAAGGCCCCGCCAATCTGGCGGGGCCTTTTTCTTTGAAAGATGGTGGAGGCGGGGAGAGTCGAACTCCCGTCCGAGAACGATCCGCGAAAGCGTCTACAGGTTTAGGTCCGGATTAAGATTTCGTACGATGGCTTGCTCCGGGCCGGACGGCCATCGAACTAGATCCTTTGAGTGTTTCGCAGCTCCGGCAAGGAACGAACCTCGGCTTGCTAGCCCTATGGTTTGACGACCCTTCCCGCTTATAAGGCGTCGGCGGGAGAATCGTGACAAGCTATGTTGTCAGTTGCAACTCTGCAATTAAGCAGCCATTGCGTATTCGTAATTGTCGTTGGCAATTATCTTTGTGGTCGATTTTAACGAGGCCATCGACCAACCTCGACCTGCGGCTTCGGCTTCAACTATCCCCGTCGAAACCAGTGCGCCCCCATTTCAAAGAACCGTTTGGGACATGTCCTATATATGTACTTGTTGCCGTTTGGCAACCTAAACCGTCGTTTTTCAGCGGATAGACTGTTTGATTGGGCATATCTTTTGAAGATCATTTTTGTTCAGATGGTTGGATTGTTTCTAGATTAAATCTAGATAAACTCTAGAAATAAAACCCCTCTTCGATTTCTCCATTCATACCATCAATTTATTATATCTTAATACTAAAGTTCATTCGGTGTATTTTAACCAACCCTATCATGATCCAGTTTGCATGGAATTGGAAAGGGGCGGCCTAAGCTTGTGTTGGCTAAAAGGCGTTTGTGTTCGCCCCCTAAGGGGAGGCGAGCCATGTCTTTTATTCAAAATAGAGGAACTTTCCAGGCGTATGAAGAAACGGATGCTTTTTTTACATACTATGAAACTACACGGATGCCTCAAGGACTGAAGGGGGTAGAGCACTGGTTGTCAGTTCTATTGTAAAAAAAGGAGACTGGCTTATTTTATTGAGACAATGGCTTGCATATCGGCGGGATGCTGATAAGGTGGGGACAATAATCATTTCCATATGGAGGCATCATGAGCAACAGACGTGTTTTCCTGAAATCGGCCCTGGCCCTGGCGGCCGGGCTTTCCCTTGGTGTCCACAAGGCTTCCGCTGAAACGGGCCCGTTTCCTTCCAATATCGTCTACACAGCCGACGATCCCGGCCAGTGGGACAAAAAGGTTGGAACCCATGCGCCCCAGGTGACCGTGGCTGACGGCAAGGTCACTATCCAGACCAAGCACCCCATGAGTTCCGCCCATTACATCGTCCGCCATACATTGGTTGGCGCTGACGGCACGGTCCTTGGAGCCCAGGTCTTTACGCCTGAGGATAAGCCCGAATCCAGCTATGACATTCCGGCCAAGGGCGAATATTACGCCACCAGTTTCTGTAACCTGCATGATTTCTGGGTAACCAAGTTTACTGTCTAGTCGGGAATCGAAGAAAAGCCCGTACGGTTCGCCGTACGGGCTTTTTTTGTGGAGGCATTTTTGAATCCGGACTGAGATCATGACCTCTGTCAGATGGCGGGGCAGTCCAAGGCTTCGACCGGTAGCATGACCGGTTATGAAATTGGCCCTGTCAAGTTTCACAGGGATGACATTCATATAAGTAACCGTTCGTATATTGGGAATGGTAAACTGAATACAAATACCTCGGAAACCCATTTGCATAGAGGCGTAGGGGGATGGCGCAAGAGGGAAAGGCTTGATTTGCTTGAGAGGGGATTTGCCCTTTCGGAATCGGAATCGTCAATGCACCCAGAGTATTTTATAAATATGGAAAATATAATTGCTTATGATATTCCGTGCGCTATTCTCTTACCAGATATCGCATAGTAGGGAGGAGTGTCATGAAGATTCAAGCAAAGTTCATTTTGTCGATCATTGTTCCAGTTTTTGTGTCCGTTGTAGTAATCTCCAGCGTGGTTTCCCTGCAGGTGAGCGGCACGGTCACAGAGCAATTTGAGATGTCCTCCCAAGAGGAACTGCGCGTAGTCAACGGGTTTGTCACCCAGTTGTTGAAAGGACCGGCCGAGATCGCCCAGTATGTTGCCTCCCTGCCTGCCCTCACCGAAGGTATGGGGGAATGGACGCGCTACTTCCAACTCCCGGCTGGGGACAATCCCGTTCTGCATGACGGGATGAGTGAGAAGGAACGCTTGGCCTTTCATACTTTCGAAAAACTGATGAAGTCCCATCCGGATTTTGCGTATGTCTATGCGGGCCTTGAAGACGGCGGTTACACCCAGGCTCCCAGCGAGAACATGGGCAACAAGTTCGATCCAAGAAAGCGGCCATGGTATACACAGGGCAAGCAGTCGGCCACGGAAGTGACCCTGCTCAGTGCCTATATTACCACCAAGGGCGTACCGAATATCGGTGTTGTGGCCAAGGCGCACGACGCCTCGGGCAAGTTGGTGGGCATCGGGGCCGTTGACATGTCTTTGGCAAAACTTACCGAGATCGCGGCCAGCATCAAGATTGGCAAGACCGGGTATATGATTATTGTCCAGAACGATGGAACGATTCTGGCTGATCCGAGACACAAGGATTATGTTTTCAAGAAGATGGGGGAGTTGTCCGGTGCCTATGCGATCTTGAATGACACCAAGGGCGGATTGGTCGAAGACCTGGACATCGGTGGTGTCAACATGTTCGCCAGTGTGTACGTCTCGCCGGAATCTGGCTGGAAGTATGTGGCATTGATCGAGCGAAATGAAATCATGAGCGCCTCCAACTCTGCTGTTTTCAACACAGCCGTGATCGGTTTGGTCATCGCGGCTCTGTTCGCGCTGGGCGGATGGCGGATCGCGAAGTCCATGACCGGGCCCATCATTCGAAGCGGCGATTTCACACGTCAGGTGGCCGGTGGCGATTTGACGGCCAGCATCGTCGTTTCCGGAAAGGACGAAGTCGCGGTTTTGGCACAGGATCTCTCTGAGATGGGCAGCACGCTTCGCGGCGTGGTGTCTGACGTCCGTAGTACTGTTGATGGAGTGGCCTCCGGCGCGGTGCAGTTGTCGGCCACGGCTGAGAGCCTTTCGCAGGCAGCCACCGAGCAGGCGGCCAATGTTGAGGAAGTCGCCTCGTCCATGGAGCAGATGGTCGCCAATATCAGTCAGAATGCCGAAAATGCCCGAGAGACAGAGCACATTGCCCAAAGATCGGCAGCCGATGCGGAACGGGGAGGCCAGTCGGTCGCCCAGACCGTGGAGGCCATGCGAGAAATAGCGGACAAGATCTCCGTCATTGAGGAGATAGCGCGTCAGACCAACCTGCTAGCCCTTAACGCGGCCATTGAAGCTGCCAGGGCAGGGGAACACGGCAAGGGGTTCGCCGTTGTTGCCGCGGAAGTCAGAAAGCTTGCCGAGCGCTCAGGCGTTGCTGCCGCGGAAATCAGCGATTTGTCGGCCACAAGCGTCCAGGTGGCTGAGGAAGCGGGCGAGATGCTGGGCAAGATGGTCCCGGACATCAAGCACACAGCGGAACTGATTCAGGAGATAACGGCCGCCAGCAACGAGCAGCAATCGGGCGCTGAAGGCGTCAACACCGCCATCCACCAACTGGACCAGGTCATTCAGCAGATCGCCTCGGCCTCGGAAGAGATGTCGTCCACTTCGGAAGAGCTGGCCAGTCAGGCCGAGCATCTCAAGAGCACTGTGGCCTACTTCAAGATCGACGGCGGCGGACCGGCCACTACCGCCCGTGTCACCGTGAAGAGCAAGAAGCAGGCCCTGCAATCCGGAGGCGACGGATTCGAGAGATTCTGATCCCCTTTCCAACTTGCATATGGCAGGCCGTCCTCTAACATGAGGACGGCCTGTTTCATTTCTTTGGGCATGGGGTGTTTGTGTAACAACGAAGAAAGCCCCTGAAATTTTCAGGGGCTTTCGTTTCATTCGTGGTAGCGAGGAGAGGACTTGAACCTCCGACTCTGCGGATATGAGCCGCATGCTCTAACCAACTGAGCTACCTCGCCACGTTTGTTCCGTCGAAGCGGTCACAGTCTATAGACCGTCTTTTTGGGCTTGGCAAGTGTAAAATGTCCGTTTGGGGCAAAAAATGGAACACATTACAAAAACAGGAGAATCAGGGCGGCCAGGATAATGCGGTATATGGCGAAGGGACGCAGGGTCAGGCGGCCCAGCAGGACGATGAACCCCTTTACGGCCAGCCATGCCGCTATGAAGGAGACCACGAAGCCTATGAGCAGAAAGATCAGGTCGCCGCTCTCGAACAGGGCGTAGTTCTTCAGGAAGTCATAGCCGGTTGCGGCGAACATGATGGGCACGGCCGCGATGAACGAGTACTCGGCGGCCACCGTGCGTTTGGCTCCCAGGAGCATGCCGCCCATGATGGTGGATGCTGACCGGGAAAAGCCGGGCCACAGGGCCAGGCACTGGAAGAAACCGATGCCCAGGGCCGTTTTCGGGGTGATTTCGTCCAAGGTCAGAGTGGTGCTCTTTTTCTCCATGCCTTCCACCACGAAGATGAGGATGGCGCCTACGGCCAGGGCTACGGCTACCGTGGTGGGCGAAAAGAGATATTCCTTGATGTAGTGATGGGTCAGAAGGCCGAGTACCGAGGCTGGCAGGGAGGTCAGAAACAGGAGCCAAAGGCCGTATACTCCAGAAAACTTGCGGCTTTTATCCGGGAAGAGCAAGCCCACGAAACGGTCCCAGTACAGAACCACCACAGCCAGAATGGCCCCGAGCTGGATGACGATCTCAAATGTCTCTGCCTTGGGGCCAGTGAAATTCAGGAGGTGCCCGGCGATGATCAGGTGGCCCGTGCTGGAAATGGGCAGGAATTCGGTCAGGCCTTCGACAATGCCGAGAACAATCGCAACATACCAGGGTGCCATATGATCCTCATGAACTGAATAGGGTTGGGAGATGCAATATGCTAGGGTCTAGACCAAGTAATGGCGTCTTGCAACCCCACGGAAGCTGGTGTACTTCCTATCGCTGGAACCATGTTCAACTACAGGAGTAATCCATGACAACCATAGTGCCTCAGAGCGAATTGACCCGCAAAGCCGTGGCCTGGATCTGCGAGGTGCGGGACAACGGCGATCAAAGAGCGGTTGCCGTGCTCATCGAAGAGGCCGGCGTCCGTTTCAATCTCGGGCCCAAGGACATGGAGTTCCTCCTTCGTTTCTTCAAGGAAAACAAGGGCTGATTCCACCCTGTGAAACTGCTACAGCGTCAGATATTCTTTGAGCTGCTCAAGCTCTTCGGCTTGACCGTGTCCTGCCTTCTGGGTCTCATCCTGGTCGGCAGGATGTTGCAATTGCGCTCCTTGTTCCTTTCCCAGAACATCGGTGTGCTGAACATATTGCAACTGTTCTTCTTCTTGACTCCCTTTTTCCTGCTGCTGATCACGCCCATCGCCACCATGCTCAGCGTCTTTCTGACCTTCCTGCGCATGAGCACGGACAACGAGCTGGTGGCGCTCAAGGCGAGCGGAGTCAGCCTTTACCGCATGCTCCCCGCGCCCGTGCTGTTTTGCGGCCTGTGCACGCTGTTCGCCTTTTTCATCTCCTTCTGGGGGCTGGCCTGGGGCATGGATATGTTCAAGACCAAGCTCTATTACTTTGCCAAGACCAATTCCAAATTCGCCTTGCAGCCGGGTGTGTTCAACAAGGAATTTCCGGGCATTACCTTCTATGCCCACCAGGTGGACAACGACAAGGGCGAGTTGAAGTTCGCGTTTGTCCGCGACGACTCAATCAAAGGCACTTCGGTGGTCGTGGTCGCGCCGGAAGCCGAGGTTGTCTCCAAGCCGAGGCAGGCCGAAATTCACGTGGTCTTCCATAACGGGCGCATCTTCCGCAAGAGCGGCGACGAATTGAACATTCTCAAGTTCGGCACCTATGCCATCAGGCTCGATCTGGGCAAGCTTTTGACCGGCTTCAATTTTGTGGAGCAGAAGGCCAAGGACATGCCGTTTTCCCGCCTAATGGATATCCGTAACGACCATAGCCTGATGCCTCACGAGAGCGATCGCTTTTTCCGCAAGGTGGATACGGAGTTCTACAAACGGCTGACTTTGCCTCTGGGCTGCTTCATCCTGGGTATGTTTGCCATTCCCATCGCTTCCGTCTTCCGGGGCTTGAAGCAGCAGTATGGCCTGCTCATGGCCATGGGGCTGTTCATGGTCTACTACACCATGTTCTCCATCGGCGTGAGCATGGGCGAATCGGGTTCGATCCCGCCCCAGTACGGCATGTGGGCTCCGGACATCCTGTTCGTGTTCGTGGCCCTTTTCGGTATGCGTTACGCCAACCTTGAGCGCACGCCATCCATTGTCCACTGGCTGATGAGCCTGCGTCTGCCGGGGCGCAAGGGGGAGGCCGGAGCATGAAGATCATCGGCGTCCTGAACCGGTATCTAATCCGCCAGAATCTCTATCTCATGGCTATCTGCCTGGCTGTGGGCACCAGCCTGTATCTCTTGTCGGATATTTTCGACAGGCTTGATGACTTCATCCGTGCCGGGCTGGGCGCGCAGACCATCCTGTTCTATTTCATCGTCAAGATTCCGCTCATCGTCTCACAGCTCATGCCAGCGGTTTTCCTGCTGGCCATGGTCGTTCAGCTGGGGGTGCTCAGCCGGTCGCGGGAGATGCTCGCCTTGCGTGCCGGAGGGGTGTCCTTTGCGTGGTTCATCCGATTTTTCGTGATCTACGCTTTGGTCTGGAGTCTTGGACAGTTGGTGTTCTCCCAGTTCCTGGGCGTGTTCGGCGAACAGGAAGCCAACCGTATATGGAAGGAGGACGTCAGGAAGAAGCAGCTGGACGAGTTGACTATCCATGATCTGTGGTTCCGGGATGGGCCGTTCATCGTGCTCGCCAAGACAGCCCAACCGAGCAAGAGCAGGGCGAGCGATATTACGGTCTATGAGTTCACCACGGACAATCAGGAGCTTATCCGAATCCTGAACGCCAAGAAGGCGCTCATCGATGACCATGGTTGGGGACTTCTGGACGTCCATGAGTTGGACACCCGTACGTTCATTACCGTGGATCGGCCCTCGCAGTTCCTGTCCGTTCGCCAGAACCTGAGCGCGTATGCTGCGGTGGAGCTCCAGGGGGATACGGCGCAATTGCCGCTGTTGGAACTGTCCAAGGCAATAGCGCGACTACAGGAGTCGGGGTCCAACGTGGAGATGCTGCAAACCATCTGGCACAGCAAGTTGTCCTACGCCTTCTCCATGGTGATCATGGCCCTGCTGGCCTTGAGTCTGGTGACCTTTTCAGAGAACGTCTACGCCAATATCGGCCTCGCGCTCATACTCATATTCATACAGTATGGCACCCACGTGGTCGGGACGACCGCAGGGGAGAAGGGCGTGTTGCCGCCGATAATCGCGGCCTGGTTCGGCAACGGAATCATGGGATTCATGGCCTGTCTGCGATTGGCCTGGGTGGCCATGCCCGGATTCAGGGCGACCATCCGTACCGCGGTTCAGGGGCTGATTCCCGGCCGGGCTTAATCACAACCCGGCGTGTTCGCCGAGTCTATTCCACAGTTTTTCCTCACCCTTGCCAGTCTTGCTGGAAAAGAGCACAGGCGCTTTGTCCTGCTGCAGGATGTCCTGCCACTGCTTTTGAAGCTGAGCCAGCTCTCGTTGCTTGGGCTTATCCGCCTTGGTCAGCACAGGGATGACCGGTATACCCAGACTGCGAACATAGGCGGTCAATTCCAGGTCGATCTTCTGCGGTGAGAGCCTGGAGTCGAGGAGCACGGCCACGGCCTTGAGGCTCTTGTTGTCCTTCATGTAGGCTTCGATGAGCTTGGCCCATTTGATCCGCTCCTGCTTGGAGCACTTGGCGTAGCCGTAGCCGGGCAGGTCCACCAGAAAATAGCCGTCCGGTTGAACGCGATAGTAGTTGAGACTACGCGTCTTGCCGGGCTTGGAGCTGATTTTGGCCAGGGACTTGCGGCCTGCCAGCCTGTTGACCAGCGACGATTTGCCCACGTTGGACCGGCCCGCCAGGGCGATCTGGGGCTCGTCAAAGTCCTCAAGCTGCTTGATTTCGTATATTGTTTTGACTAACTCGATGGTTCGGTTCATAAAGAGGTACCATTTTGGCAATTGGTTTTCGAACGCCCCCAATGTTCTTTTTTTCGCGGAGCGCGTCAAGGAGAGCGGGGAATACACTATCCCGCCATACAAGGGAAGACGCATGGACAAGCTCAAAATTTTGATCATGAACGGCCCCAACCTCGGCCATATCGGTACGCGCCAGCCCGAGATCTACGGCTCAAAGACCATGGATGATATGCCTGAGCTCCTTTCGCAGATCATGGGAGCCAAGGGGGAAGAGGTCACGCTGGAACATTTTCAGTCCAACTCCGAGGGCGCGCTCATAGACAGACTGGAGCAGGCTCGAGAACAGGGTGTGGACGGCGTGGTTTTCAATGCCGGGGCCTACACCCATACCTCACTCGCCCTGGCAGACTGCCTGGCCTGGATCGGTATTCCCTGCGTGGAAGTGCACATCAGCAACATCTGGGCGCGTACGGATCAGCCCCTGCGTCAGCAGTCATTGATGGGCGAGAGGTGCATCGGCGTGATTGCCGGATTCGGGATTCTGGGTTATGCCCTCGGTGTCCAGGCGCTGTACCAACGGCTCCGGGGCTGATTAACGGAAAAATACCCGGGGAATCCCGGAAACCATTTGGAGACAATATATGATTTCAACCAAGGATTTCAGGACCGGCCTGAAGATCGAGATTGACGGCAAGCCTTTCGAAATTATTGAATTCCAGCATTTCAAGCCCGGCAAGGGCGGGGCCATGGTGCGCACCAAGCTGCGCCAGATGATGACCGGCCAGGTGCTGGACAAGACCTTCCGCTCCGGCGAAAAGGTCGACAAGCCGGACATGTCCGTCACCGAGATGCAGTACATCTTCCGTGACGGCGAGAACTTCGTGTTCATGGACCTCGAGACCTACGAGCAGATGCACGTTCCCGGTGACAACGTGGGCCCGCAGGGCGGTTTCATCAAGGAAGGCGATACCGTGAAGGTGCTGCTTTACAATGGTGAACTCATCGGCGTGGACCTGCCCGCCAACGTCAGCCTGACGGTGGCCCAGACCGATCCCGGCATCCAGGGCGACCGCGTGTCCAACGCCACCAAGCCCGCCACCATGGAAACCGGCCTGAAGGTCAACGTCCCGCTGTTCATTAACGAAGGCGACACCATCAAGGTCGATACCCGTAGCGGAGAGTATCTTGGTCGCGAATAAAGCGGACTTGCAACACCTTGTGTAAATTGCGTAAAAAGGTCGTGGGCGGGTTGCCGCCCAGGACCTTTTTTATCAAGTGAGGCTTAATGGCGAAACGACGGAAAACCACGGTCACTACGGAGAAGCGAAAAGGGCGCGGCAACGAGTTCATCGGGCTGTTCTTTCTTTTCCTCTCCGCGTTCCTGTTCCTCAGCATCCTTTCCTTCAGCCCAGGCGATCCGAGCTTCAACCAGGCCGTCACCGCCGGGCGCAAGGTCCAGAATGTGGTCGGTTATGCGGGCTCGTATTGCGCCGGCTTTCTGGTGGAGATGTTCGGCATGGGGGCCGTGTTCTGGCCGCTGTATTTCCTCTATCTCGGCCTGACCCGCTTCGTGTCTCGGCTGAAGCTTTCGCCTGTGCGCTGGCTGGGGATTGTCGGGCTGCTCATCGCCTTCGAGGCCTGGGCCATGCACCCGTGGTTTTTCACCGTGCCCGAGGACGCGTACGGCCTCATCGGTTCCGGTTTCTTCGGCCGGTCCATAATCACTAAATATACCATGCCGTATCTGCGGCCTGTGGGCACATTCCTGCTCTGGTTGTTTGTGACCATAATCTCTCTGCAAGCCGTGATCGGCTTCACCTGGGAATCGGTCTGGACGCTGCTTGTTCGTTGGTGGGGGATCTACCGACAAGGCGCGGCCCTGCGTGCCGAAAAGCGGGCGGAGAAACGGGCAGAGCGTCGTGCGGCCAAAGACCAGGCCAAGGAGCAGGAGCCCGAATCCGTTGAAGAGGATATGGGGCTTCAGTTCGTTGATCTCGATGCAGGCGAGGATGATCGCCCGGCCAAGGCTCCGAAGCCGGCCAAAACTCCCAAGCCCAAACCCGCTCCGGCCAAACCGGCGCAAGCCAAGGCTCCGGCCGCTCCGGGGGGATTGCCCAGCCCGGAGTTGCTCACCGCGCCCCCTGCACAGACGACCTCTCAAACTCCGGCCGTTTTGCAGCCTCTGGCCGATCGACTGAAGGAATGCCTTAACGATTTCAATGTGCAGGGCGAGATGCAGCGGGTTGTCCCCGGCCCGGTGGTAACCATGTTCGAGTTCAAGCCCGCACCCGGCATCAAGGTCTCCAAGATCGAAGGCCTGACCGATGACATTGCCCTGGCATTGCGCGCAGAGTCCGTGCGTATCGAGGCCCCCATCCCGGGCAAGGACAGCGTGGGCGTGGAGATCCCGAACATTGAACGCGAAATGGTCTATCTGCGCGAGATTCTGGAATCAAAGGAATTTACCAGTTCCAAGTCACCCCTGACCCTGGCTCTGGGCAAGGACATCCAGGGAGCTACCAAGGTGGCCGATCTGGCGCGTATGCCGCACCTCCTGGTGGCGGGTGCCACCGGCGCAGGCAAGTCCGTGGGCATCAACGGATTTTTGCTTTCACTGCTGTACAAGGCCGGCCCTGAGGACGTTAAGCTCCTGTTGGTGGACCCCAAGCGCATCGAGCTGGCACCGTACGCGGACCTTCCGCACCTGGTTCATCCCGTGGTCACGGACATGAACATGGCCAAGAGCGCCCTTGAATGGGCGGTTTTCGAGATGGACTGCCGGTACGAGAAAATGGCCCAGCTGGGCGTCCGCAACATCGAGGGGTACAACAAGAAACTCGAGGAATTCGGCAACAATGTGCCCGAAGAGTTCGAGCACATGACGCATATGCCGTACCTGGTCATCATCATTGACGAACTCGCAGACCTGATGATGACCGCGGCCAAGGATGTGGAGCAATGTATCGTTCGGCTGGCCCAGCTGGCGCGCGCGGCAGGCATCCACATGATCCTGGCCACTCAGCGGCCCAGCGTGGACGTTGTCACCGGCCTTATCAAGGCCAACTTCCCCACGCGCATCTCCTTTTTCGTCACTTCGAAGTTCGATTCCAGAACCATTCTTGACGGGGTGGGCGCGGAGCGTTTGCTGGGCAAGGGCGATATGCTCTTCAAGCCGAGCGGCGGCAAGCTCAAGCGGATGCACGGCGCGTACGTCGACGAGACGGAAATTGCGCATGTGGTCGATTTCTGGAAGGACGCCGTGCCCCAGGAATTCGATCTGGACTTCAGCGACTGGAGTCCCAACGGGAGCAGTGAAGCGGGTCCCGGCGGGGTCGGCGACTCGGGCGACCCGGTTTACGACGAAGCGGTACAGTTCGTGCTTTCACAAGGCAAGGCTTCCATTTCCCTGTTGCAACGCAGGCTGCGCATAGGATTCAACCGCGCGGCCCGCTTCATTGAGCAAATGGAAATGGACGGCATCCTCGGCCCCCAGGAGGGGAGTAAGCCTCGTAAGGTCATCAAGCCGGAATAATTGGAGTAAGCAATATGTCTAGAAAGTTCATTGCCATTTTTGTCCTGGTTTCCGTCCTCCTGCTTCCGGCCTTTGCCGGAGCGGACGATGCGATCCCGGCGCAGGATTTGCCGGACCTGATTCAGAAGCGATACGAGACCCTTAAAACTTTTCGGGCTGATTTTACCCAGGAACTGACGAACGTCGCCAGTGGCGAAGTGCAGAAGCGTCAGGGTAAGATCTGGTTCCGCCAGCCCTCGCAGGTGCGTTGGGAAACCTCGGCCCCGGAAAAGGAACTGCTCGTGGTCGGACCCAAATTTGCCTGGGACTACATCCCTGATGAGGAACTGGCCATAAAGTACGGGGTGACGGCGCTGCTCGATTCCAAAACGATTTTGCGTTTCCTCTCGGGCCAGGCCAATATCAAGGAAGATTTCGTGGTCCGGACCGAATGGCCGGGCGCGGACGAGGTCCGGGACAAGTGGGGCAAGGATTTGACCGTGCTGCAGCTGGTGCCCAAAGAGGCCGAGCCGGGCATGGTTTTGGCCTTTGTCGGTGTGGAGCCGAAAACCGGGCTGCTCAAACAGGTGATGATCGTGGATTTCTACGGCAACGGCAACGAGGTCCAGCTTTCCAATGTGGAAACCGACGTGGACCTGGCCAAGGACATGTTTACCTTCACCCCGCCCGAAGGCACACAGGTGGAGGACAACACCCAGGGTTTCTAGAGTCCAACCTCTTTCTTCAGGGCCGTGGATTCCGCTTCGGTCAGCTCGCGCCACATGCCGGGCTTGAGGTTGCCCAGGGCGACCGGTCCCTGTTGCACGCGCCTGAGCCGCAAGATGGTGAGCCCGAACTCATCGCACATCCGACGGATCTGTCGGTTCACTCCCTGAATAAGGGTAATCTCGAGCTGTTGCGTTCCGGCGATGGGCTTTTGCGGGCGCACCTTGGCCGGCGCGAGCTTGTCGCCTTCCTTCAAGGTCATGCCGTTGCGCATGGCCTGGACCGCCTTTTGCGGGACCGAGCCACGAATGGTCACCATATAGACCTTGGGCAAATGGTATTTGGGATGGGTCAGGCGGTAACAGAGATCGCCATCCGTGGTCAGCAGAAGCAGTCCTTCGGAAAAGAAGTCCAGTCTGCCCACAGGGAAGGGCCGTTTCCTGCGGATTTCCGGCGGGAGTAGATCAAGAACGGTTTTGCGGCCCTGAGGGTCGCTGGCCGTTGTCACGGTCTCCACCGGTTTGTGCAGTATGAGCGTCAATTCGCCCGCGCTTGCCTTCAAACCGATGATCTTTCCGTCGACCGCCACCTTGTCGCTGGCGGGGTCGACCTGGAATCCGGGTGAATCGGCGGTCTCGCCGTTGACGGTTACCCGCCCGGCAAAGACCATATCGTCGGCGCCGCGACGAGACGCGACGCCGCATTGGGCGATAAACTTATTCAGTCGTATGGTATCGGTAGGGGCGTTGGACATGCCCCGTCTTCTAGACCTGAATGGACTTGGTGGCAAGCTGGAAGCTGGTGACCACGTCGAGCATGTTTGTCACGTCGCCCACTGCGCGCTTGTCGGTCAGACCAAAAAACTCCAGGCAGGTGCCGCAAACCAGGATGGACACGCCGCTTTTCTCGAGCTTCTGGAGTTCCTCCAGGCACCGGCTGCCGGGCACGGCCAGCTTGACGCCGCCGTTGACCAGAATGATGCGCCACAGCTCGTCGCCCAGTTCCTTGAGGGTGACCATGAAATTATACATCAGGTTGCCGCCCAGGGTGTCGTCACCCGAGCCGATGACATCCGTGGGCACGAAAACCAGGATTTTGTCCTTGTCCTCACCCTTGAGCTCGGCGTCGGTCATGACCGCGCATTCCTCGCACTCGGCGTTCTCCGACTTGTCGCGCAGAGCGGTGACGACGAAATCCGCACCGGACTTCTCCGCCTGCACGGCGTAGCCCTGCATGGTCAAAAAACGGGAAACGTTCTCTTTGGCCGGTTCGTTGTCAACGATGACCACCAGATGGGCCGGGCCTTCCTTTTCCACGGTCTCCTTGCAACGAAGCACGGGCTGGGGGCAGGGGAGTCCTTTGCAATCGAGGGAAATGTCAGTCATATCTACTCCTTTATTTTCAAATGCTGCCCAGAATGGGCCGCATGGTCAAATCGATAAGATGCATTAATTTACAAATAATAATAGATAAAGTCACTTGATCGGATTGCTTGCTCTCAAGGGCGGGAGCCGGTAGAGAAAGGAAAATCCGAAACTGAGTGTTCTTGTATGAAAATACCGATTGATCCTGCTGCGTTCGCGCCCTTCATTGCCTGGCTTTTCAAGCTGTGGGTTCGGACCCTTCGTTTCAAGCCGGAGGGTCATACCGATTTTGTCCGGTTGAATAAACAGGGCCAGCCCATTGTCGTTGCCCTTTGGCACGGTGAGATTTTTCCAGTGACCGCATTCGGGCACACCCTGACTTCTCATCTGGTCACTTTTGTCAGCCAGTCAAAGGACGGCGAAGTCATCGCACGAATGTTGGAGCGCATTGGCCATACAACGGTGCGAGGGTCCAGCACCCGCGGCGGTGTACGGGCACTGATAAAGGCCAGGCGGATCATGGAAAAGGAAAATCGTATGGCGGTTTTCACCATTGATGGCCCCAAGGGCCCCCGGCACAAGGCCAAGGAAGGTGTCATCTTCCTGGCTCAGCTTGCAGGAGCCAAGATTGTCCCCCTGCGGGCCTTTCCAAAACGCAAAAAGGTTTTCGAGAAATCCTGGGACCGCTTTGTGTTGCCCATGCCATTCACACGTTGCCCCGTATATATCGGCGAGCCCATGGAAGTGACCACCGAAAAGCTGACTGAAGAGGTTATGGCCCGAGAAACCGCTCGTCTTGAAGCCCGTATGCACGAGTTGAAGCCAGAGTAGATGGAATGCCCCCGGCCCTTCTTTTCGCGGAGTGGGCAGTGCGAACGAAAGCCCCCGGCTCGGTGAGTCGGGGGCTTTTGTTTTGTTGCTCGTCGAAGATTGGTTATTCGGTCTTCATGCGGGCCGAGCCTTCCTTGTAGAAGGGCAGGGCCGTCTTTTTCGCTTCCAGTTCGGCACGGGCGGTTTTGATGATGAAGGTGTCCTTGTCCGCGTCCTCGGCCCGCACGTAGGCGAGCGCAATGCAGTGGCCAAGGCTCGGGGCGAAGGAGCCGCTGGTGATGATGCCGGTCTTCTCGCCGTTGGGCAGGCAGACTTCGTCGTTGTGCCGAGCCGTGCGGCGGCCTTCGATGGTTAGGGGGATCAGGGATTCGTCCACTCGACCTAGGCCGGACTTGCCGATGTACTCGGACTCCTTCTTGAGGAAAAAGCCTGCACCGGCCTCAACCGGGGTGCGCTGCTCGTCCAAATCCTGTCCATACAGCGGATAGCCGATCTCAAGGCGCAGAGTGTCTCGCGCCCCAAGGCCGACCGGCTCCACGCGCTCGTCAGCGGCCAGCTTCTCCCAAATTTCCAGAGCCTTGTCTGCAGGCAGGTAGAGTTCGTACCCCAGCTCGCCAGTGTAGCCGGTGCGGCTGACGATCATCGGAAAACCGAGGGCTTCTGTCTGCTCGAAATTGAAATATTTAAGATGATTCCACCTGGAGCCAAAAAGATCATTGAGCACGTCCAGACTTTCGGGGCCCTGCACGTCGATCTTGCCGGTCTCGTCGCTGATGTCCGTAAAGGACAGCCCGGCGGGAAGGTTGGCCGCGATGTGGCCGAAATCCTTCTGACGGCAAGCGCCATTGACCACGAGCATGTATTCGTCTTCGGCCAGGCAATAGATGATCAGGTCATCGTTGATGCCGCCCGAGGCATTGAGCAGGAAGCCGTAGCGGCATTTGCCCGGAGCCAGCGTGTTCAGGTCATGGCTGACGATCTTGTTCAGACCGTCCTTTGCGCCCTGGCCGGAGAGTTTGAACTCGCCCATGTGGCAGATGTCGAAGATGCCCGCTTTTTCGCGGGTATGCTTATGTTCAATGATGATGCCCTTGTACTGCACCGGCATGTCGAAACCGGCGAACGGGGCCATCTTGGCGCCGTTTTCCCGGTGCCACTGGTTGAGTGGGGTGGTTTCCAGGTTTTCCAATGTATGCTCCTTGCGGTGTTGCTATTGTCCGGAACCGGCCTGGCTCGATACGCGTGATTTCCGGATGGACCGGAACTCGTCGAGCAGCATGACCAGCTGTTGATACAGTTTTTTGATGTCACGCCCATATGGCGAGAGGTCCTTGTCGTCCTGTTGCACGTATGTGCGCAGCAGATAGGCGTCGGACACCACATCGTTGCCGATGATCAGGATTTTGACCACGAGTTTATCGAAATAGTTGACGATTTCGAACTTCAGGTCATTGAGGATCTCTGTCATCAACTCCAGCATGCGTTTGTACGAAACGGCCTCGCCCTTGTACTTGCGATAGCGCAAATCTTCAAGCACCCGGATCTTCCTTGCCTGCTGAATCTGGCCGTACCTGGACCAGACCTCCTGGTGCAGATCGTGCAGCTCATTGAAAATCTTGTAGTTGTCCGGAGCAAGGAGGTAGGCGTCCAGGACGCGGACCAACTGAGCGTAATAGTCGTCCGAATAGTCCACGATACGGTGCATATGCTTGGAAAGCCAGACAAAGAGCACCTTGAGGCGGTTCTCGTTGGTCTCGGTGTTTTCAATCAATTCCTGGCGCTTGTAGTTCACCGGAATGCGGTATTCGCCACGTACGATGTCGTTCAGCCGCAGGAGCATGTTGCGCACATTCTGGATGATGTTCATGCCCTCGATGATCCGCCCGGTGATGGGGTGGATGATCTCCTGCCTGAGTACGGACAGGGCTCTGTCTTCGCGCACGTTCCTGGGGTTGTAGTCATGCTGTTGATAGGAGACCCGAAGGATGACGACGCGTTTTTTGGGGTCGATGAAAAATCCCTGGTCCTTGAGGACTTCACAGAGTTCCTTCTGATTTTCATTGACCTGGATCAGGGCGATTTTCTCCACCTTGGGATATTTGATCGACCTTCTGGGCGTTCCCTTGGGCGGGGACATCAGCGTGGTGATGGTCCGGTCGCTCTGGCCGAGCACGCGGACGATGAACCGTTCGTGCTGGCGCAACAGACGGATGGCGAACATGGCCGAGGAAGTGCGTCGTTCCGAGACGATGGGGAAGCCGTGCAACTCCATCATGTACTGGTACACAAAGAGCCGGTTGCATTCATATAGAAGGTTGTTGCCCGGTTTGAATTTGCCGATCTTGAGCCCGAACTGCTTGAGTTCGCTGTCCAGGTTGGACGGCAGGGAGGCATACATGCCTTGCAGGGTAAACTCTCCGGCTGAGTTCAGGGCCAGGACGTGCGCCCGTTCCAATTGGAGCAGAAAGGGCAGCATTCGGTCGTAATCCTGGATTGTGCAGATATCGCAGGTCGAAAAATTATTCAGGAATTCCTGATGGTATCGTTTGGGAAGACGGCTCAGGAAGGTCCGGATGTTGGTTCCTCGGACATTATCCTCCACCGCGCAGGAGTCCTGTATCTGCATTTCTTCCCAATCCGAAGGGGAGTGCAGGGCGTCGAACTGGAATATTTCCTGAAAAGAGTTGAGTTGCCGCTCGAAGGCGACCATGGAGAAGCCGGGCAGGTTCTTATGCTCATAGAGGTCAACCTCAAATGAGGGGAGCAGTTCCCGCGCCTCCACAAGCGGGTAGTCCTGTTCCTCGAAATAAGGCCTCAGCAGGCAATGCTTGATGTGTTCGTAATCGATGAACTCCTTGAGTTCCTCAAGGGTTTCGAGCCTGATGCGGGACTTCTTCTTCCCTTTTCTCTTGTAGCCAGGAGCCTGGCTGAATGCTTTTTTCCACATTGAAAGCGGTTCCGGATCAAGTAAGAGGAGGAGAGGCTTGAGTGCCTCATGTGATCATCGCACATCTTTACACTCATCCGCCATGAAATACAATGATTAGCGCATTATAATCGCATCAAGCAGGTTTTAGCGGCCTGGGGATGATCAAGGGCTTCATAGCCTGTTGATTGTGAAACAATAAGCCTGAATTATTGACTCCATGTTCACTTTTGGCTAGTGTACACAGGCTTTTGAGACACAACCGAACCGCACATTTCCGTGACCAGAGGGGACGTCATGAAAAAGAAGGATCAGTGCCCGCGATCGAAAATCAACGAGCAATATTGTACCTGCACCTATAATTGCGACAAGCACGGCATCTGTTGTGAATGTCTGCACTACCATCGGCAGCGGGGCGAGTTGCCCGCCTGCTACTTCAGCAAGGAAGAGGAAAAGACCTACAATCGGTCCGTGGAATTCTTCATCCAACGCAGGTCCTGATTCCGCGAAGCGGTATATTTTTCAAGGGGCGGTTGCAACCGCCCTTTTTCTTTGAGGAGCACCCGTATGACCGTTGATTTCGACGCCGCAAGCATCATGGAGGGGCTCGCCCCCATCGCGGACAAGGCCGGTGATATTGTCCGGGAAGGAGCGGCCCATGGTCGGAAGATCCGACACAAAGGCCGTATCGATCTGGTCACGGAGACCGATCTGGCTGTGGAAGCCATGCTCAAGAGCGAACTGGCCAAACTGCTTCCCGGATCGGATTTTCTCGCTGAAGAAACGGCCAAGCATACGGCACTGGGCGAGTTTACCTGGATCATTGATCCGGTGGACGGAACTACGAATTTTGCCCATGGGTTGCCTTACGTGGCCAATTCCATTGCCCTCTGGCATCGGGATCGGATTGTTCTCGGAATGGTCAACATGCCTCTTTTGAACGAGCGGTTTACGGCAGTGGAAGGGAAGGGGGCTTACTTGAACGGCCGGCCCATTGCCGTAACCGAGGAGGCCGATCTGGAGCAGTGCGTCCTGGCGACCGGATTTCCCTACGACATAGATACGCATCTTGAGGATATTTTGAAAAATCTCAGGACCCTGCTGCCGATCGCCCAGGGTGTCAGGCGGGGCGGAGCCGCTGCCGTGGACCTTGCGTTTGTAGCGTGCGGACGAATGGACGGTTTCTATGAGCGTGCCCTGAACCCCTGGGACACGGCCGCCGGACTATTGCTGGTCAATGAGGCGGGCGGAAGGGTGTCCGAGTACGACCCATCAGAGCCCTACACTTTCAAGTCAGGTTGCATCCTGGCCACCAATGGCCGTATTCATGAAGAATTGGGCGGCTTGCTGAGCCGGGATTAGGCAGGGGTCAGAAGCCCCGATTCCCAGAGGATGACGAGGTTGGGCGTGAGCAGCTCGCGGAACTCCTTGATCAGACAGGTCAGTTCCTCCCGCGAGTAGTAGAAACCTTCGGAGACCACGTCGTTGTTGGGCACCACGGGCAAAGTGTTTTTGGTTACCTCGAACAGGGAAACATGTTCGAAGCCTGTTTCCGGCCCGGCAGGGAGCTCCCGAACGAGCTGGGGATGGTCGATTTCCAGATTCAGTTCCTCTCGGAGAGCGCGGACAGCCGCGTCAAAGGTGGATTCCCCGGCTCTGGGGTGGGTTCTGGCGGAAATGTCCCATCGGCCAGGAAAGAACAGCTTGTTTTGATTGCGTTTTTGCAGGAATATCTTTTTTTCTGGGTTGAAGACGAGTACCTGCACGGAACGGTGCATCAACAGTTGGCGGTGCACGCTACGTTTTGAGAGCACGGCCAGCGGACGGTTGTTCCGGTCTATTACTTCGACCAGATGATCCGGGTCGTGTTCGGGTATGTCTTGTTGAGAGGTCATGGCACAGGCCCTTTTGTTTATCGTGTAATTCAAGTATACACGTATTGTTTCAACATATCCAGCCCCATATGGCTGCGGAGGCGCAATGAGGGACGAGGTGGTCGAGTTGGGAGAGCCGGATGTTCAGGATCTCATTGAACTCGAGGCGCTGTGCTTTGATTACCATTGGACCAGGGAGCAGTTTCTGCTCGGTCTGGAGGGCGAAGCTTTCAAGGTTATCGGCGTACGCCGGGAAGGAGTTCTTGCCGGTTACATGGCCTTTTCCCTTATTGCTGACGAGATGGAGATTCTGAATTTGGCCGTGCACCCTGACTATAGAAGGCAGGGACTCGGTGAGGCGCTGTTGTCCCGGAGCCTCGAAATAAGCGAGGCCAACGGCACGACCAAGAGTTTTCTTGACGTAAAGGTCTCGAATGATCCGGCCTTGGCTTTGTATCGCAAGTTCGGATACAAGAAAATTGGCGTAAGGAAGAAATACTATCCGGACACCAAGGAAGACGCCCTGTTGTTCCGGTATGACTTTCCACAACACGAAGCATGAGGATTTGACGTATGCTGTTTATCGATCAGGTTGATATCGCTGGTAAAAAAATGCTGTTCAGGGTGGACTTCAACGTCCCCATCGAAGACGGCGTCATCACCGACGATAACCGTATCCGGGCGGCCCTGCCGACAATCCAGTATGCCCTGGATCAGGGGGCCTCTGTCATCCTCTGCGCTCACCTTGGGAAGCCCAAGGGCAAGGTCGTGCCCGAGCTTTCTCTGGGACCTGTGGCCAACCGCACCGGCGAACTGCTCGGCAAGGGCGTGGCCCTGATGCCGGGCCGTATCGGCGATCAGGCTGTGAAAATGGCCGCCGAGCTTGCCCCTGGCCAGGTGATCATGCTCGACAACCTGCGCTTCAATCCCGAGGAGACCGGCAAGACTCCGGAAGAGCGGGGCGATTTCGGCAAACTGCTCGCGTCCTTGGCCGATGTCTACGTCAACGACGCGTTTGGCGTGGCTCATCGTGAAAATGCCTCTGTAGTGGATGTACCGGGGCACGCGAAAGTTTGCTGTGCCGGTTTCCTGCTCAAGCGGGAATATGAATATCTCGGTGAGGCCCTGAAGGACCCCAAGCGCCCCTATGTCTGTGTTTCGGGCGGAGCCAAGGTTTCCACCAAGCTGGGAATCCTGAACAATTTGCTCGGCAAAGTGGACGACATCATTATTGGCGGGGCAATGGCCAACACCTTTCTTCTGGCCAAAGGCTATGACGTTGGCCAATCCCTGGTAGAACCGGATCTGGTGGACGCGGCGGCCGATATCATGGCCAAGGCCGAGTCCATGGGCTCTGTGCTCCATCTGCCCGTCGATTTCCGTTACGCCAAAACACCCAAGGCCAAACAGGCCGAAGGAGAGTGCAGAGCGGAGGACATTCCCTCTGATGCGCTTGTCCTGGATATAGGCCCAGAGACCATCGCTGATTTCGTCTCCGTGTTGGAACGGGCCAAGACCGTCGTCTGGAACGGGCCCATGGGGTTGTTCGAAACCACGGCGTTTGCCAAGGGCTCGTTGGCCGTTTGCAAGGCCATAGCCGGACTTGAGGATGCTCTGACCATTGTTGGTGGCGGTGATACGGATGCTGTTGTGCATCTGATGCAACTCGATGATAAATTTAGCTTTATTTCAACCGGCGGCGGTTCTTTCCTTGAATTCCTCGAAGGCAAGGAACTCCCGGCCTTCAAAGCCTTAAAGGAGTGCATGAGCAAATGAAAAAGTTGATGGCAGCCAACTGGAAGATGTTCAAAACCTGGGACGAAGCTCGAACCACCGCTGAAGAACTGGTCGGTCTTGTTGCGGATAAACTTCCGGCAGACCGAGAGGTGCTGGTGTTCCCCCCCTTCACCGCACTCAAGGCGGTGGGAGACGTCTTCGCTCCGGTAGACGGCTTCTCGGCCGGGGGCCAAGACTATTATATAGAAGAGGAGGGTGCCTTCACCGGTGAGATCGCTCCCAAGATGCTCAAGGACGCTGGCGCCACATACGGTCTGACCGGCCACTCCGAGCGTAGACACGTACTCGGCGAGGATGATGACTACGTGGGGGCCAAGACCGCGTATGGGCTCAAAGAAGGTCTCAACGTTATTCTGTGCATCGGTGAACTCATTGAAGAGCGCAAGGCGGGGCGTGTGCACGAGGTGCTGGAGCGCCAATTACGAGCCGGGCTCAAGGATGTCCCGACAGATATCTCCCCTGAAAAACTGTCCGTCGCCTATGAGCCTGTCTGGGCCATTGGAACCGGAGAAGTGGCCGGACCGGAGGAAATTGTCGAGGCGCACGATTTTACTCGGAAAATTCTCGTTTCTATTTTTGGAGAAAAAGCCAATGAAATGAGGATATTATACGGCGGAAGCGTCAAGCCGGCCAACTGCGCTGAAATTATTGCGCTTGACAACGTCGACGGAGTATTGGTAGGAGGCGCGAGCTTGCACGGACACAGCCTGAGCGAGATCGTACTGGCTTGATTTTGCAAGCGGAAAGAAGTTTTAAGAAAAGGGATTAATTGTGGAAACCATAGTCATAGTCATCCATGTTTTGGCTTGCATCTTTTTGATCGGCGCTGTAATGCTTCAGTCCGGTCACGAGGGAATGGGAGTCATCTTCGGCGGCGGTAGCAGCACGATGTTCGGCAGCACCGGTGCGGGCGGTCTCCTTGTAAAGGTAACCGCTGGACTTGCAACGGTTTTCTTGCTTACTTCCCTCGGATATAATATCCTGTCCGGGAACAAGGTTGCCACCCAGGACTCCATCATGCTGCAGCAGAATGCTCCTGCGGCGGAGACTGCGGCTCCGGCTGAACAGCCCAAGCCTGGTGTGACCTTCAAGGATACCGGAGACGACGCCAAGAGCGAGTAAGCTCAAAGCATATCGTGCCGAGGTGGTGGAATTGGTAGACACGCTGTCTTGAGGTGGCAGTGGAAGAAATTCCGTGGGGGTTCGAATCCCCCCCCCGGCACCATGAAATCAAAAGGGTTGCAACCAACAGGTTGCAACCCTTCCTCTTTTTGAAAATACGAATCCCCCTATGCCTCTAAGATTTCATCGTTCAGAGAGCATCCAATCTGGGGTTTAATAGCCTCGAAGGCCGCCGGTCAAAAGGCTTCCTGCATTTCAAATCCTCACCAGTTGAAAACAATCCTCGTTGGTCCTCTCGGGGGTTTTTGTATTTGAACGCAGGACTGTCCTTGTTTCTCGATTGAGATCATGACTCTTTCCACGAGGTTTACGGACCTTCTTGGCTGGAACTAACCGACATTCCATTCCATATCGCCACCTCAGCCTATTTTGTGATCACCTCGATCATCAAATTTGAGGAAACTTGGTTGGAGTGTGTCGACCAATGCCTTTGTGAAAGTATTTCATTGTCTTGGTGCCTTTTTGACACTCTTTTGGAACAATTCCTGCTCATATTGAAAAGCCATTAACAAAGTTAAGCAGGTAAGCAACTTTAATGATTGGCTAACTTGGCAATATGAGACTGTCGTCAGAGGTTGATAATCTCAGCTCAGCTTTATTCGCGTTGCAAAAAGCAACGTTGTCGAGAGGGGTGACGGCAACATGCATGTCGCAAACAACCGCCTGATGGGGATCGGGCCCAAGCCACGGGTGCACCATGACAGCCATTACAATATTCAACGGATGTTTCTGCGATGCCCGGCCAGTGGTCGAACGTGTTGCGAAAATCACCGGGTATCGCCTGGTTGAGGACCGGGAGATCATTGCTGACGCGGCCCGCCTTTCGGGCCTGAACAAGGCGATGATTGCCGGAATGTTCAACGCTGAAACAGCTGAATTGGGCTTGAGCGGACCGGAGCGAAGACAGATCGTAAGCTGGCTTAGATATGCTGTTTCTCGCAAGATGAGTGCCGAGAAGAACTTGGTTTTCTGGGGTTTTACGGCATTGCTTGCTCCCCGTAACTGCGCAAGCGTTCTCAGCGTTTGTTTGGTCAACGAAACGAACGATCGGCTTTGGTCCGCATGTCGTGATGGTGAGCGAACCGAAGCCGAGGCGCGAGAGTTCATGACCAAGGACGACAGGGTTCGTGGGGATTGGGTTGTCGGCGTTACGGAATGCAACGATCCTTGGGCGGAGACGCTGTACGATATGGTGGTTCCCGTCGGGGTGCTTGGAATTCGACAGAGCGCGAACATCATTGTCGAGCAGTTGGGTAATGCCGTAGTTCGGGATTCAGCAACCAGTCGGGCGCGCATGAACGATTTCAGATTGGCGGCCGAAGTGCAGGCCGAACTTGCACGGCATGGACATGATCTGGCCGTGTCTGCGCGAGATGGGGCTGTCACTTTAAGTCTTGAAAGCCATGGCTCCACCCTGAAGAACGGCACCCGTTGCCTCTTTGATGAGGTCTCCGAACTCAAAGGGGTCCGGGGCGTGGAGATTGGCACCGGGCAGCGCTACAACCCCAACGATGTTTTTCAGCGAGCGATTTGCGCTCGTCCGAGCTGTGTGGAGGATGCCAGGGAAGACGGCCTTTGTGCCTCGGCATGTGAAGAGGATAGGATGATCACCGAGGCTGTCCGCGCCCATCTTCCCTATGAAGCCTGGGGCGTATCTGTGTTTGTCAAGGATGGCTTTGTATCCCTGGCTGTCAACGACCATGGCAAGCTGCTGGATCGCATGGCCCGAAAGGTTTGTGAATTGGCGGAAGCTATCGAAGGTGTGGTCGGTGTTGAATTCGGCATTGGCCGGGAATACCACCAGGGTGCGGCCTGCGCCCGAATCCGTCACGAGCGTTGCCTGGCAGTACTTGCGGACGACAGGCGCAAGTTTGTTCCAACCTTGTCTCCGCGTCTGCGGCATGGTGTTGAGACGGGCTCTTTTGCCCTGTACGACGGGAAGAGCGCGTTTTACACCATGGACGAGCATGAGCCCGAGGTCGTTCTGTTCGACATGCCGGTCGCTGATGGAGCCGATGCTTTGCGGCAATTCAAGTTGGAGCATCCGGAAACCGAGATTCTGGTCCTGGCCGACGGGGGTGCCGAACAGGACCGCGAGGCATGCATGAGCCTGGGGGCCTTTGCATATCTGAATAAGCCGGTGAACACCGCCGCTTTGAGTGAGACCATACGAGCAGCCTGCCAGAAGTCCCGTTCCATTTCCTGCCCGTGATCCGGGAAACCATTTCCACAAACCAGGTGTAATCCGCTGGTTTAACCGTTGCCGGAGGAGTTTTGCTCCTCCGGCACGGTCGCTTGTAATCCGGACTCAAATCATGGGCGTTTGCCCGGGCTGAATCTTGAATGATTCTTTATCGATTGGATTCTGTTTTCAAAGGATATGAACGTGAAAGTCTTCAATTATGATTTCAAATGCTTGCGTGGAGATGTTTGCGGAGGGTTGACCGCCGGTATCGTGGCTTTGCCCCTTGCGCTTGCCTTTGGAGTGGCTTCTGGAGCCGGAGCGGCGGCGGGTTTGTACGGCGCCATTGCCCTCGGATTCTTCGCTGCCGTGTTCGGCGGAACCCAGACCCAGATTTCCGGGCCAACGGGCCCTATGACCATTGTGGCCGCTTCGGCCGTGGCCGCGTTTCCCGGGCATCCGCACTATATCATCGCCGTTTTCCTGATCGCGGGCTTTGGGCAGATAGTTATCGGATCGGCTCGTCTTGGGACATTTGTGCGCTTTATTCCGTATCCCGTGGTTTCCGGGTTCATGAACGGCATTGGCGTGATCATCATATTGCTGCAATTGGAGCCGCTCCTGGGGTTGCCATCGGTCAGCTCGCCTATGGCCGCTCTGGTCGGGCTCGGATCCGCCCTTGGCAACTTTCAACCCCAAGCGCTCATGCTGGGGCTTTTGACCATTGCCATTGTTTTTCTGGTTCCCGCCAGGATCACACGGGTGGTGCCGTCCCCGCTCATCGCGTTGCTGATCGGAACGGTCATTGCCTGGGAAGGGCATTTCGATGTGGCCATGATCGGTTCCATTCCCTCCGCTTTACCGCAGCCGAGCATGCCGGGGTTTGAAGCCTCTCAGATTGGAAGAATCCTAGGACTCGGTCTGGCACTGTCAGTGCTCGGTACCATCGACTCCCTTCTGACATCTGTCGTTGCCGACTCTCTGACCCGTAAAAAGCATGATTCCAACCGCGAACTCATCGGGCAGGGGCTCGGCAACATGGTTTCGGCCATTCTGGGTGGCTTGCCCGGAGCGGGAGCGACCATGCGCACGGTGGTCAACATTAAGGCAGGGGGAACAACCCGGGTATCCGGCGTTATCCATGCCTCGCTGCTTCTGGCGATCTTGTTGGGACTGGGCCCCTTGGCGTCGCATATTCCCATGGCCGTTCTGGCTGGTATCCTGGTCAAGGTGGGCGTGGACATCATCGATTACCGACTGCTGTCCCTGGTGAAACGAGCTCCCCGAACCGACCTCTTGGTCATGGTCGTGGTCTTTGGGGTTACGGTTTTCATTGATCTGATCGTGGCTGTGGGCGTGGGCGTGACCCTGGCAGCCGCCATGATTGCGGTGCGGACCGCGCGCCAGTGCAGCGTCTCCGTCTCGGAAGTGGATAATTGTCCGCAGGCAGACCTGGCCGAGGACGCCATTCAGCGGGAAACGGACTACGGCATTCAGGTCGTCACCATTCGCGGACCGTTTTTTTTCGGCACTACCGCGAACATGCAGGACAAGTTTTCCTCCATGCTCGGCACCCGTGTTTTGGTGGTCAACTGCCTCGATGTTCCCTTCATGGACATCTCCGCCGTTTTTGCACTTGGTGAAACCATCGAGAAACTGCAAGCGGCCAAGATTTCCGTGTTGCTGGCGGTGACCGCAGAGCAACGCGAGAACCTGCAGAAACTGGGCATGGATAAACTGCTTTCGCCCGATGCCTATTACGCCAGCCATGAGGCGGTCCTGGCCGCGGCGCGCAAACTCCTGGCCGGACACAACCGTCCGGAGAACCTGATGCCCCGGGTAAGCGGTATGGCGACCTAGACCGGACGTTCTGTCCGACGCATCCAAATGAGGGTTGCGGCCATTCGGCTGCAACCCTTTTTTTTAGCGTTGGGCCTCTCTTGATCAGACAGTATGGCGCATGAAAAAGGGGAACCGCATTATTGCGGATCCCCTTTTGGAGCGAGAGAAGAGAGGAGGTTACATCTTGGAATCGAGATACGCCTTGAAGGCGGGGGCCCCGGGCTTGCCGTCGGTGGTGGTCACGCCTTCGAGCCATTTATCGTACATCTCGGGATGTGCCTTGAGCCATAGGAGTCCGGCCTTGTTCAGGCTTATGGAAGAATCCTTGTGCACCGAGGTCATGATCTGGTTCATCATGGACACCGGGAACATCATGTTCTTGAACAGTTTCGCAACATTGGGATTATCCTGTTCCAGGCCTTTGCGGATATTGGTCCACACTGTGGCGGTACCGTCGTTGGCTCCGAAGGTTGCGTCCGTGCTGCCGGTCAAATAGGTCATGTCGATGCGCTCGTTCATGCTGTGCGGGGCCCAGCCGAGAAAGACGATCCACTTGTTGTTGGCGGCATAGGCCTGGACCTGAGAGAGCATGGCCACTTCGCTGGATGCGACGAGTTTGAATTTGCCCAGTCCGAACATGTTCTTGTCAATCATGTCTTGAATGATCAGATTGCCGTCGTTGCCCGGTTCGATGCCGTATATCTTCCAGTCCAGCTTGTCGCCGAATTTGGCTATATCGCTGAAATCCTTAAGCCCTGCCTGGGCGCAAAAGGTGGGCACGGCCAACGTGTATTTGGCTCCAGGCATGTTTGCCACGTATTTGACGACCTTGCCGTTGTCGAAGAACTTGTTCGCGATGGTGGCCATGGAGGGCATCCAGTTGCCGAAGAATACATCGGCGTCGCCATTGGCCAGAGCGGAGTAGGTGATGGGGACGGATAAGACCTTGTTTTCGGCCTGGTAGCCCAGACTCTTTAAAACGGCGACCGCTATTTCGGATTTGATGGTCACACCGGTCCAGGAAACGCTGGCCACAGTGATCTTTTTGGCCGCGTGGGCGGGAAAGGTGGAGCAGAACAGGGTTGCGATGACGAGGAAGGCGACGGCGAACCGCCTGAAGCCGGAAGACATTGAACCTCCATGGTTGGGGTTGGAGAGAGCGGACGGCTGGTCTCGGCCGCTCCCTGCGTCCGAAGCGAACGCTCTGATTACTCGACCTTCACGCCGAACCAATTAAGGGGCTTGGTGGCGTGGTTGCGGTAGATGTGTTTGACCTCGGTATATTCCTCGAGGCCCATGGCGCCCAGTTCGCGGCCCAACCCGGACTGCTTGTAGCCGCCCCAGGGTGCCTGAACGAAATAGACGTTGAAGTCGTTGATCCAGACCGTACCGAAGCGGAGCCTCTTGGAGACCCGCTCCATGCGGTTCGGATCACTGGTCCAGAATCCGGCGGACAGACCGTAGATGGTGGAGTTGGCGCGTTCGACAGCTTCGTCCTCGGTGGAGAATCGTTCCACAGTGATGACCGGGCCGAAGACCTCCTCCTGGACGATGCGCATGTCGTTCTTGCATTCGGAGAACAACGTGGGAAGGAAAAAGAATCCGTTCGCCAACTCAGGATCTTCTGGCCGGTAGCCGCCGAGCATGAGCTTCGCCCCTTCCTTTTGGGCGATTTCAACGTATCCTTCGACCTTGGCCAGGTGTTCGGCGGAAATGAGCGGCCCCATCTGGGTCGTTTCGTCAAACCCGTTGCCGATTTTGATTGCCGCCATGCGTTGGTGCAAGGCCTCGACAAACCGGTCGTGGATTCCCTCCTGGACCATGACCCGCGCTCCGGCAGAGCAGATCTGCCCGGCATGGAAGAATACACCGTTCAGGGCGTAATCCACGGCCAATTCCAGGTCCGCGTCGTCGAAGATGATGTTCGGATTCTTGCCGCCTAGTTCCAGGGCGACTTTTTTTACATTTTCAGCGGCTGAGCGCATGATTGTCTTGCCCGTTGCGATGCCTCCAGTGAAAGAGATGAGGTCCACATCCGGGTTTTCGGCCAACTCCGCGCCGACCTCGGCGCCGGGACCGAGGACCGTATTGACCACACCGGGCGGGAACCCGGCCTCTTCGGCCAGTTCCGTGACCTTGAGCGTAGTCAGGGGAGTTATCTCGCTCGGTTTCATGACGATGGTGCACCCGGCGGCAAGGGCCGGGGCCATCTTCCAGGAAGCCTGGAGCAGGGGATAGTTCCACGGCGATATCTGGCCGCAGACTCCGACAGGCTCGCGGACCAGGGTGCTGGTGGAATCCGGGATGGGCGAGGAAATGACCTCGCCTCCGTCCTTGTCGGCCAACCCGGCGAAATAGCGGAAAATACCCACTATATCATCCATATCCCAGCGGCTTTCCTCCACGGTCTTGCCTGTGTCCAGGCTTTCTAGCCGGGCCAGTTCCTCGCGGTCTCGTTCAATAAGGTCGGCCAGGTGGAATAGCAGCCGTCCTCGCTCGGCGGCTGGCGTTTGCGGCCAGCCGCCTTCATCAAAGGCGATCCGCGCGGCGTGAATAGCCGCCCGAGCGTCTTCGCGGCACCCCTCGGGCACGGTGGCAATTACCTCGCCATCAAATGGGTTGATAATCTCACGGGTCGTGCCAGACGCGCTTTGCATCCACTTTCCATCGATATATAGCATGCTCTGTATCATGATTAACCTGCTGCTATTTCGTATGTTGATAGAATGGAGCTTGTTCAGGGGGCAGGGGGGTGTTGCCGAGGATGATGTCGGCCGCCTTTTCCGCGATCATCATGACCGGGGCGTAAATGTTGCCGTTGGTCACATACGGCATCACCGAGGCGTCAACCACGCGCAACCCTTCCACGCCGTGGACTTTCAGATCAGGACCAGTCACGGCCATATCGTGGTTGCCCATGGCGCAGGTGCAGCTGGGATGATAGGCGGACTCGCCTTCGCGAGCCACGAAATCGAGAATCTCTTCATCGGTCTGAGCCTGGGCGCCGGGAGCGAGCTCCTTGCCGCGCAGTTCGTCAAAAGCGGGCTGGGTCATGATCTCGCGGGTTTTACGGATGGCCTCAACCCATTCCTTTTTTTCCTGCTCGGTGGATAAGTAGTTGAACAGGATGGAAGGGTAGTCTGCCGGATCGGCGGATTTGAGTTTCACGTGGCCGCGCACATCGGTATTCATCGGACCGACGTGGACCTGGTAGCCGTGGCCTTCGTTAGGTGCCGAGCCGTCGTAGCGGATGGCTATGGGCAGGAAGTGGTATTGGAGGTTGGGATATTCTACCCGGTCGTTGCCCCGAATGAAGCCGCCCGCCTCGAAGTGGTTGGTGGCTGCCTCGCCGGTATGCCCGAAGAGCCATTTCATGCCGATCCAGGGTTGGTTGTACCATTTCAGGCAGGGAAACATTGAGACCGGCTGTTTGCAGGCATACTGGACGTAGAGTTCCAGGTGGTCCTGAAGATTTTCGCCCACTCCGGGCAGGTCGTTGACCACGCCAATGCCAAGAGCGGATAGCTCGCGCCCGTTGCCAACTCCGGAAAGTTGCAATAATTGCGGCGAGTTGATAGCTCCGCCGCAGGAAATAATCTCACCGCCGTAAGCCTTGAAGGTTCGTTTGCCGCGCGTATATTCCACGCCTACGGCCCGCTTGCCTTCGAACAGGATGCGCGTGGTCATGGCCTTGCATTTGATGGTCAGGTTGCGCCGATTCTTTACCGGATGGATGTATGCCCTGGCCGCGTTCCAACGGCGCCCACGGTAGGTATTGCGGTCGAATTTACCGAATCCTTCCTGCTGATATCCGTTGACGTCCTTGGTAATCGGGTAGCCAGCCTGTTGAACAGCCTGAAAAAAGGCGTCGAACAGTGGATTGTCGCATTCCGGTGTGGTCAGATAGAGAGGGCCGACCGCGCCCTGGTATTCGTCTGCTCCGTCCATGCGGCATTCAAAGCGTTTGAAGTACGGCAGGCAGTGAGCGTAGTCCCAGTTTTCCAGGCTGTCTTCTTTGGCCCATTTCTCATAATCCATGGCGTTTCCACGGATGTAGATCATGCCATTGATACAACTTGAGCCACCCAGGACCTTGCCGCGCGGTTGGTAGATGCGCCGGTTGTTCATGTGCGGTTCGGGGTCGGACTCGTACCACCAGTTGTAGGTTTTTCCCGCCAGAGGATAGGTCAGGGCCGCAGGCATGTGGATGCGGAAATCTAATTTGAAATCGGGAAGCCCGGCCTCTAGGACCAGAACCTTGTTTTTGGGATTGGCGCTCAACCGGTTGGCCAGGACCGAACCGGCGGAACCTCCGCCGACAATTATGTAATCGTAATGCTTCATAAAATCCGTACTCTTTGGTGCTATGGTTGGTCTTCCTGCAGGAACTCGGCATCCTGCGGTGCCGTACCGTTTTCTTCGATGCACTGCCTAAGCAGAATATAGTGGTGGCTGATGAAACCCAGAGCGAGCATGAGCTGGCCATCGCGAAGAGCACGGGCCGTGTCGCTCCAGTTGGTCGCCGCCCGTTCCCGGAATCGAGGGTTCTGGTAGAGGGCGTAGTCGTGAGAACTGAATCCCATCTGCAAAGCGTGCATTACCCACTCGAAGAGCGGGTTGCGAGCCATACGGGCGAGCATGACATTCAACTGGCGATCCAGCTCGCTGGTGACCAACAGGTCAGGCTCTTCTTCCCGGAGAAGAATTTCGAGACGCATGGCCTCTTCGAGAAGATCTTCCTTCTCTTTGAGCGTTCCGTGGGCCAGGGCCAGTTTCGTGATGGTTCGGTCCATGGTCTCACGGAATTCGATCAGCTTTTCCGGCTCGATTGGGTGTTGTTTGAGAAAAAGACCAAGGGATTCAGAAACGTTGGCTACGTCCAACTCGCGGACGTAGGCGCCTCCCTTGGCCCCCTTGCGGACTTCGAGAAGCCCTTTTTGTTTGAGGATTTTGATGGCCTCACGGACAACGCCACGCCCCGTGCCGAACTGGGATTGCATGACCCGTTCGCTGGGCAAACGTTCCCCGGATGACAATCGGCCGTCCACGATGGCGGCTTCGATCTGCAATGCGACTTCCTCGCTCGCCCGTCCAGCCTGAACAGGCGAAAAGAGCGTCGAAGTTATGTGGGGTGCGCTCAATGGTACTACCTAATATGGTTTTTTGTTCGATTAGTCGTTCACGTAAAGACAAATAGGCCTATTTGGTAGGACCATTCTTGGCAGTAATTTTGACCTTCGTCAAGGGCGCAATATGAATATCTGGGGGAAATCTTGTTTAAACCAAGATGATATGAACCGAGAGTGTGGGAAAATATGGCTCTTAAGCCCGAATTATGCGGGTATTTAGGAAAAGATGGTCAAAACCGGAAATCAATGTAAAGCCAAGTGGAGTAGGGGATACGGTTTGCCCTGTCCGTCCAAGGGAGAGCGGCCTATGATTTTGAAGCCGAAGTGCTCGTAGAATCCCAGGGCCTGCGGGTTTTGCTCGTTGACATCAACACTGGTCACGCCGAGGTGGTCCACGGCGTGACGGCACAAGGCCGTCCCGATACCCTGGCCACGGCTTTCAGGATCGATAAAGAGCATCTCGAGGTTGCCGTTGAAAACGCCGCTGAATCCGAGGATTTTCCCGTGTTCATCCCGAGCGCAGCTGAGAGTCACTGCGTCAAAATAGTGTTTCAGGATCAGGGACCGAAGCGATTCAATGTCATTTTCAGCCAGGAAGTCATGGGTTGCACGAACTGAACGCTCCCAGACCAGGAGCAGTTCAGGGTAATCCTGTTTACAGGCCTCATCTATGTGCATCTCCGCGTCTCCTCGATCCTTGAATTCGAATGCATAGCCGTTTTGGAAGAGCACGGCAATCGGCCAATAGACGATTTGCTTGGTTCGGCCGGTTTATAGAAGAAGGTGGCTTTTGCTCATGATGAAGATCATGGCTACAGTGGGGAAACCAAAGGCATATAGCTCGCTTTATATTCTAGCTAATGCTTTGTGATAATTGGCTACTGCCTAGAAATCACTTTAAGAGGGCTGAAATCGCTTTCAAGATCGATATCACAGAATGTGGCGAAGAGAGGGGGGCGATATCCGCATAAGCGAACACCTTGAGGGCTACCGGCAGGGTGCACTGTGCACCCTGCCGGGCTGAATTCAATGGTAAGATGGTATTTACAGGTTAGAACGGGTAAACGAGCGAACTCTTGTCGTCGTCTTTTTCAACGCCCATCTTCTTATCGATGGCATCGATCCGGGCTTGGGCAGCCACCCTCTGTTCTTTGCGGGAAGCGTTGCGAACGACCGTCCCGAGCAGCCGCTTGGCGGTCTCGTATTTGCCGCGCTTTTCGTAGATAAGTGAAGCTCTGTACATGGCGGTCAGGCACCAGATATTCTCCTGAGGATATTGCCATGCCAGTTTAAGGTAATAGTCCAACGCCTTGTCCGGGTTGCGCATGGCCTGCTCGCCCTCA
Organism: uncultured Pseudodesulfovibrio sp.; assembly: GCF_963662885.1. Taxonomy (NCBI): domain Bacteria; kingdom Pseudomonadati; phylum Thermodesulfobacteriota; class Desulfovibrionia; order Desulfovibrionales; family Desulfovibrionaceae; genus Pseudodesulfovibrio; species uncultured Pseudodesulfovibrio sp. Next base: position 268,989 of record NZ_OY760065.1, read on the forward strand.
CCAAGCCAGAACAGGGTCTCGGCCTGAAGTGCCGTGGTCATTGTCGCCCTTGCTTCCCACATGGTCAGCAATTCCTTCTGTGCAGTCTCATATTCACGGCGCTGCTGATACAGAAGAGCCATCCGCAGCCGGGTCATGACCGGGACAGGTTCACCCGTTTTTGTCATTTCCTGATAGGTTTCAAGCGCCTGAGTCTGATGTCCTGCTTCGAGCTCAAGGCGAGTCTTGATGTCCAGCCAGGCCGTACGAAGCTCGGGCGGAAGGGCGGGTTCGTCAATGCGGTTCAGATAAAAGGCACCCAGTTGCAGATCCTTGGCCTTAACCGCATCGTCAGCCAAGTAGATCAGGCTGCGGATGCCGAAAGAAGAGTCATCGAACAGGTAGGCTGCGCGCTTGGCCAATTCCGGGACAGGTTTGGATTGGAAACGCTGTTGCCAGTATGCAAGGAGAAGAAGGCGGTCCAAAGGATACTGCTCGGTAGACAGTTCATCCAACTTATCTGCGGGAGCGGCTGTCCAGAAGGGGGCTTCTGTTTCGGGATGAACATTCTCGCCGGCGGCGCCGGAAAGAGCTGACAAGACCGGGTACAGAGCAAACGCCTGGGCGGCTTTTTCAGGGAGGATTTTGTTAAAGTCATCCTTGAAGGCCAAAAAGCCAGCCAGTCGAAGGCAAATAGGGAGATTCTGCTTATCTGTTGAATTCCAAACAGTTGAAGCCATCTGCATATTGCCGTTAGACAGAGACAGGGCTAACTTGAAGTTGCGCAGCAGGGTTGCGGTTTGCTCGGATATGAGCATGGAGCCCAACTCGTTATCGATGGCCTTTTCTGCTTCTTCAGGTGCCATGGTCAGGATGTTGTTGCGGAATTTGGTCCAGGCTGCGGAATCCGGATTCCCCAGGAACCAGTCGCTACGGGATTTGGAGTAGGGTGCAAGGACGTTTCCGGCCCAGAATGCATGTGCCTTCAGGTAGTTGCCTTGTAAAAACACATCAAGTTCTTCCGGCGTGTTTCCACTGCTGAGGAAGTGAAGAACCGACGTCCAGAAGGTGCGTACCGTTTCGTTTGAGATATTTTCTACAGCGGAAGTCGCTTCATCGAATTTTTCCAGAGAAACCGATGCCATAGCCTTGACTATCAACTGCGTGTCCGCAGACTGAACCATGGGGACGACTGCGAGAACGTCTGCTGCGGGTCCTTTAACGGGAGGATTGTCGGCAGCAATCGGTTGAGGGTTCATGATCCCATTAACCTTGTTCCAGAAATTGTTGTTCCAGACTTTGAGACCAACACTCCGAATCATATCAAGGGCTTCCTTCTGGGAATCCTTGGAGAGTGTGTTGTTGGCCAGATAAGACCAGTACATCTTGAGCCAGACGTCGTGCCAGATTGATTCGAGGGCGGGTTCACCTTTGAATCTGGCTCGGATTTCGTCGTCAGACATGAATTTGGTGGCCTGGGTGTACCAGAGCACGGCCTTGGTCAGATCGCCGAGCCCTCGTTGTGCCTGGCCTCCCAGCCACAGACGTTGCGCTTCGTCAGATCCGCTGAAAGCCGGCGTCATTTCGACGATCTCAAGGGCCTTTTGCGGAGAATTGAGATTCAAATAGACTTGGACTCGTTTGAGAACAGCCTCGGGCGTGTCGGCTGCGGACTCATGGGAGTATTCCTTTTCCAAACGATCCCAGGCTCGGTAGTGTTCAAGCCATTCCTGAAAGGACTGTTTCTCCGCAGCCGAGGCGGGTGACAGTCCAGCCAAAAGCATAAAAGCGGTCAGTAGCGAAAACGCGATGCGTGATTTCATTTTTCCTCAAATCGGCCGTAGCGGCCTTTTTGTCTGTTTGTGATGGGGCATCATTAACAGCCGCGAAAAGAATGCTCAATGGGAAGCAATACGGTTTCGTCCGAAGATTCATATCCCAACAGTTACAAAAACTCGTGAGAACGGATTTGGGAAGGGCAAATTCAGGGTGACGATTGTGGCTTTTTTGGCTTCCCGTTGTTAAAAGTTTACATAATTTACATTATGAGACAAATATACAAATGCCTGAATTTATGTAAGTTAAATGCCATCACTTTGAAAAAAGCTCGTCCAGACAAGCGTCAATTGGTAAGTTATCAACTTGGCGTAGCCGACAAGCACTGACAGTCGTCTTGTGGCGAATTTGGCCACGTGCCGGTTCTGTGTGGTGACAGTCGAAATACTGTCGGTATGGTATTCGGAGTTATTCAGATTCCACTTTGTTTCGCCCGGTTTGCTTGGCGCGGTACATGGCCGTGTCAGCTCTCTTGATGACCTGGCTATGCCCTTCCTCATCCCCATGAATTTCGGTTACCCCCAGGCTCACCGTAAAATGAAGGATGGCTCCGTCGTCTAGGAGGAATTCGGCCTGCTCAACGAAGCTGCGGATTCGTTCGGCAACGATCAACGCGTCCTTGAGGTGGGTCTCGGGCAATAGGATGATGAACTCCTCGCCGCCAAAACGGGCTAGGCAGTCCACTTCACGGAGATTCTCTTTGGCTGCTTTCGTCAGGTAAACAAGAACCTCATCGCCGACGTCATGTCCGTAGGTGTCATTGATTTTTTTAAAATTGTCGGCATCGAACAGGATGAGACTGGTTTTGGTCTTGTACCGTCGTGAACGGAGGAACTCCACTTCCAGTTGTTCGATGAAATAGCGCCGGTTGTATATACCGGTTAGTTCATCCGTGTTCGCCATAAGCTCAAGCTGGCCTTCAGTCTTTTTGCGGTCAGTGATGTCACGAAGCATCCCCACAGCGAAAAACTCGCCGTCTACCTGAAATGCACTGACAGAACGTTCAGCGGGAAACGTCTGACCGTCTTTGCGGATTGCCGGGAACTCCATGATAGAATCGAGCACAGGCCCCCTGCCAGTCGTCGCAAATTGTTTGAGGCCCTCTTGAGCAGGTTTGAGATACTCCTCCGGAGTGATAAGCGGGTGCATCTTTTGCCCGACGACTTCCTCCGACGTCCATCCCAGGACCTTTTCCGCAGCAGGACTCCAAAAAAGGATCGTGTCCTCGGCATCGATCATGATTAGCGGGTCATATGTGGCCTCAGCCATGGCCTGGATCTTCGCCTGTTCGGCCGCCAGCTCCTTGGCGATGACTTCACGATTGGTTGTGTCGTGCACGGTTCCGAAAGAACGGATCAACTCCCCTCCCCCATCGTACCGGTTCTCGCCCTGCTCATGGACGTACCGGACCGATCCGTCCGGCCGGATGATTCGATGGTCGATGGAGAGTCTTTCCCGTGACTTGATAGAATCCCAATATGCGTTTTTCATGCGTTCCCGGTCCGCCGGGTGGACGAGTTCGAAAAAAGCGTCCAGCGACGGCGTGAACTCCGATTTATCCACACCGAAGATGCGGTAGGTCTCCTCGGACCATTCGACCACGTCGGTCCGGGGGGTATAAGACCAATTCCCCAGATGGGCGATAGCCTGCGCTTCGTCGAGATCCATCTTTCCCTGCGAGACTTCAATACGCTGCCTCAGGTCGCGGTAGCCCAAATAGAGAAAGATGAAGAAAAATAGCAGGAACGCCAAGTGCACATAACCGGACAAGGGATGACGAACCGGCCACCCGCTTTTGGGAAGCACGGCCATTTGCCATGATCCTGAAGGGAAAAAGATGTCCGAGAGGATCGCTTTGGAAGACGGATTAAAAAGGATCTCGTCTCCAGAAAAGACCTTTCCTTGGGCCCCCTTTCCATCTTTCCCACGGATGGCAATACGCAGATCCGAAATGTTTTTCTCCTCTAGAACAAGAAACAACCGGTCTATGTCGAGGACTGCGGAAACGATGCCCCAGGATTCCTTGCGGCCGTCATCCGTTGTTGACCCCTTATTAATGAAAACCGGTGCACGGCCGACGAGTCCCCTCCCCCCCTGAACAAGATTGATCGGTCCGGCAACCACCATGCTCCCTTTACGCATGGCGAGCTGGACCTGCGGCCATTGGTTGGGCAAGTCCCGGTAATTTATACCTATGACATTTTCATTTCCACGTAGGGGATACACGAAGCGCATGATCAAATCTGGGGCGGCTCCCAAATTCCGTAGGAGATTGCTTCCCTGCAAAGCCCCCTGCGCGTACAGCCTGAATTCTTTGGCTGTGATATCGGGATGTACTGAAATGTAGTTTGCCGTTCCTTGAATAAGAAGGAGATTATTTACGATTTCTTTTTCTATGCCGACCCGGATCGGCGCGATTCTCTGCGAGACATCAACAACCTGTTGGCTACGAAACTGGCGCAAAAGAAGTTCCTGCAACACCAGATCTACAGAAAACAATAAAAGAAACAATACCGTCAGGTATATCGTAAACTTAAGTCGCATATTCGTTCCTTGCTGGTTGTTGTCTCATGCGCTTAAAATCTCGATTTGCCGGTTCATGCTGCCTAGAATTTACAGCTCGAGCCTTGCCTACTCCATCGATTGACCCCTACGGGCATTCTTTCTTCAGGACCGGCCCAAGTACTGAGTGGTCCGGAAGAATCAATCGTCTTGTTTTTTAAACCTGCCCTGTAAGTTCTTACCAAGAAAAAATAATCAGGCATACGTTTTTAAACAATTATTCTTTTACTGAAGGCACGTGCAACAATCATCCGAGGGCTCGAAGTGGTTGAGTCACCGAACGCGGACGGTTCGGTGCCGGAGGGGGGCTGGTGAATTCCCCGACGTGTGAATATGGGCTGTATAAAGTGACTTGGCCTCGACGTAAGGGCCAAAAAAAAGGCCCTTGCAAGGGCCTTTTTGGGTATTCGGATATCAGGCGAGACTACTCTTCTTCCTGTTTGGGGGCTGCCGCGCCTATACTTTTGAGGTATTTATCCCGGCATTCGTAGGAACAGAACACGTGGACCTTGTCCCCCTCCCGGACGCGGATGTCGCCGTCCTTGTCAACATAGGTCCCACAGGACGGGTCCTTGACCATCTCGCCGGAGGCAACCTTTTGCTTGAAGGATTTATCGTTTTTCATGTCCTTCTTGCGCTTGTCGCCCATGAAGAGCTTGTAGACCAGAAACAATGCCGCGGCGATGACCAGGAATTTGAGCATGGGTAGCCTCGTTGTTTGGTTTTATCAGGAGTCCTGCCAGAGCTTGCGCCCTTCCTGCCTGTATTCGATGGCGGACAAGGCCTCGTCCACAGTGGTTCCGTCAGGGAAGACGAAATCAGGGGCAATCTCCTTGAGCGGTACGAGCACGAATGCCCTCTCCTTGGCGCGAGGATGCGGCAGGGTCAGGAAATCCATGTCCATAACGGTATCGCCCCAGGCGATGATGTCCATGTCCAGCGGTCTGGGGCCACCGGGCACGGCTCGGGTTCGGCCCATCTTGGCCTCAATGGCCGTACAGGTGGACAGGAAACCGGGGGGCGACCAGATTTCGGCATCAATTTCGAGCTCGATAATCTGGTTGGTGAACCACGGCTGATCCTTGATCTCCCCCTGAGGTTCGGTCTCGTAGTAGTCCGAGACCTTTTTCAGACGGATATCGTCACCGTAGTCCTCCAAAAGGACCAATGCCTCATGCAGATTGTCTTCAGTGTCCCCTACGTTTGAGCCAAGGCTCACGTAGCAGGTCACAGTTTCGAAATTCTGGATACTGCCTCCTCGAGCTTGTCGTTGTTCACGGTAAGGGAGATGCGGAAGTACCCTTCGCCAGGACCGCCGAAGCCGTTGCCCGGGGTCAGGACCACGCCGGTCTTCATGAGCACGTTGGTCACGAAATCTGCGGACTTATACCCTTCCGGCACGTTGCACCAGAGGTAGAAGGAGGCATCCGGCACACGGTGTTTGATGCCGATCTTGTTCAGGGCGGCGCTGACAACATCGCGACGCTCCTTGTAAATGGCCCGGAATCCTTCAGCAAAGGGCTCGCCCTGCTTCAGGGCGGCGATGCCGGCTTCCTGAACGGCCTGGAAGATGCCGGAGTCCACGTTTTCCTTGATCTTGCCCAGACCAGCAATAAGGCTCTTGTTGCCCACGGCCATGCCAATGCGCCAGCCAGTCATGTTGTAGGTCTTGGACAGGGAATGGAACTCGATGCAGACGTCCTTGGCACCCTCGCACTCCATGATGGAAAGGGGCTTGTTGTCCGGATCGTAGTAAATTTCGGTGTAGGCCGCGTCGGAAACCACGATTACATTGAATTCCTTGGCCTTTTCGATCAGCTTCTCATAGAAGGGCTTGGTCGCAGTGGCCGCGGTCGGATTGTTCGGGTAGCAGACGAAGATCATCTTGGCCTTGGCCCAGGTGTCGTCGGAGATGGCGTCCAGGTCGACGAGGAAGTCGTTTTCCTCAAGCAGGGGAAGGTACTCGACCTTGCCACCGGCGAATTCCGTGGCGATGCCGTAGACCGGGTAGTTCGGCGTAGCCACCAGGACCGTATCGCCGGGATTGACGTAAGCCAGCGGGAAGTGGGCAATGCCCTCCTTGGAGCCGATGAGGCTGACGACTTCGGTTTCGGGATCCAGATCGGCGTTGAAGCGCTCCTTGTACCAGTCGGCCACGGCCTGACGATAGGCCAGCATGCCGACATAGTCGGGGTACCGGTGGTTTTTTGGCTTCTTGGCGCTCTCGTACAGAGCCTCGATGATGAATTCCGGGGTGGGCAGGTCCGGGTCGCCGATACCCAGGCTGATGATATCCATGCCCTTTTTGGCGACTTCGGCCTTGGCCTTGTCGATGGCGGCGAAAAGATACGGAGGCAGCGCCGACAAGCGGTCGGCCAACTTGAATTCAGACATGTATGGTCTCTCCTTGAATCCGGATATTGAAGCACTTTCATAATGGTGGCAAGACCCTGTGTCAATGCGAACCATTGCGCTTTGACCCTCACCTTGTTAGCAAGGATGAAGGTAGCCGTGCTTGGTTTCCATGCAGCGTGGCAGATACCCTTTTCCCGTGGATATTATCCAATACTTTAATAGTATCAAACCGGTCCGGCAGTGATCATGGCGCGCCAAGAAAAAGAAAAAAACATCAATGAGTACAGCCACCCCTGGGTGGATCGGTACCTTGAACACCTGTTGATCGAAAAGGGGTTGTCCGAAAACAGCCTGACCGGTTACGCCAACGATCTCGGGTCCCTGCTCGCATTTTTGGATGACAAGTCCTTCGACCTGAAGGACCTGACGGACAAGACCCTGTTCCTCTACCTGACCCATCTGCGGGCTCGCGGCCTCAAGAGCCGTTCCCTTGCCCGGCATCTTTCCTCCCTGCGCGGATTCTTTGCGTTTGCCGTGGGCGAGAAATGGTACAAGGAAGATCCCGGGCAGCTTTTGGAAAATCCTAAATTGCCGCGTAAGCTACCGGAATTTCTCAGCCGAGAGGAGATTTCCCGCGTCCTCGCCCTACCCGATACCTCCACTCCGCTCGGCATGCGCGATAAGGTCATGTTGGAGCTGCTCTACGCGGCGGGGCTGCGCGTCTCCGAACTCATCGGCATGAAGGTTTTGGATTACGATCCGCAAGTGGGCATGCTCAAGGTCTTCGGCAAGGGGGCCAAGGACCGACTGATCCCCATCCATTATACTGCTCAGGACTTTCTGAATCGCTACATGGAGTTCACACGTCCCGGTTTCAAACCGCGCGAGGATTTCATGTTTCTGAACCGCTCGGGCAAGGGGTTAACCCGCCAGGGCGTCTGGAAACTGATCAAGAAATACGCAGAGACCGCCGGGATAAAGCGGTCCATCTCGCCGCATACCTTCCGTCACTCCTTCGCCACCCACCTGTTGGAAGGTGGCGCGGACCTGCGTACAGTGCAGATCCTGCTGGGGCACGCGGACATAAGCGCTACCGAGATCTATACCCATGTTGAGGCCAACCGCCTCAAGACCCTGCACCGGAAGTTCCATCCGCGATCAAGTATGTGATCATTGTAACAACTCAGAATATAGAATGAAAAAGAAATCGGAAAAGATAAAAGCCCCGACCGTGATCACGGCCCACGCCAATGCCGACTTCGACGCTCTGGGGGCCATGGTTGCGGCCAGCAAGCTCTATCCCGAGGCGGTCCTCATTTTCCCGGGCAGCCAGGAATCCAGCCTGCGCAATTTCTTCATCGAAAGCACTACCTATCTTTTCAACTTCAAGGCTTTCAAGGATATCGAACCCGAGTCGGTGGAACTGCTGGTCGTTGTGGACACCCGCCAGCGCTCCCGGATTCCTCATGTCCGCCCCGTGCTGGATAACGAGGGGCTGCGAATCCATCTCTACGACCACCACCCTGACAGCGATGAAGACCTGCCAGCCGAAAAGAGCGTGGTCCGTGAGTGGGGTTCCACTACCACCATAATCGTACACGAGATCATGGGGCGCGGTCTGACCCTGAACACGGAAGAGGCCACCCTGCTCGGCATCGGCATCTATGAGGATACCGGCTCCTTCGGTTTCAACACCACAACGCCTCAGGACTTCGAGGCCGCCGGTTGGCTCAAGTCCCAGGGCATGGACATAGAGGTCATCGCCGATCTTCTGTCTCATGAACTGTCCGCCGAACAGGTCACCTATCTGGGAGAATTGTTCAAGAACGCCAAAACGTATGACATCCACGGCGTGGACGTGGTCATCACGGAGATGTCCACGGACAAGTTCGTGCCCGACTTCGCCCTGCTCGTTCACAAGCTTATGGATATGGAGAAGATCAAGGTGGTCTTCGCGTTGGGTCGCATGGCCGACCGCATCCATCTGGTGGCCCGGTCCAAGAGCCCGGACGTCAATGTCGGCCGTATCTGCTCATCCCTGGGAGGCGGTGGTCATGACGCAGCGGCCTCAGCCACGGTCAAGGACCGCACCCTGGCCGAGGTTCGAGACGATCTGTTCGCCCTGTTCTATTCCCAAATCAATCCGCAGATCGTGGTCGATTCCCTCATGTCCCGGCCACCTGTGGTCATAGAGGGCGACAAGTCCATGGCCGACGCTCTGGAGTTAATGAGCCGCTATGGCCTCAAGGATGTGCCTGTGGTGGAAAAGGACAGCATGCGATGTATCGGCATAATCGGCCAGCAAATCGCGGATAAAGCCGTTTCCCATCATCTTGGCGAAGTGGGCTTGAGCGAATACATGACCCGGACGTTCGATACGGTGAAGGCCGACACTGATCTCTACCGGGTCATGGAAATAATTTTGAGCAACCGCCAGCGGATGCTGCCTGTTGTGGAGAATGGCGAACTGACCGGCGTCATCACCCGGACGGACCTGATGAACATGCTCATCGAGGAGCCCGCCCGCATCCCGGATTCTCTCATGCCCGACCACCGCAGGGAGCGGAACATCGCTTCCCAGGTCAAGAACCGCCTTCCTCAGCGCATGCTCGAACTTCTTAAGGAAGCCGGCGACCTGGGGGCCGAGATCGGCTGGGAAGTCTATGCTGTCGGTGGCTTTGTGCGGGACATCCTGCTCGGGCGGCCCAACCTCGACCTTGATCTTGTGGTTGAAGGTGACGGCATCGATTTTGCCAAACGCTTCGCGGCCAAGCTCGGTGGGAGAGTCAAGGCGCATTCCAAGTTCAAGACTGCCGTTGTTATCCTGGATGACGGCCAGCGTGTGGACGTGGCCACTGCCCGACTCGAATATTACGAATACCCTGCCGCCCTGCCTACCGTAGAGCTATCTTCCATTAAAATGGACCTGTACCGCCGCGACTTTACGGTCAACGCCCTGGCTTTGCGCATAAATCCCGGCCGCTACGGACAATTGGTGGACTTTTTCGGTGCCGAGCGCGACATCCGTAATCGGACCATTCGGGTGCTCCACTCATTGAGTTTTGTTGAGGATCCCACCCGAATCCTTCGGGCTATCCGCTTTGAGCGCCGTTTCGATTTTCAGATCGGTGGCCAGACCATGCGGCTGATCAAGAACGCACTCACTCTGAAGCTCTTCAGCAAGCTTTCCGGGACCAGAGTCATGCATGAGCTGCAGCTGATCATGAACGAGGAAGATCCCTTGGCCTGTCTGTTGCGGATGCAGGAACTCGGAATCATGGAAGCCATTCATCCCCTGCTCTCCATTGATCGCGAACGTGTTCAGATCCTGACTGAGCTGGTCAAGGTCCACAATTGGTACAAGCTGCTTTATCTGGAACCGTCGGCGACCCCGTGGAAGCTCTACATCCTGGGATTGACCGCGGGCATCAAGCGGGACCAAATCGGGCAAGTGACGAGCCGTTTGCATTTTACGCAAAAGGAGGAGCGGGACTTCTTCCATCTGCGCGACATGATCGGCGAGGCATTGATGAAGCTGATGGGCTGGAAGGAAGGACATTCGCGGCTGAGCCGGTTATACAAGATCCTCCACCCCATTCCGGTCGAGGGTATCCTTTTCCTCATGGCCCGTAGCCGGAAGGAATATATTCGTCGTAATATTTCCCAATACCTCGCACGGTTGCAATATGTCGAAATCGAGGTGAACGGCAAGGACCTCCAGAATATAGGTATTGAACCGGGGCCCATTTACTCGCTCATTCTGGATCGGTTGATGACGGCGAAAATCGACGGCCAGGCGGAAACCCGCCACGAGCAATTGAATCTGGCGAAAAAATTGAATAAGGAATTGTCGGCGGAGCTTGAGGAAGAGAGCGGAGAGTAGACGCTTTCCCCTCTTGCCCTTGACTGGCAAGCCGTGTAGAAAATCAAGATGTTGGTAAGTATGCGCGGGCTGTTTCGGCGATGGGTCGAACTTCGCGACCAACGTGAACGTCAACTGGAAGTGGATCATGGATGTTTTGTGGGCGCCTTGGCGCCTTGATTATATTCTCGGCCCCAAGCCCGAGGAATGCGTTTTTTGCATTCCCGAGCACACGAACGAGGACGAGGAGCGCTGCATCCTCGCTCGTGGAGAGCATTGTTTTGTGGTCATGAACAAATTCCCCTATAATAATGGGCATCTCATGGTCACTCCCTACCGTCACGTGAGCCACCTGACGGACCTGACTTTGGAAGAGTCCAACGACTGCATGTTGTGGTTGAGGCGATGCGTCCAGATTCTGGAAGATGCCTTCCACCCTCACGGGATCAACATGGGACTCAATCTGGGCGAGGCGGCCGGTGCCGGCATTGCCCAGCACATGCATTTTCAGATTGTGCCCCGTTGGAACGGGGACGCTTCGTTTATGGCCGTCTTCGGTGAGACCACGGTCATCCCCGAACACCTGCACTCAACCTACAGCCGCTTAAAGCCGCTGTTCGATGCGATCAGCGCTTAAGGAGAACCGCATGCGTTTTATCAAGGTCCTGTTTCTGTTAGCACTTTTCGTCTTTTCCATCTTTTTCTTCAGCCAGAACAATGATGTTCTGTTGCAGGAATTGACGCTGATCCTCGATATTCCCTATGTGGCCACCCTCCACTCCATCCCGCTGCCCTTCGGCTTCCTGATCCTGCTCGCCTTTGTGGCCGGTTCGCTGCTGACCCTGATCTACTTCGCGGTGGACAAGTTCCGTGGCGCCTCCAAGCTCAAGGAGTGCCGCACCCGCATGGCCAGCCTGGAACAGGAACTGAACTCCCTGCGCAATATGCCCATCAGCGAGGATTCCTCCTACACTTCCGTCACCGAGACCAAGGAAGAAGGAAGCCTCTAGGCATCATCATGGGCTGGAAGCTATTCAACCGCAAAAAGGCGCAAAGCGCCCTCCTCGACCGAGTCCGTATGTCAGGCAACGGCGAATCTCCGCCTGTGCAGGACACCCGCGCGGCCATCGAGGAACTCAGCAAGGTCGTCCAGAACGATCCCGAAGCGGTTGAAATTTATCTTGCGCTCGGCAGTCTGTACCGTTCTCAGGGCGAGATAGAGCGCGCCATCCAAATCAGAAACAGCCTTATCGTCAGGCCGGGCCTGGACCGTGAGTTCAAGGCCCGCGCCTGGTTCGAACTGGGGCGGGATTTCCGCCGCGCCGGTTTTCTGGACAGGGCGGAAAAGGCATTTCAAGAAGCCCGCTCCCTGGGCCAGGACCCCATTTCCATTCATAGGGAGATGGCCCGACTGACGGCGGAACGTGGCGACTATGAAAAGGCGGCCGAGTCCTACGGTCAGCTCGATCTGCCGCTGCCTCAGGCGCATTACCTGGTCCGTCTGGCCAAGGATCGCTTCAGCGAGGGCAACAGTTCCCAGGGCAACCGCGCTCTGCGTCACGCCATCCGGGCCTACCCCGGTTCCGTGGAAGCATGGCTCGAGCAGATGACCCAGGCCTACAAAACAGGCAATGCGGCCAAGATCGGCGATGTCCTGTCTCAGGCGCTGGAGTATCTGGCCCCTGAATTGCGCTTTGTCCTCTTCGAGGGATTGTTGCAGGCGCTGGGACAGGCGGAAAAAGCCCGGGTCAATTCCTTTGGCGAGGAAACCGAGTGGTCCAAAGCCTGTCCGGACGACAAGGTCGTTGCTGTGGTGGTGCCGATCATGGAATCCCAGGAGCCTGACGTTTTGCTGCTCTACTACGGGGCCATGCTCCTGCTTCGGGTCGAGGACACGGACAACGCCCGCTCCTGGTTCGAGAAGGCACTCATGCTCAACGCCGATTTCTGGCAGGCCCGCCTTGAACTCTTCGATCTTTCCCGAGCCGAACAGACGCTGACGCCCTTTTTCAAGGAGCAGCTTTCCTTTTTCCTTGGCCGGGCCCGTCGGGTCCGCCGATTCTTCTGCCGCCACTGCGGCTTGAAGCGCGACCAGATATTTTTCAACTGCCCGCGCTGTCACAGCTGGCATTCCATTGCCTTTCGAACCGACATCACAGAATAAATACACCGCATCAAAGATCTCGTGGCACAAAGAAAACTGACTCCAATGCTCGAGCAGTACCTCCGTTTCAAGGAGGAGAATCCGGGCTGCCTGCTGTTCTTCCGTATGGGAGACTTCTACGAATTGTTTTTCGAGGACGCGGAGGTCGTGTCCCGGGCGGTCCAGATCGCCCTTACCAGCCGCAATCCCAACGACGAGAACCCCATTCCCATGTGCGGCATGCCCCACCATTCCGTGGAGCCGTATCTGAGCCAACTGCTCGACAAGGGATACAAGATCGCCATCTGTGATCAGATTGAAGACCCCAAGGAAGCAAAGGGGTTGGTCAAGCGAGACGTGACCCGCGTGCTCACGCCCGGCACGGTGGTCGAGGACTCCAACCTCAAGTCCAAGGCCAACAACTATCTTGGAGCCTTCTTCTGGGACAGCGCCAAGGATGCGGGCGGCATAGCATGGCTGGATTTCTCCACAGGTCAATGGTCCGGGCTCTACAGCCGCAAGGAGCCCGAGCTGTGGCAGTGGATGGTCAAGATCAATCCGAGCGAGCTGCTCCTGCCTCAAGGCGTCAAGGTTCCGCCCCAGTTCGGCGACTTGGCCGGTCAGGTTACAGGCGTTGCCCCGGGAACTTTCTTCGATCTGGCCGGAGCGCGCACTCGCATTCTGGAGGCCCAGCACGCGGCCGATCTGGACAGCCTCGGTCTGGCAGGCAAGAACGAGTTGGTCAGAGCCTGTGGTGCCCTGCTGACCTATCTGGATCAGACCCAAAAGGGTGAGTTCGGCCACCTGGGCGAGTTCAAGCCGCTCAACCTCGGCAAGCACCTGCTGCTGGACGAGGTTACTGAGCGCAATCTTGAAATTTTCCGCAGGCTTGACGGCAAAACCGGCCTGGGCACCCTGTGGCAGGTCATGGACAGAACCATGACTCCCATGGGCGGCCGTTTGCTCGAAGCCCGCCTGCGCCAACCGTGGCGTAACCTGTCGCCTATAGAAAAGACCCAGGAGTGTGTGGCCTTTCTGTTTGAGCGCGACCGGCTCCGCGCTGATATCCGTCATGGTTTGGATTCCGTTTACGACCTGGAACGACTGTCCACGCGCATCTTTCTCGGTCGAGCCAATCCAAAGGATTTTATCGCCCTGCGCCGCAGCCTTTCCCAGTTGCCCCAGTTGTATTCCCTGCTGAGTGGAGAGAATCTGGATACAGCCGCCGAGCTCAAGCGCATCGTGGGCAAGTGGGACGCAATGGACGACCTCTGCGCACTGCTTGAATCCGCACTGGTGGACAGCCCTCCGCCCGTGATCACGGACGGCGGTCTTTTCCGCAAGGGATACGACCCGGTTCTGGATGAACTTATCGAGCTCAACGAGCACGGCGAGGACCGACTCAAGGCCCTGCACCAGGCAGAGCTGGCCAAGAACGACATCCCCAAGCTGAAGCTCGGCTTCAACAAGGTGTTCGGGTATTATTTCGAGGTCTCCAAGGCGTACAAGGGGCAGGTCCCGGAACATTTCATCAGACGTCAGACCCTGGTCAACAGCGAGCGCTACATAACGCCGGAGCTCAAGGAGATGGAGGATCGGATCATCTCAGCCTCCGAAGAGCGCAAGAGCCTGGAGTACAGGCTTTTCCAAGAGCTGCGGGAACGTCTGGCCAAGGCCCGCGCCCGATTCCTGTTCATGGCCGACGTGGTCGCGTCACTGGATTTCTGGCAGGGGTTGGCCGAGGCTGCCCGGGTTAACGAGTGGACCCGCCCTACTCTGCACGAGGACTTGGAGATCGAGATTGAACAGGGGCGGCATCCCGTGGTCGAGGCGGCCATGGGCGCGTCCAACTATATTCCCGGCGATCTGCGCATGGACCAGACCCGACGTATCCTGCTCATAACCGGCCCGAATATGGCCGGTAAGTCCACGGTCCTGCGTCAGGTGGCCATCATGACCATCATGGCCCAGATCGGCTCGTTCGTTCCGGCCACCAGCGCGCGCATCGGGCTGGCGGATAGAGTATTTTCCCGCGTGGGGGCTTCGGACAACCTGGCCCAGGGGCACTCCACCTTCATGGTCGAGATGACTGAAACCGCGCGTATCCTCCGGCAGGCCACCAGACGGAGCCTGGTCATTCTGGATGAAATCGGACGCGGCACCAGCACCTATGACGGACTTTCCCTGGCTTGGGCCGTGGTCGAGGAACTGTCCACCCGCGCGGGTGGTTCGGTGCGAACTCTGTTCGCTACCCATTACCACGAGTTGACCAGCCTGGAAGGCAAGATCGAGGGGTTGCGCAACCTGAATATCGCGGTCAAGGAGTGGAAAGGGGATATCGTTTTTTTACGGAGGCTTGTACCCGGTCCGGCCGATCGCAGCTACGGCATTGAGGTGGCCCGACTGGCAGGCGTTCCCCGCCCAGTGGTTGAGCGTGCCCGGGAAATCCTTGCGGAACTCGAAGAAAAATCGCAGGATAACCAAGCTGGTGGAGCCGTGGATCGGGCTTCGCAGACATTGCTGCCCGGATTTGGCGCCCCGCCCATCAAGGTCGACCGCGAGCTGTGCGAGCACCCGATCGTCACCCAGCTGACGGACCTGGACGTGGACGGGATGACTCCAATTCAGGCGTTGATGCTGCTCAATCAGTGGAAAGACATGATCAAGGACTGACCGATGCGTAAATCTCTTGCCACCACCATTCTACTCCTTTTCGCCCTGGCCGTGCTGGCCGGATGCGCTCTGGGCCGCAAGCAATGGCCGGAAGCTTCCCGCAACGAGGACCGGTTCACCCTGAAGCTCATGGATGGCGAACGTATCGACGATTGTCTGGTTGTGCAGGTGGGCGTGTCAGGCGCCGTGGATAGACTGTGGCGAGCCAGCGTACTCTACGAGGCTGTGGGCGACGAGGAAGGACAGGGATGCGTTGGCTGTCCGTTTGTGCCTCGAGCCGTGCAGCATTTTACTCGCGGCCAGCAGGGTTTTGATCTCGAAGGCAAGGTCCTGAAACTGAGTATCTGCGGTCTTGAGCCTGGCGTTGAGTACCGTTTCCAGGTATCCGGCAAAAGTGAGATTCCGACCATGTCCATGCAGTACACAGATGTGTATATGGCCGAACCATAGGCCATTTTGTCGGTTTTATATTTCAAAAGTATTGGATGATATCGTTTCATACGGCGTATTGATCCCCATACATCTTTATCAGGAGATCGAATCATATGCATCATTTCGAACATAGGGACGGCGTGCTGTTTGCCGAAGAGGTGAGCGTCACGGAACTGGCCAAGCAGTACGGCACCCCGCTTTATATTTATTCCGCGGCGACCTTCAAGCGGCATTTCAAGGCTTTTGACTCCGCCTTTGACGAGCTCGACCATCTGACCTGCTTTTCGGTCAAGGCCAACTCCAACCTGTCCGTGCTCAAGATGCTGGCCCAGGAAGGCGCTGGCATGGACATTGTTTCCGGCGGCGAACTCTACCGCGCCCTGCAGGCCGGGGTGGACGCCAGCCGCATTGTTTATTCTGGTGTCGGCAAGCGTGACTCCGAGATCCGCGATGCTCTGGAGGCCCGCATCCTCATGTTCAACGTGGAGTCTCTGGCCGAGCTGGAGCGGATCAACCAGGTGGCCGGTGAGATGAAAACCACCGCGCGCGTCAGCTTTCGCATCAATCCCGACGTTGACCCGCAGACCCACCCGTACATCTCCACCGGCATGCAGAAGAACAAGTTCGGCCTGGACATCGAAATGTCCATGGATGCCTACAAGCGTGCCGCCGAACTGGAGAATATCGAGCCTGTGGGCATGGACTGCCACATCGGCTCCCAGCTGACTTCCCTGGATCCGTTCCTGGAAGCCCTGGACAAACTCCTGGCCTTCCATGCCCGTCTCAAGGAGATCGGCATCGAGATCAAGTATCTTGACCTGGGCGGCGGTCTGGGCATCCCCTACAACGAAGAAGAGCCGCCCCACCCTGCTGAATTCGGCAAGGCGCTCAGCGACAAGCTCAAAGGGTTGCAACTCAAGGTCATCCTCGAACCGGGCCGAGTTATCGCCGGCAACGCGGGTATCCTGGTCACAGAAGTGGTCTACACAAAGTCCAACCCGACCAAGAATTTCCTGATCGTGGACGCGGCCATGAACGACCTTATTCGTCCCAGCCTGTACGGCTCCTACCACCGTATTGATGAAGTGGAGAAAAAGGGCCGTGATCCCAAGGTGTTTGACGTGGTCGGCCCCATTTGCGAGTCCGGCGACTTTCTGGCCCGCGACCGGGAGTTGCCCGCCGTGGAACAGGGCGAGCGATTGGTCTGCTACTCGGCCGGAGCCTACGGCTTCACCATGTCGTCCAATTATAACTCCAGGCCGCGAGCTTGCGAGCTGATCGTCGACGGCGACAAGGTCATTGTCGCCCGCAGACGAGAGACGTATGATGATCTCATAATGAACGAACTCTAGCTCAACCGGCCGGGGGTTCGCTCCCGGCCTTTTTTTTCGGATTTCATCATGGCACGATTGAACACCTTTTTTCTGCCTCCGGAGCAGTGGCCCGCCAACGAGGGGGAAGTGGTCCGTTTGAGCGGTCCCGAAGCCCGGCACATGGGTACCATTTTGCGCACGGAAAAGGCGCAGACGGTGCGCCTTTTTGACGGACAGGGACGCGAAGGGCTGTTCACGGTGCGTGACATTGCCAAGCATCGAGCCGATCTTGAGGCCGTAAAGTTGGCCGAGCATCCCGATCCTGAAGATGGCCTGACTCTGGCCATCGGCTGGGGCAAGTCGAAACGGCGTGATTATCTGCTTGAAAAAGTCGTTGAACTCCAGGGAAATGGCGTGATCTTTTGGCAGGCAAAGCGCAGCCAGGGAGCCCTGCCAGATGATCCCAAGGCGACCTGGAACGAAAAGTTCGTGCAGGCGGCCAAACAGTGCGGAGCTGTCCGGTTACCAAACTTGGAAACCGTGCCTGGTGGCGTTGAGGGACTGTTGGCCATGGCCGGAGCTTTCGACCATTGCTATCTGGCATGGGAGGCTGAGGAGGCCAACACGCCCCTGTCGCCCGACATGCTTTCCAAAGGACGCACTCTTGTAGTAATCGGCCCGGAAGGCGGCTTTGACCAGGCAGAGGCGGACAAGCTGCTCCAGGCTGGATTCGCTCCGGTGACGCTCGGTCCGTCCATCCTTCGTTGGGAAACAGCCGCCGTGTATTGTTTGAGCCTCGCCATGTTCGGCGCACAGGACAGGTCATGAAGCTGGAAATAGAAGAAAGCCAACCGCTTGCAGACAGAATTCGTCCAACTACCATGGACGATTTTGTGGGGCAGAGCCACATCCGAAACCGGATCGAGGCTTTTGCCCAGTCCAAGCGCATGCCAAGCCTTCTGCTCTTTGGGCCGCCCGGCTGCGGCAAGTCCACACTCGCCCTGCTCCTGGCTCAACTGACCGGTAAGAAGTATCTCCGGGTCAGCGCGCCCGAAGCGGGCTTGACCGCCCTGCGCAAGATGCTGCCCGGTCAGGAAATTCTTATTCTTGACGAATTGCATCGTTTCTCAAAGGCCCAACAGGACTTTTTTCTGCCTATACTGGAGAGCGGCGAGATCACTCTGCTCGCGACCACTACCGAGAACCCCTCCTTCAGCGTTACACGGCAGCTGCTTTCGCGGCTGCACGTCCTGCGCTTGCGACAACTGAGCCGGGAGGAGCTGGTGGGCGTGTCCCATCGCGGCGCTCAGGAACTCGGCGTTGATCTGGAGGAAGAGAGCCACAAGATGCTCGCGGCCATGGCCGGGGGGGATGCTCGAACCTTATTGAATTTGCTGGAGTATACATCGGAACTCCCCAAGGATCGGCGATGCCCTGAGTGTCTGCGCGAATCTCTGCCTGAAATCGTGGTCCGGGGCGATCGGGACGGCGACTCCCATTATGAACTGGTTTCGGCCATGATCAAGTCCATCCGAGGGTCGGACCCGGATGCGGCACTCTACTACCTCGCCTGCCTGCTCGAAAGCGGCGAGGACCCTCGGTTCGTTACCCGAAGGCTGATCATCTCCGCTACCGAGGACGTGGGGCTTGGTGACCCGTTCGCATTGAATCAGGCTGTGGCCTGCCATCAGGCCGTCGAGGCCATTGGCATGCCCGAAGGGCTTATCCCCATGGCTCAGACCGCCATATACCTGGCACTGGCACCCAAGAGCAATTCCACCTATGCCGCCTATCGTACGGCCCAGAAAGACGTTCGGGAGAACGGAGCCCGGGCCGTCCCCCTGCATCTGCGCAATGCCACCAGTTCCCTGCAGAGGGAATGGGGCTATGGCCGCGGCTATCTCTATCCGCATAATTTCCCCAAGGGGTGGGCCGATCAGGACTATCTTCCGACCGAACTGCTGGGCCGGAAGTTCTATCACCCCAAAGACCAGGGCGAGGAGCCCAGACTCAACGCTTGGTTGCGCCAATTCAAGAAGCAGCGTTAGGTTTGTCAATAAAAAAGCCTGGTTGAGATAATCAACCAGGCTTTTCTTTATGTGCTGCTTTAACTTCGTCAGGACTGTTTTTTGTACAGTTTCCGCCATTCGTCGAGGAATAAAATGGCCGTGTCCAGATCATCCAGCCTTCCCTGCTGTTGGCGGACCGCCCAGACCAGATCTTCGAAGGCTACGTTCTCCGGTAATCCCAATCTGCCCAGAAGAGCCTGGATGTCCGCCTTCAATTCTGGCGGGAAATCCTGACCATAGACTGGAGATCCGGTGCGCGGTTTAGGCCAGCCGGGAATTCGCTGGGCCGTGAATTCGAGCAGACTGCGCATACGCTGGGCATAGGTGTGATCCTTGAGGACACGGGCTCGCGCCCGATCGGCATAGGCCTGGCGTTCCTCAGGGCGTGAAGAAAAATATTCAATCTTTTCAATTAATTCATCAATTGACGTAAAGGTTGCCAGTTCGTCCTCGGCAAACGCTTCGTTCATCAATGTACGCTTGTCCACCAATTGGAATGAGCCGCAGGCGGCCAGTTCAAAAGTGCGCGGGTTGACGAAATCACCGAAGGTGACCAGTTCGTCTGCCTGGATGGATGAGTGCAAATTGAGATTGATGGCGGTTGCATTGAAAATCTTTACGCATTCCTCTGGAGTTACGCGTGCGCCCTTGAGTTGGAGGAGCGGTTCGAGAACGTGATCGCCCTCCCACTCCGTGCCCCAGACCTTGAAATCAAAATTGACCAGCTCATGGAAGGCCTTGCGTCGATTGGGATAGCCTGCGCCCATGAACGAGATCTCGGAACCAAATTTGCGCCGCTCCACCGGGCCGAGTTCCATGGGCCGGTGGAAATCGGGCTGCGCGGCCAGAGGCAGGTAGAGTGCATTCTCCTGACCGATTGCCGCAAGTTCCTCGAAGAATTTGCCTTTTTGGATAACGGCAAAAACATCGTAGAGTGGCGCAAAAGACTTCCAGTAGGTGAAGAGGTCATGATCTTCCACAAACCACATGGCCGTAGTCACTCCGTCACGCCGCAGCCGCTTCAGGGCCTGCGGATTGAGCGGTGCCTGTGCCATGGCCAGGACCAGATCAGGCTCGAAGGTCTCGACCTTGGCCAGAACTGCCTGACTGACCACGTTCAGGAATGAATTCTGTAAGTAATCCAAGCGGTCGGTAGTTACCTTGAGATCATTCATGGCCGTATAGGCCGGGTAGAAATCCGGGGCTTCGAAAATCTCGGCCAGGTGCCCTTCCTGTTTCAGGGCCGAGGCAACGTATCGGCCTATGGGCAAGGAACCGCCGTAAAGCGGCAACACAACGAGAATGCGCAGCGTATCCATGATTATTCCTGTGTCCCTGCGGGCTTTTCAACGGTCATCCAGTCTTTTTCCCGGTAGAGTTGCTCGGCAAAGGCCTGTTCCAACCGATCGAAGCGCGGTTCTGCGCCGGTCAGGTGGTGAAGGAGAAAATCGCGTAGTACGGACCGCCTTGGAGCGTCCGCGTCAGTTCCCACAAAGGGGGCGTATGTCTGGCCCAGGTCGTCAAAGGCGCTGTGTAGGGCCAGGATTCCTTTTGGTGCGTGTTCGGCTTTTCCAGTGACCAGAAAACGACGGAAACCCTGGTCTGCAAATCCGTTCAGGCATTTGAGGTTTTCCCTGCACGGCGCGGTTTCCAGGCATGGCAGACATTCAGTCACCCCTTGGTAGACCGTATGTCCAAGGCCATAGGGGCCGGTCTCGAAACACCAGGCGGAAGAAAGGAAAAAGGCGGCCACCGGTGTGCCCAGGTGGGCGGCCAGGTGCATGGTCCCGGTGTCCGGGGTGATCAGCAGGTCCAATGCGCCAACGATCTCCACAAGCCGTTGCCAATCCGTTTTTCCAGCCAGATTCTCGGTCATGGATTGCAAATTCGCTGGCAATTCCTTGATTACGGTCTGCCCTGCCGCATGTTCGGCCTTTCCGCCGAGCAGTTTGATCGACCGTGCCTTGCGAGAGCCGGCAAGAGTGGCTGTGATTTGCGCCAGCAGCGGTGCAGGCAGAGAGCGTCGGGACTCGCGTCCGGCCAGGACCACGCCGATGCCGCCGCCTTTGGGAGTGGCGTCTGGGTTGACCTTGGGCGCTGGGAGCATGTCCGGGCAGTATGCGCCCCAGAAGTCCACCAGATTCATGCTCAAGCGTCGGAAACCGGACCAACGCATGGCCATGGACGGCCACCGGCCGGTGATTTCCTGACCATTGTGCCATGCGTATCCTTCCACCCTCATTGGGTCGAAAAGCGCGGCTAGTCGGAAATTCAGGCCGGAGAAATTCAGATTGTAGACGGTTTCGAAGTCCATTTCTGCCAGTTCAGCAAATACCCTGCGGTTGTTCAGAAGCATTTTTAGCGTTGCTTCCTCTCCGCTTAGGCCCGTGCC
Organism: uncultured Pseudodesulfovibrio sp.; assembly: GCF_963662885.1. Classification (NCBI taxonomy): domain Bacteria; kingdom Pseudomonadati; phylum Thermodesulfobacteriota; class Desulfovibrionia; order Desulfovibrionales; family Desulfovibrionaceae; genus Pseudodesulfovibrio; species uncultured Pseudodesulfovibrio sp. The sequence continues at coordinate 290,605 of NZ_OY760065.1, forward strand.
ATGGGCCGTGATCGGGTACAGGACGGCATAAGGGTAGACTAGCCTTGCCAGGGGGGCCAGGGAGGCGTCCAGGCACAGGTGGACGGTGCTCTCCGGGCGTGCCGCAAGCGTCCCCAGCAGCCGCTTGGTCTGGATCAGGTCCCCGAACCGGGCAAGTTGTATGACAAGATAATTCTTCATGTTGTTTCGCGCGCGTCAAAACACTAGCGTAATTCCAATGATTCTTGCAAGAACCGGGCAATTTCCCATTTTACATGTTTGCGAGCATTGGTTATCAAGACGCATGCGATATTATCCCATCTTCGTGAACCTGGAAAACAAGGGCTGCCTGGTAGTCGGCGCGGGCGAGGTCGGCAAACGCAAGATCCAGTCCCTGGTCGATTCCGGGGCCGGTCACGTGACCATAATCGACACTCGAGAACCGGGGCCGGAGTTCGACTCGGTAACGGCCCTGCCTAACGTGGATTTTTATTGCCGCGAGTTCGCAGATGCGGATCTGGACGGCAAGTTCCTGGTCATAGCCTGTACCTCCTCCGAAGAGGTCAACTGGCGCATCAGCAACCTGTGCCGCGATAGGGGCATTCTGTGCAACATTGTGGACCAGCCCGAGAAATGCAGCTTCATCGTGCCCGCCACGGTCAAGCGCGGGGATTTGACGGTTGCCATTTCCACCGCAGGGCGCAGCCCGGCCATGGCAAAGCGCATTCGGAAGGAATTACAGGAAAATTTTGGCGATGAATACGCCAACCTGCTGACCGCCATGGGCCGTATCAGACCGCTTATGCTCTCCCTGGGGCTGACCACCGCCGACAATACAGAGGTGTTCCGTTCCCTGGTCAATTCAGCTTTGCTTGACGCCATGAAGGGTCACGACCTTGACGCGGCCGCGGAAATTCTTAAAGAGTCTTTGCCCGAACCGCTGCACGACAACATCCCGGAGTTGCTTGATGGGCTTGTTTGAATCGCTTCATATCGTGATTATCGCGCTCTATGCGCTCGGCACCGTGCTGTTCCTGACCTCCCTTTTCACGGAGAACGACAGGCTCAAGCGCATCGCCATCTGGCTGGCTGTCATAGGCTTCACCTTCAACACGGTGGACCTGGGCCTGACCCTGAGCCATGACCCGGCCGTTCTCGGCGGGGGCAATTTCTATTTCAACATCATCGGCTGGTGCGCGCTGGCCCTGTATTTCTTACTGTGGTGGCGGCTGCGCCTCGAATACCTGGCCATCACCGCCCTGCCCTTCGCCCTGCTGTTGTTTATCGCCTCGCTGGCTCTGGGCGGCATTCGTGTCGTCTGGCCGCCGAGGCTGACCGCCCTGTTCTTCGGCCTGCACATAGGTTCGCTTGTGCTCACCCTCGGTGCGTTGATGATGGCATTCGGCGCGGGCATCGCTTTTCTGTATTACAACCGTAAGCTCAAGACCAAGGAAGGGCTTTCCGCCATAGGCAACGCCGTTCCCTCGCTGGATAAGTTCGATACCGTGAACCGTTGGGCCGTAGTGATCGGATTTCCGCTCTATACTCTGGGCCTGTTCTCCACCTTCAGCTGGTACCTGATAGCCCCGTTCAAGCCTTTTGCCTGGGATATCATGAAGATCGGTTCCCTGGCGGTCTGGTTCCTCTACGCATTTCTTTTCCATCAGCGCGTGGTGCTTGGCTGGCGCGGGCGCAAGCCGGCGATCCTGGCCCTTTGGGTTTTTGCCGGGATGTGCGTTTCTCTCATTCACCACACCATCACTTTCAGGGCGGTACCATGAATAAGCAGATAATCCTCATAGGCCTCAACCACCGCACCGCCGGCGTGGAAGTACGCGAAAAATTCGCCCTGACCGACGTCGAGAATTTCGAGCAGGGGCTCATGGCCCACTGTCCCGTGCAGGAATGTCTGGCCCTCTCCACCTGCAACCGGGTGGAGATTGTGGCCGTTGCAAAGAAGGTCCCGGTGGCAGAAGCCATGGACGCCGTGGTTCAGTACTGGGCCGGCGCGTGCAACGGATCGCCTGAACTGCTGATGGACAACATCTACCAGTATTCGGACCTGGAAGCGGTTAGACATATCTTCACGGTAGCATCCTCCCTCGACTCCATGGTCATGGGCGAACCGCAGATTCTCGGTCAGCTCAAAGACGCCTATCGGGCCGCAGTGGACAAAGGCACGGCCAAGACCATCGTCAACCGCCTGCTGCACAAGTCTTTTTCCGTAGCCAAACGAATCCGTACCGAGACCGCCATCGCCTCCAGCGCCGTGTCCATCAGCTATGCCGCCGTGGAACTGGCGCGCAAGATTTTCGGTGATCTGAAGCCTACCAAGGCCATGCTCGTCGGTGCGGGCGAGATGGCCGAACTGGCCGCCATGCACCTGTTGCGCAACGGGGTCCAGGAGATCATCATTGCCAACCGCACCCTGTCCCGGGCCAAAACGCTGGCCGCTAATCTGGGAGGTGAGCCCATCCAGATCGAGACCATGCCGGACAGGCTGCACGAAGTGGATATTGTCATCTCCTCCACCGGCTCCCCTGTGGCCGTCATCAAGGCCAAGGACGTCAAGGCCGTGCTGCGCAAACGCAAGAACAAACCCATGTTCTTCATCGACATCGCGGTTCCGCGTGACATCGATCCGGACGTAAATACACTGGACAACGTCTACCTCTACGACATTGACGACCTCAAGGAAGTGGTGGACGAGAACATGGCTCAGCGTCAGGAAGAGGCCTCCAAGGCCCGCGCCGTGGTAGACCTGGAAACGGAGACCTTCGGCAATTGGCTCAACTCGCTGAATATCCAGCCCACTATCGTGGACCTCGTCGGCAATTCCGAGGAAGTGGCCATGCGCGAGCTGGCCAAGACGCTGAAAAAACTCGGCCCGGTGGACGACAAGACCCGCAATGCCCTGGAGCGGCTGGTTTTGTCCATTGCCCACAAGTCATTGCACGAACCCATCTGCTTTCTGAAGCGTCGCACCCAGGAAGAGGGTTCGGCCGAACGGTTCATTGACCTGGCCCGGCGGATGTTCAACCTCGACGACGAATCCGTGCCGGACAACGCCCATCTGGACCGCAAGTCGGCTTCCTGTGCTCCCGAGGACATCGAACAGTACATTGAAATTTCAAAAAAGGAACAATAATGCGGACCTATATCATAGACGACCTGAACGACAAGGACTACCAGACTGTCATCGCCGCCTTTGACGAACTCGGTCTGCGCGGTTCCATCGACGGCATCTATTATCTGCCTCTGCCCCAGGAATTGCTCCAGGGTGAACAGAAGGCCCACATCGACGAATGTGGTCCCTATTTCATGGCCCTCGAAGCCGTGGAATCCCCTGACCAGAACAGCCTTCGTCTCGAGTTGCTCGTTCGGGCCCGGAACAAGATCCGTTGCTCCTGCGTGTCCTACGCCGATTCGGCCCAGCGCAAGCACATGATCGAATACCTCGACCAGTTCATCGAGGAGCTGGAAGTCTCCGTGTAGCATGGCCAGCGTCCCTGTCGACATCCCACAAACCCTTCAGGACCTCCTTCCCAAGTGGGCGCATTTCTGCCTGTACGTGGGTCGGTTTGTTGAAGATGAACTCAGCATCGACCTGGAAGGTCGTCGAGTCCTGGTAGGCCTGTCCGGTGGCGTGGATTCAACCGCCCTGCTTCTGGTTTTGCATTATCTCTCCCAGCGCGCCGGTTTTACGGTCGGCGCCGTCCATCTAGACCATCAATTGCGTTCGGAGTCCGCCGAGGATGCGGCCTTTGCCCGCTCTCTGTGCGAAAGCCTCGGTATCGACTGTGCTGTGGAGTCACGCGACGTTGCTCGTCTGGCAGAAGAGCGCGGCGTTGGGCTCGAGGAAGCAGGACGCGAGGCGCGGTATCGGCTCTACGCCGGGTTCTGCGAGTCAAGCCAGTACGATTACGTAGCCCTGGGCCATCAATTGGACGATCTGAGCGAAGACGTGCTCATGCGTCTGATTCGGGGTACCGGGTGGCCGGGTTTGTCCGGCATGCCTGGTTTCGACCCAGCACGCTCTCTCATCCGTCCCCTACTGCTTATCCCAAAGTCCACGCTCAAGGCGTTTGTCACCCATGTGGGTGTTGGTTGGCGTGAAGATGCGTCCAATGCCGATCCCTCCATGACCCGCAATCGTGTGCGCAATGAGATCCTGCCGCTGATAGAACGGGAGAACCCCGCCTTCTGGCAGTCTGTTTCTCGATTATGGCGCATCGGCCGCGTGGAACAGGACTTTTGGCAAGGCCTCGAATCCGGGGCTTGTGAAAATCTGGATAATACCCGTCTTGAGTCCCTGCATAAGGCGGAACGGTTGCACCTGTACAAGGCGTGCCTGGACCGTCTTGGACCGGGGCAGGTTTTGTCCGATACTTTGTTCAAGCTGGACGAGGCCTGGCTGGAAAAACACAGTACAGCTGTCTTCCAATTCCCCGGTGATAAAACCGCCACAATCACCGCATCTGGCGTGCTTTTCTCCTCCAAGCATTGACTTCCGGGCTGGCCCGGTATAAGAGCATGTGATCTTTTGCACAATGTGTCGGAATGGCCAGTCGGCATTTCGCTTTTTTATCATCAGGAGGAATTATGAATATTCTGATTTTCGGCCCCAACGGCTCCGGTAAAGGCACCCAGGGCGACATCGCCAAAGACAAGTACAACCTGGATCACATCGAATCCGGCGCCATCTTCCGCAAGCATATCGGCGGCGGCACCGAGCTGGGTATGAAGGCCAAGGAGTACATCAACAAGGGCGAACTGGTTCCTGATGATATCACCATTCCCATGGTTCTGGATGTGCTCTCCAACTCCAAGAGCGGCTGGCTCCTGGATGGTTTCCCCCGCTCCCTGGTTCAGGGCGAGAAGCTTTGGGAAGCCCTGCAGAAAGACGGCGTGAAGCTGGACTACGTCATTGAGATCAAGCTGCCCCGCGAGATTGCCAAGGGTCGCATCATGGGCCGTCGCCTCTGTGAAAACAACCCGAACCACCCCAACAACGTCGGCATTCCGGCCATCGCCCCTGACGGCGACAAGTGCCGCGTCTGCGGCGGTGCCCTGTCCGCCCGTCAGGACGACCAGGACGAAGGTGCCATCGACGTGCGTCACAACATCTACTACGATGAAGAGACCGGCACCATGGCCGCCTGCAACTACTTCAAGAATCTCAAGGACGCCGACTTCAAGTACATCGAGCTCGACGGCGAAAAGTCCATCAACGAGATCAAGGAATACCTCATCAGCCAGCTCGCCTAAGCGCTGATTGATCGACTATATAAAGCCCCTCCGGTCATGCCGGAGGGGCTTTTTTTTTATCACCGTCACCCTCTGAACCTTACGGAAGAGGACAGCCCCTTCCGCACCTCGCTATTCCATTTCCTTTCCCAAAATTTTGGTATGCGCCTTTACTGGGCCATGCGTTATTTTGTCCTCTGGAAAATGCTCCAGCGGACAACAAAAAAACTATGCACGCCCTGCCCCACGAAGTGGCGTCAAAAAGTTTGGGAGATGCTTAAGAACCTTTTCCAAAAGGTTCTTGAGCCGTCGGAGACGACTGCCGGGATAGCGCACAAAAAAAGAGGACGGCCATTGGGCCGCCCTCTTTTTAATAGCGTGAGATGAGCCGGTTAGGCTTCGACTTCCTCGCGGGTTTCGCTGGGGCCGAATCCGTAGAGGATGGGGCTGGCCACGAAGATCGAGGAGTACGTACCAACCGTGATGCCGATGAGCAGCGCCAGGGCGAAGTCATGGATGACCGAGCCGCCCATGACGTACAGGCACAGCACGACCAGGAGCGTGGTGCCCGAGGTCAGAATGGTACGAGACAGGGTCTGGTTGACGGACAGGTTGATGATCTTGCCGAAGGTCAGCTTGCCCTGCTTGGCGATGGTGTTCTCGCGGATACGGTCAAAGACGATGATGGTGTCGTTGAGCGAGTAACCGACGATGGTCAGCAGCGCGGCGATGATGGTCAGGTCGAATTCCTTGTTCATGATGGAGAACAGGCCGACCGTGATCATGACGTCGTGTATGAGGGCCACAACCGCGCCCAGGGCGTAGTTCAGCTTGAGGTACCAGCACAGGCCCAGGGTGATGACCAGAGCGGCCAGAATCAGCCAGCCCATGTCCAGGCCGAGCAGGCCGATGCCGTAGACGCCGCCGGCCAGGGCAGCGGCCATGACCGCCGCGGCGGTCCAGCGCTGCTCGAAGCGGCCGGAGATGTACACGGCGATGAGCAGGACCGCGTAAAACAGAGCCTCAAGGGCCTGGGAACGAAGGTCCGCGCCGACTTTGGGGCCGACCATTTCGAGTCGTTGAATCTCGAAGTCGGCCTTGAGGTTGTCGGTGAGCGCCTGGTTGATCTTGGTCCGGACCTCTTCCGAGGTGATGTTCGACGAGGAGGTGCGGATCAGGTACTCGTGGTCGCCTTCAAGGCCGAGAGTCTGGACGACCAGACCGGGCAGCTTGAGTTCATCCACGGCGTCCTTGATGTCACCCACGCCGGTGGCCTTGTCGACCTTCACCTGAACGATCATGCCGCCTGCGAAGTCAATGCCGTACTTGGGGCCGCCCTTGATGGCCAGGGAGCCGAGACCGGCCAGGATGAGGACCGCCGAGATGATGAAGGCGATCTTCCTGATGCCGATGAAGTCGAGATTGGTATCGGGTTTGATTATTTGAAGTCCCATTATCGTCCCCCTAGATGCTCAGCTTCGCGTTGTCGGCGCGGTGTTTCAGGTACATATCGAACAGGATGCGCGACACGAAGATGGCCGTGAACATGGAGGTGATGATGCCGAGCGTCAGCGTGACGGCAAAGCCGCGGATCGGGCCCGTACCGAATTGGTACAGGATGATGGCAGCGATGACCGTGGTCACGTTGGCGTCGAGGATGGTCAGGGTAGCCCTGCCATATCCTTCTTCAACGGCTTGCTTGGCCGAAAGGCCGCGCCTGAGCTCCTCACGGATGCGTTCGTAAATGATGACGTTGGCGTCGACCGCCATACCAATAGTCAGAATGATGCCCGCTATGCCCGGCAGGGTCAGGGTCGCGCCGAACGCGGCCAGACCACCCATGATGAGCATGATGTTCAGGACGAGCACGGTGTCTGCGACCACACCGCCGAAACCGTAGTAGAGGACCATGAAGGCGAGGACCGCCGCCATGCCTACCATTGCGGACATGATACCGTTGTTGATGGATTCCTGACCGAGGGACGGACCCACGGCGCGCTGTTCAAGGATGGTCACAGGCGCGGGCAGGGAGCCGGCACGGAGCACAACGGCCAGGTCGCGGGCTTCTTCACGAGTGAAGCTGCCGGAGATGGAGGCTTTGCCGCCTGCGATGCGCTCGCGGATGACCGGCGCGGAGTAGACCTTGCCGTCCAGAACGATGGCCATGCGCTTGTTGACGTTGTCCGTGGTCAGATCGGTAAAGATCTTGGCGCCGCGGGCGTTGAAGGTCAACGAGACGTAGGCGTTGTTCCACTGGTCCAGACGGACCTGGGCGTCGGATACGTATTCACCAGTCAGGACTGCGTCCTTCTTGAGGACGATGGGCGACTCGCTGTAGCTTCCGTTAGGCTGGCGATGCAGGAGCACGGAAAGTTCGCGGCCCGGAGCCAGAATGCCCTGCTGCGCTTTCTTCACGTCGGCTGCGTCGTCAACCATCTTGAATTCAAGGTGCGCGGTCTGGCCGATGATCTTGATGGCCCGTTCAGGGTCTTTCAGACCCGGCAGCTGGACCTGGATGCGGTTGCCCTGCTCCTTGCGGATGTCCGGTTCGGCCACGCCGAACTGGTCGATCCTGTTGCGCATGGTCTTGATGGCCTGGTCCATGGTCAGCTTTTCGATGTCGCTACGGTACTTGGCCGGAACGGACAGAACGTATTTGACCTTGTCGCCGTCAAGCGGGGTGCTCTGTTCGATGGCGAACGGCGTATAATCCTTGATTACTCCCTCAAAGGCGTCTTTCTGTTCTGCCTTGATGAGCGTGACCTCGATCTCGGATGCGTTCAGGACGGTCGGGCGCAGGATGTAAACTTCCTGCTCACGAGCAGACGCCTTGAGGTCATCGCCGAGACGGGCCAGGTTATTGTCCATGGCCGTTTTCATGTCCACGCCGAGGGTGAGGTGGATACCGCCCTTCAGGTCAAGGCCGAGGTTGATCCCGTTGCCCGGCAGAATTTTGCCGAGGGCGGAGTCTTTGACCCCGGGCAGGGACGGGAGCATGAAGGCCAGCCCCACGAGTACGATCAAGAGAGCGAGGATGGCTCTCAAACGCAAACTTTGCATGAAATCTCCCTGTAATACAAACTAGTTGCTGCCTGCCTGAGGATTCCATCGACAAACGCAAGCGCGGACCGGGCCACGTTATGCGTGTGGTCCGATCCGCACGGAAGTCTCAGGTACGGGTGGCAAGAACCTACTTCTTCTTCTTTTTGTCCGTCGCGGGAGCGCCGCCGTCTTTGTCGGCAACAAAACCGCGCTTGATGACAACGTCGACGCCTTTGGCGATCTCGATGGTCAGGTTATCGCCGTCGATGTCGGTGATGGTTCCGAGGATGCCGCCGTTGGTCCAGACCTTGTCGCCCTTACGGAGATCATCCAGCATGGCCTTGTGGGCCTTCTGCTTTTTCTGCTGGGGGCGGATGAGCAGGAAGTAAAAAATGGCGAACATCAGGACCAGCATGGGCAGCGGGCCGCCGAGAATGCCGCCGAGGCCGCCTGCGGCGCCGCCATCGCCGCCCGCGGGCGGAGCCATGGCGTAGGCTACGGAATCGAAGAACATTGGTTCCTCCAAAAGGTAATGAGTGTTGTATCTTCCCCGCCGTCTAGCAAGGGACGTACAGGTTGCCGTACGGCCTGTGCGAAAACGGACGAATTTTCACGAAGTTCTCGCTTAAAATTGCCTTGCTGTCCAGCTTCAATTCCTTGGCGTATTCATTGACCAACCCTTCGATGACCTCAAGGTCGTCGGAGTCCACGGGGTTGGCCGTAAGCCCGGGACCAAGCTGGTCTTCGGGAACGGAACCGCGGACGTAGATCACGCCGCCGTGCATGCCCGTTCCGAGACTCCGTCCCGCAATGGGCGCATCAGGCTTACCAGAAAACATACCCAAGAGCAAAATAATTCCACCGGCCATATACTCACCGAGGAAGTCTCCCGCCTTGCCGCCGACCACGATCTTGGGTTGGTGCTCAAGATAAGCTTTCATGTGGATGCCGACACGGTACCCTACGTCGCCCTTGATGAAGATTTCGCCGCCGCGCATGGCATAGCCGATGACGTCGCCGGCCAGGCCCTCGATTATGATCCGGCCGTCGTCCATGGTGTTGCCCACGCCGTCCTGGGCGTTGTTATGCACGCGCACCTTTGGGCCACGCATGAACGCGCCCAGGTCCTGGCCGGGAACTCCGTAGATGTCGAAGGTCAGGTCGCCGTCGAGCGCCGTGGCCAGATACCGCTGACCGTTGCATTCCTTGATGGTGAAGTCTGTCACCCCGTCAGCGACAAGGGCTCGGATTTCCTCGTTGAATTGCTTGTAATACGTCCGCCCTGCAGACAGGGTCTTCTGTTTTCTCTTGGCTGCCATCTAATCCTCCAGGTCCACGATGACGGGTTCGCCCGCCTTGGGCATCCAGACGCGGTCCAGTTCGGGACAGACGTCGCGCACAGCCGATTCCTCGCTCGACATGAAGACCATGTCGTCCTTCTCGGCCACCAGCAGCGGGCGCAGCTTGATGCGGTCGTTGAGCCCCATCAGCCGGGTGTTGTCGGCCACCAGAATGGCGAAGGGACCGTTCAGCATGGCCGGGCCGTAGGTGGCGCGCAAGGTGGTGTAGAGTTCTTTGTCGTCCTCGTCCATCCGCTCTATCTCGTCCCAGAAAGGCGGGGCAAAGACCTTGGCGGCCATTTCCCAGGACAGGCCGTGCTTGCGGATGAGCATGTCCAGCTCGTAGGCCACGACCTCGGTGTCGGTCATCATGGTGCAGAGATAGTCGTGTTCGCAGAGGTAGCGGCGGTTGATGCCGTAGGAGGATATTTCGCCGTTGTGCACGATGGACCAGTTCAGAATGGTGAACGGATGCGCCCCGCCCCACCAGCCCGGCGTGTTGGTCGGGAACCGGTTGTGGCCGGTCCAGATGTAGGCACTGTATTCTTCAAGGCGAAAGAAGTCGGCGATATCTTCGGGGAAGCCCACACCCTTGAAGGCGCCCATGTTCTTGCCCGAAGAGACCACGAAGGCCCCGCCAACGGTGGTGTTGAGTTTCATGACCACGGCCACCACGTAATCCTCTTCCGGCAGTTCGCGGAATTCGTTTTCCGGCTTTTCGGGTACGGTCACGAAATAGCGGTTGAACTTCGGCGGATTGGGAATAGCCAGTGTCCGGCGGGTGGGGATGGGTTCATAGAAATGCAGGTCGAAATACCGCTTGAGCATCTCTTCCGAACCTTTGATGGCCGCGTCGTCATCGCACATCATGTGGAAGCAGTACTTTTCGGCGTGCTCCGGGTAGATGCCGTAGGCTGCGAAGCCGCCGCCCAGACCATTGCCCCGATCATGCATGCAGGTCATGGCCTGAATGGGCATGTCGCCCGGGATCAGGCCCCGCTTCTTGTTGATCACGCCGAATATCCCGCAGCCGGAGATATCCTTCTGGAAATCATAATATCTTTCAGGTGCTTTCATAGCATTGTCCTTTAATCAGGTTCGACGACGCCGGGGTTCCAGGTCTCCTTGAAGAACTCGTCAGGCCACATGAGCACATCGGGCTCACCGGCCAGAATCTGCTTCTTGGAATCCTCGGGAACGGCCATCTGGAACTTGACGAAGGCGGTGTACATGCCCGCCATGTCGATGTCGCCCACCAGCACGTAACCGACAAGCCGGTCGTTGTGAAAGACGAGCTTGCGGTAGCTTTTCTTCTTTTCGTCCAGGGAGACGGCCGTATCGTAGGTGTCGTCCCCTTCGGGCGGGTTGACCGTGCCTACAGAGATGGTCGGCAGGCCGTAGAAGGAAATGGAGTTCATGGCCAGTGACCCGGTAAAGGGAACGTCTTCTCCGGTCATGTTCTTGCCCGCGCAGAAGCCTTGGTTGTAGGCATTGGTCCAAATGGGGATGACCCGATCGTCGCCGAACAGGAGGTCCTTTGCCTGGGCCACGTCGCCTGCGGCGAAAACGCCCGGGGCGCTGGTGCGCATGTGATCGTCCACCTTGATGCCTCGGTCCACGGCAATCCCGGCGTCCTTGGCCAGGTTGTAGTTGGGGACAACACCGATGGCGATGACCACGACGTCGCACTGCAGGAAGTCACCGTCGGTCAGGTGCACGCCCTTGAGGTTGCCGTCGTGGTCTCGTTGGATCTCCTTGGCGGAAACCCCGCAACGCACGTTCAGGCCGACCTCGGCCAGACGGGTACCGGCCAGGGCGGCCGCGTTTTCGTCAAAGGCCAGGCTCAGGATGCGCGGTGAGAGCTCAAGAATGGTTACGTCCACGCCCCTGTCGAACAGGGATTCTCCGGCCTTCAGACCTATGAGTCCGCCGCCGATGACAACCGCCCTCTTTATCTCCTTGGCCTTGGATATGAGCGTGTGGGCGTGGGCCAGGTTGGTGAAGTTGTATACATCCGCTCCGTCCGAACCCGGAATGGGCGGCGTGAACGGGATGCCGCCGGTAGCGATCAGCAGGTTCTCGAATTCAACGGTCTCACCCTTGTCCGTGCTCACGGTCTTGGCCTGGGCGTCGATGCCCGTGACCTTGGTGCCGAGCATCAATGAGACGTTGCTCTTGTCGTAGAATTCCTGCGGCCTGAGCGCCAGCCGGTCCGGGCCGATCTTGCCCGCCAGCAGGTAAGAGATGAGCGGGCGACCGTATGCCGGGGAATCTTCGGCCCCGATGACCAGGATCTCGTTTTCGGTGTCGACCTTGCGGATGCCCTCGATGGCCCCGATGGAGGCGATGCCGTTGCCGATGATGACGTATTTCATGATCGCTCCCTATCTCTCCTCGTATTTCAGGGCCTGGTTCGGGCACGCGGCCACACAGGCCGGGCCTTCTTCACGCCCTTCGCACAGGTCGCACTTGACGATCTTGTTCTCGTTCGGATGCCTTTTAATGGCGCCGTACGGACAGGCCATCAGGCATGACCAGCAGCCCACGCACTTCTCGCGGTCATAGACCGTACGGCCCGTCTCCGGGTCCTTGTGCAGGCCGCCCGAGATGCAGGCCGCCACACAGGACGGCTCGTCGCAGTGGCGGCAGGAGATGGCCACGCAGATGTCGCCCTTTTCAAAGACCTTCTTGCAGGCGGTCAACCCGTCCTTGCCCTGCTCTTCGCGGAACGCGATGATCGGGTCCTTGGATTTGGAGTGGGCGGTGATGCAGGCCACTTCGCAGAGGTGGCAGCCGATGCAGTATTCTTTGTCCGGATAGACTCTCTTCATGATGTCCTCCGTTTAGCGTCCGGCATGCTTGATGCCGAGGATGTCGAGTTCCGTATCGGAAAGGCCGATGCCCCTGAGTTTGTCACGGTTGCCACGCAGGGACTCGATGGAGTTGAGTCCCATGCCGCCGAGCATCTCTTCGATCTCGTGACCCCAGGCGTGGATAAGGTTGGCCAGTTTCTTGGCCGCGATATCCGGGTTCTGCCGCTTGGACAGCTTCGGGTCGTTGGTGGCGATGCCCCACGGGCACTTGCCCGTGTAACAGCGGCCGCAAATGGTACAACCCACGGCAAGCAGCGTCGCCGTGCCGATGTACACAGCGTCCGCACCAAGCGCGATGGCCTTGATGACGTCGCCGGAGCAGCGGATGCCGCCTGCGGCCACGATGGAGACGTTGTTGCGGATGCCCTCGTCGCGCAGCCGCTGGTCCACTTGCGCCAGAGCCAGCTCGATGGGAATACCCACGTTGTCGCGGATCATTGCCGGAGCCGCGCCCGTGCCGCCGCGCATGCCATCCACGGTGATGATGTCCGCACCGGCCCGGGCGATGCCCGAGGCGATGGCGGCCACGTTGTGCACCGCCGCGATCTTGACGGAGATGGGGGCCTTGTATTCCGAGGCCTCCTTCAGGGCGTAGATGAGCTGGAGCAGGTCCTCAATGGAATAAATGTCATGGTGCGGCGCCGGGGAGATTGCGTCGGAGCCGATGGGGACCATGCGGGTCTCGGAGACCTTGTCGTTGATCTTCTCGCCGGGCAGGTGCCCGCCGATACCGGGCTTGGCGCCCTGCCCCACCTTGATCTCGATGGCTGCGCCCGCTCTCAGGTAGTCGCGGTGCACGCCGAAGCGTCCGGAGGCCACCTGCACGATGGTGTGCTCGCCATATTTATATAAGGACTTGTGCAGGCCGCCCTCACCAGTATTGTAATAGGTCCCGCATTCGGTCGCCGCGCGGGCCATGGCTCGGTGCAGATTGAAATTGATGGCGCCGAAGCTCATGGCCGCGAACATGATCGGCACATCCAGCTCCAACTGCGGAGTGAGTTTGGTCTTGAGCGTGGGCTTGCCGGTCTTCTCGTCGGTCTTGAGTTCCACTTTACGCGGCTTGGCTCCGAGAAATGTCTTCAGCTCCATGGGCTCGCGCAGCGGGTCGATGGACGGATTGGTCACCTGGCTGGCGTCGAGCAGCATGCGATCCCAGTAGACAGGGATGTCCACCGGAGAGCCCATGCCGGCCAGCAGAACTCCGCCAGTATCTGCCTGCTTGTAGATGTTCTGCAGGAACACCGGGCGCCACAGACTGTTCGTCCGGAAGTCAGAGCGCTTCTTGACGATGCTCAGGGCAGCGGTCGGGCAAAGAGCCTCGCAACGGTGACAGCCGATGCACTTGGCGTTGTCGTGCATGACCTTTTGCCGGGCTTCATCCCAATAGTGAGCTTCGTATGAACATTGACGGATGCAGACCTTGCAGTTGATGCACAGCTCCGGATCCCGTTCAATACAGAACTCATGGTAATTCTTGTTGATGGGCTGAAAAAGCAAGACAGGTAACCTCTCTCGTTAGTTGCCAAAAAAGTCATCTTGCGAGCAAGATGGTCGGAGCGTTTCTCCGGGACTTTCACAATTCGGGTAATAATACCGAATTGCAAAGGGGAGCCACAAAACCACATCCTCCTATTATCTGTCAAGAGCCGTTTTAAACACCTGTATTTTAAGGACATGTATATATTTGGAAACAGTCTCGATCGACACCTTTAACATATCAATCCGGTATGCCCTGTCAAACAAATCGTCATCCTTCCACTGACTCAGGGTTTGCCTTGACTTTCACAGGGTTCCCAGCTATCTTAGCATAATGCAAACGCACCACAACCGCATCCGTTTCTTTTTCTTTTTTAGCTTTCGCTTTTTTAGAAGCGCCTGCGGTTTCGAGGTGTGCGTGTAGCTGACCAGTAGTTTCATCCACAACCAGGGCCGCAGGCGACAAGCTTGCGGCCCTTTTTTCTTAGGGGTGCAAGTGCTTGAGGCCCGCAACCAAGGGGCAATATCATGATGCTTGGATTGGGGAGTGTAGAGATCGCGCTGGCCTTCTGGCTATCCGTGGCGGCCACGGTTTTATGCGTCGTTTACGGAATTGTGAACTGGAACAACAAGGGCACCGACAAAACCGGAGGGAGCGAATAATGACCGGCAAACTCATCGGCGTCCTCATCTACCTCGGCATTATTTTCTACCTGGGGTATCGCGCCTGGCTCAAGACAAGGGAGTCAACGGACTACATGCTCGCCGGACGCAGCATGAATCCGTTCGTCCTGGCTATGTCCTACGGCGCGACTTTCGTTTCCACCTCGGCCATCGTCGGTTTTGGCGGCGTCTCGGGCATGTTCGGCATGTCCCTGCTCTGGCTGACCTTTCTGACCATTTTCGTGGGCATTTTCGTGGCCATGGTCTTCTTCGGCAAGCGAACCCGGCGCATGGGGCTCGCGCTCGACTCCCACACCTTCCCGGAATTCCTGGGCAGACGGTACGGTTCCAAGTTCATTCAGCAGTTTTCCGGAGTGGTCATCTTCGTGTTCATCCCGGTCTATGCGGCCGCCGTCCTCATCGGTATCTGCCGTATGCTTGAAGTGGCCTTCCCGGCCATAACCTACGGAGTATGGCTACTCATCGTCACCGCCATCGTGGCCGTGTATGTGGTTACGGGCGGCCTCAAGGCCGTCATGTACACCGACGCGTTCCAGGGGACCATCATGGCGGTCATGATGCTCATCCTCATAGTCACCACTTACTCCCTTCTCGGCGGCGTAACCGAGGCTCATCAGGCCCTGACCGACATGGTCAATCTGATCCCGGAAAAACTGGTCAAGGGAGGCCTGACGGGCTGGACCACCGGTCCGAATTTCCAGTCGCCTATCGGCCTGACCGTCTATACGACCATTATCTACGGTGTCGGTATCGGTGTGCTGGCCCAGCCCCAACTGGCCATCCGCTACATGACCGTGCCCAGCGATCGGGAACTGAACCGAGCCGTGGCCATCGGCGGCATCTTCATCCTTCTTATGACCGGCGTGGCTTTTGTCACCGGGGCCCTGTCCAACGTGGTCTTCTATCAGAAATTCGGCAAGATCGCGATCAGCATGGCCGGGGGCAACTTCGACTCCATCATCCCGCTCTATATTGATAAAGTCATGCCCGGCTGGTTCTCCGGCCTGTTCCTGGTGGCCATGTTCGCTGCGGCCATGTCGACAATGAGTTCCCAGTACCATGTGGGCGGCACCTCGCTCTCCCGCGACTTTCTGGAGCAGTATGTGAATGTGGGCAACAACGGGTCGTCCATGAAACTCAACCGCCTCGGCGTAACCGTGGCGATCATAGCCACACTGGTCTGGGCCTGGCTTCTGCCCGGCGGAGTCATCGCCCGGGCAACCGCTTTCTTCTTCGGCTTGTGCGCCGCCTCGTTCCTGCCCATCTATGTGCTTGGGCTGTACTGGAAAGGCATGACCAAGACCGGGGCCAAAGTCTCCATGGTGGGCGGTTTCTGCTTCTCCATGTTCTGGCTGCTCTTCATCCACGTCAAGGAAGCGGGCTTCATCGGCCTGTGCCAGGCCATGTTCGGCAAAGCCACCCTCGTTGCCGACGCCGCGCCCGGCTCGTGGATGTGGCTGATGCAGTGGGTCGACCCCAACGTGGTCGCCCTGCCCGTCTCCCTGGTCCTGGCCGTGGGCGTCAGCCTGGCCACCCGACGAATCGAAGAGAAGCATCTGGAACTTTGCTGGGAAGGACTCTGCTGATTCGTACGCGAGTAATGTGATCAAAAGGCGCCGTCCCAAAAGGAACGGCGCCTTTTTTATTACAAATTTCGGGGGAAATTTGATGGGCAAACCACTAGGCAGTAACAGAGAGGTGTTTTTGCCTCCGGAAGGCGGAGGGTTCGCAACCTAAAATACCAAACGGGCTCCCTGCGGTTCCTGAAGCCGGCTTTGTTGACAGTTGCTTTTGAAGCGAACATAAACAACCATTCGTTCAACACAAGGATAGAGACGCACAATGAACAAGATCGACGTGAACGTGAAGTTCCTGCATGAGGTATGGCAAGAGAATGATTTGGCCTACGCCACCGAACATTCGGCGGGGCTGGATCTGCGCGCCTGCATCGATACCGATGAAATTGAAATCGGTCCCGGCGAAAAAGCCGCCATTCCGGCTGGCGTGGCCATTGAGATCCGCGAGCCCAGCGTGGCCGGATACGTGTTCTCCCGCTCCGGGCTGGGCACCAAGGAAGGGCTGACCGTCAGCCAGGGCGTCGGCGTCATCGATCCGGACTACCGCGGGGAGATCAAGGTCTCACTGCTCAATACCTCTGGCGAGGTCCGACGAATTAGGCGCGGACAGCGCATCGCACAGCTTGTCTTCATGCCCGTATTTCAAGCAATAATCAGCCCGGTGGAAGAACTCGGCGAGACCGCGCGCGGCGCGGGCGGGTTCGGCTCCACGGGGAAACACTAATAGTAGAGAGAACGAAAATGTCCGATAAATTCGAAGCGATAAAAGAACGGGAATCCAACCTGATCTGCAACACCTACGGCCGCTACCCCCTGGCCGTTTCCAAGGCCAAGGACTGCAGGTTGTACGACCTGGACGGCAATGAGTACCGCGACTTTCTGGCGGGTATCGCCGTCTGTTCACTGGGACACAGCCGTGAGGATCTGGCCGAGGTCATGGCCGAGCAGGCCCGCAAGATGGTCCATGTCTCCAACCTCTTCTACCAGGAGCCGCAGCTCGACCTGGCCGAAAAGCTTCTGTCCACCTGCGCGGCGGGCAAGGTCTTCTTCTGCAACTCCGGAGCCGAGGCCAATGAGGGGGCCATCAAGCTGGCGCGCAAGTACATGCACACCGTGCGCAATGAAGACCGGCACGAGATCATTACTCTGGAAAAGTCCTTCCATGGCAGGACGCTGTCCACGCTGACCGCCACCGGCCAGTACGGCCCCATCAAGGACGGTTTCAACCCGCTGCCCGAAGGGTTCGTGACCGTTCCCTTTGGTAACGTCAATGCCTTGCGCGGAGCCATCAACGCACATACCGCGGCTATCATGATCGAGATGGTCCAGGGCGAAGGCGGCGTGCGTCCCCTGCCTACGGACTACGTGAATGACATCGTGGCCCTGTGCAAGGAAAACGGCATCCTGCTCATCGTGGACGAGGTCCAGACAGGCGTCTGCCGCACCGGACGGTACTGGGCGCATCAGCATTACGGTATCACTCCGGATATCTTCACTTCGGCCAAGGCCCTGGCAAACGGGCTGCCCATGGGCGCGGTCCTGTGCACCGATGAGGTGGCCAAAGGCTTTACGCCCGGCTCCCATGCCACGACTTTCGGCGGAGGTGCCGTTGTATCGGCCGTGGCCGCCAAGGTCGTGGACATCATGCTTGAAGAGAAGATGGCCGAACGCGCCCAGAAGATGGGCGAGTTCATCGCGGAACAGGTCGTAAAACTCAAGGAAAAGCATCCTGATTTTATTGCCGGAACACGCGGTCTTGGCCTGCTCTTCGGTATCGAACTGGCTAAAAACGGCCCCGAGGTCTGGAAAGGATTGCTGGAACACAGGATCGTTTGCAATCTGGCCCAGGGGACGATTTTACGGCTGGTACCGCCCCTGACCGTCACCGAAGACGACGTTCTGGCCTTCATGGAGGCCTTGGACGACGTGTTGACAGCCATGGAGGGCTAAGTAGGGAGGCGGTCGGCTTGACCGTCCTGAGGGGAAGGCGTATCTTTTGATTTGAGGTATCAAGTCATGAGCGGCGTTGACCCCATAGGTTCCACACCCGAGTACCTGTTCCGTCGTGAACACGAACTGGAACAACAACGGGATCTGGACAAGGTTTCCCGGGCCGAACAGCCCAAGGAAGAGGTCAAGTCCGTGTCCGAGGTCAAATCGGACGCGGCAAGACAAGCCGAGCAGACCACTCTTTACGACTTTCGGTATACGGGCAAAGGCTCGTTCATCGACAAGGTATTCTAGTTTGGCATAATGATGGCGCAATCATTCAAGGCCGGGGCATGTTCCCGGCCTTGTCATATTACAAGGAAAGGACCCGATTCATGTCCACCCTGCTGAAGATCGAATTCACAATTCCCGAAGAGACCGCCGATGAGGCCGGGGTCTTCATTGCATCGAAGGTTCCCCACGGATGGGAGGAGACGCCCGCCGGAGAAGGCCGCAAATTCACCCTGTACCTGGAAGATCACCCTCTGGGACTGGAGATGGTCAAGGAATTCCAGACCCGGTTCCCCGATGCGGGAGTAACTTGGTCCGAGCAGGAATCCGAAGATTGGGCCATGGCCTGGAAGGACTTTTTTGTTCCGGTCAACTGCGGGGAATCATTCCGTATCTACCCGCCATGGCTGGATGATGGAGACAGCGAACACACCCACATCGTCATTGAGCCCAAGATGGCCTTCGGTACCGGCCACCACCCTACCACTTCTCTTTGTCTGGCGACTATCGGCAGGCTGGTCGAGTCCGGCACCATCGCAAAGGGACAAACCTTCCTGGATTTGGGTACCGGGTCCGGCATACTCGGCATCGGCCTCTCCAAGCTCGGCCTGACCGGCATAGGGCTGGACATTGATCCCCAGGCCGTGGTTTGCGCCGTGGAGAACCTGGAGGCCAACGGCGTATCCGACTCCATGACCCTGGCTGTGGGCTCTATTGACTGCGTGGAAGACGGACGGACTTTCGATCTGGTGGTAGCCAATATTCTGTCCGGGCCGCTCATCGAGATGGCCGGGGAAATCATCTCCCGGGTCAAGCCTGGTGGTTCTCTGGTCCTTTCCGGCATTCTGGCCGACAAGCAGTCGGACGCGGTGGCTGAGGCGTACGGCAGGCGCGGCCTGGGCGAGCCCCAGCGTTTCGTGGAAGGCGAATGGATCTGCCTGGTCTGGGAAAACCTGGGGGATTAATCAGTGGGGCTGCACGCCACGCTTATAGGGATGTACGAGGCCATGCTGGCCGAGCTCGGCCCGAGCCGTTGGTGGCCGGGCGAGACGCCCTTTGAGATCGCCATCGGAGCCATCCTGACCCAGAACACGAACTGGAAGAACGTGGAAAAGGCCCTGACCAACCTCAAGGATGCGGGCGTGCTTGAAGCCGAGGCCTTGTGTGAACTGTCTTTGCCCAGGTTGGCCGAATTGATCCGACCTGCCGGGTATTACAACGTCAAGGCCAAACGGATTCATAATTTCCTGCAATTCTTGAAAGATGAGGCCCAATTCGACCTGCTCTCCCTGAAAAGTCGCGAGCTTTCCGAGTTGCGGCCGCAGATTCTGTCCATCAATGGAATCGGCCCGGAGACTGGAGATTGCATCCTGCTCTACGCCCTGGATTTCCCGACATTTGTTGTCGATGCCTATACCGCCCGCCTCATGGGCCGACATGGGTTGGCTTGGGAAGACATCGACTATCACGGCCTGCAATCCATTTTCATGGACGCCCTGCCGGAAGATGTGGCACTGTTCAATGAATACCATGCCCTCATTGTCCGTGTGGGGGCTAACTGGTGCCGCAAAAAGGCCGGTTTGTGCGACTCCTGCCCTCTTCAACCATTCCTTGAACAATAGGTTCGCATGCGTAAACTTCTCGTTCTGACAGTCTGTTGTATCCTGCTGCTGCCGGTCCATGCATTGGCCCAGGCACAGGACGACACCTTGAGCGAGTCGCTGCAGAAGGAACACCAGAAAGCGGATGCGAATGAACGCAAAGTCAAAGAGCTGACCCAAAAGGCCGGGCAGATTTCCACTCGGTTGTCGGACATTGAGGACGACGTCAAACTGCTCAAACGTCGCGTCCGGGAACAGGAGACGGTCCTAGCGGACATCCGTAACAACGAACGTCAGGCCGAGCAGGACCACTTCACCTTGGAAAAGGAGAAGGAGCGGATTACGTTGGAGCTGTCAGGGCTCATGCGTACCCTGTGGCCGGTCCACCTGCAAAACATCCGCTCACGCTTCGAAGGCGTGGAGGATTGGGCCATGTTCGATCGTCGATTCAATTGGCTGGCCGACATTTACGATGCCACCGAGCGAAAATTGGATGAAGCACGCGCAAACTCCGAGAAAATCGCCCTGAACCTGGAGAACCAGCGTCAGTTGGCCGAGGAAGCCGAAAAGCAGTTGGATCAGGTGAATCAAAGCAAGGACGGTCTGCTTCGAAATCAATACGCACTGCGTAAGAATCTCAAGAAGATCAACAGGCAGAAGGAAAACGCTGAAGAGGAACTGAACGGAATCCTGTCAACCATTGAGGATCTCAAGTACCAGTTACAGTCCCAAAAGACCAAACGGTTTGCACTGTACAAGCGGACATTGCCCTGGCCGGTGAACGGACGGGTTGAGGCGGGCTTCAACCTCAAGGCAAAGCCGCCGGAACGGGGCCTTGCCATAGCGGCCGCGGACGGCAGCACTGTGCAGTCCATATTTTGGGGCAAGGTCGTTCACAATGACACCCTGCGCGGCTTCGGGCATGTGGTCATTATCTACCATGGTTATAATTACTACAGCCTTTACGCCTATTTGTCCGATACGTTCGTGCGCAACGGACAGGAAGTTGAAAAGAATGAGCCGCTGGGCACGGTGGGCTTTTTCCCCAAGCTGGACGGACCGGGGCTGTATTTTGAATTGCGTTTTCATCAAAAACCAATTAACCCAGAAACTTGGTTAACAGCCCAGAGATGAATTGTCGTTAACCCAACACATTAGGACTCCGTTATTCGGGAGGCATTCATGCGTGTAACGCTTTGGATAGTCACTTTTCTGCTTCTGTTCACCCTTACCGTCGCTCCGGCTCCGACCATCGCGGCCAAGGGCGACCAATTCGAAGCGCTCAAGACCTTCTCGCAGGTGCTTGACCTGGTTGAAAGCAACTACGTCAAACCCGTGACCAAGAAGGAACTCATTGATAATTCCATCAAGGGTATGCTCGAAGAGCTCGACCCCCACTCCACCTATCTCTCGCCTGAAGACTTCAAGGACATGCAGGTGGATACCGCCGGCAAGTTCAGCGGCATCGGCATCGAGATAAGCATGGATCAGGGGCGTATCATCGTCGTATCTCCCATTGAGGACACCCCTGCCTACAAGGCTGGTCTGCTCGCTGGCGACATCATTCTGGAGATCGATGGGGAATCCACTCAGGACATGACCCTCATGGATGCGGTCAAGCTGATCCGTGGCGAAAAGGGTACTACCGTGACCCTGCTCATCCTGCACAAGGATTCCAACAAGCCGGTGGAAGTTCCCATCGTTCGCGGCACGATTCCCATCGTCAACGTCAAGACCCAGTCCCTGGAAGATGGCTACCTCTACCTGCGGCTTACCAAGTTCCAGGAATCCTCCACCAAGAATCTGCGTGAAGCCATCGCCGAATACCAGAAGAAGCACGCTCTCAAGGGCATTGTCTTCGACCTGCGTAATAACCCCGGCGGCCTGTTGAACCAGGCGGTTTCCGTGTCCGACACCTTCCTGGAGGACGGTACCATCGTCTACATCCAGGGCAGGGACCCGGCCAACCGTAAAGATTTCTTTGCCACCAAGAGCTCTGACGACGTCAAGGTCCCCATGGTTACCCTGATCAACGCGGGATCCGCCTCGGCTTCGGAAATCGTGGCCGGTGCTCTTCAGGATCGCAAGCGCTCCCTGATCGTGGGCGAACGTTCCTTCGGCAAGGGCTCTGTCCAGCAGATCATCCCCCTGTCCGACGGTTCCGGCATCAAGCTGACCACCGCCCTCTATTACACCCCGAGTGGACGCTCCATTCAGGCCAAGGGCATCGACCCCGACCTGCGCATCCCCTTCGAGGCACCCAGGGACGACGAAAACGATCTGCGTGATCGCTTCACCCTGCGTGAAAAGGATCTGAGCGGCCATCTGGAAAACGGCCAGAAGACCGCCAAGCGCAAGAAGGACGAGGATGCCGAAAAGGCCAAGGACATGCTGGCCCGCGACAACCAGTTGCGGATGGCCCTGGAATTGGTCAAGAGCCTGCCTCGAATGAAGGAAATCCAGTAGGGAGACCGGACGCGCCCATGGACGAACGCGCTCCCGACAACAACGAAAAAAAGACCGGGCTCGATGGATTCCTTAAGGGAATCTATCGGCCCGGTCCTCTTATTTGTCTTTTCACCCTGGCCTTTATTGCCTTGGCAGGTCTCGGCTGGATGGCCTTGAATTCCAAGACTCCCCCACCTCAGGTCATCGCGCCTGTGGCCGAGGAGCGCAAGGCAGAGCCTGAACCATCCGCAGCTCCGGACAAAGCCTACGAAGAGGCCACCTCCGACATGGAGGATAAGGTCAAGCAGGCGGATCTGGCTCTGATCGAGACCATGCGCGATCTGGACCTCAAGATGCATGATCTCAACCTCGTGGACGTTGAACTCCGTCGGTACGAGGAACGCGGCTATCACTATCAGGTGCTGCAATTCCCCAAGGTCACAGACCGCAACATATTCCTGGTCACCTTGCGCAAGCGCCTCTATGAACGACTGCCGGACGCGATGCTGCTGGACAACGGCGACACCGAAGCCGCTATCGAGATAAATGGCGTGCACACGCATCGTTTATTGCTTGAAGCCCGTCCGCAGATAATCGCCCTTCCCGAAGCCAAGGGTCCCAAACTGGTGGTGGTCATCGATGACGTGGGTGAAAACTATGGCGTGCTCAGAGGCCTTGCCGGGCTCGATCTGCCTCTGACGTTCGCGGTCTGGCCCAATGCCAGCCATACCCGTCAGTGCGTCGAGCTCATCACCCAGACCCACCACGATCTGCTTGTACATTTCCCGATGGAACCCATGGGGTATCCCAAGGTAAAGCCCGGGGACGACGCCCTGTTCGTGTCCATGAATGATGCCCAGATTAGACAACGCATTGAGGAGAACCTCGAACGGATTCCCGAGGCCATCGGTGTGAACAATCACATGGGGTCACGCTTTACCGCCGACAAGCCCGGCATGGCAGTGGCTTTGGCCGAGTTCAAGCGTCACGGGCTCTTCTTCCTGGACAGCCTGACCTCTGGCAAGAGCGTCGGCAGGGCCACGGCCAAAAACGTTGGCATCCCCTTCTATGAGCGGGACACCTTCCTGGACAACGTCAAGGACGTTAACGCTATCCTGCTTCAGTTGCGCAAGACGGAACGGGTCGCCAAACGGCAGGGCCGAGCCATCGCCATAGGCCACCCCTATCGGCAAACCCTGGACGCGCTCAAACAATGGCAGGACAGCAGGGACACTTCCATTCAGGTTATCACCCTGTCGAAACTTTCCTCGGAATAAGCGTTTAATTGGCCCTAATTCCGTATCCCTCCCCGTTGGAAGGATTTCTGGTTGTTGCTCTTCATTCTCTATGGGAACGGACTCCTTACTGTTTTAAAGGCTTTCATTGAACTGAATTAGTTGGAATATCCTCTTATATTGATATTGGTATTTGACTATTTCCCGTAATTATCTAAAAAATTTCATGCAAATTCGGACTGAAATTCGGCCGGATCGTTGCCAGAAACCATCTTTGCACGGTATGTAGGCGTATAAGGATTTCGGCAATACAACCGATAGGGAAATTACAGGACGGCCCGCTTTTTGCTAACTCTTTAGCGACGTTCAATTTTCCGGCACAGGCCGGTCAAACGTGCCGTAGGATCGGCGAATATGAGGCTTTGTCCAGATGAGCAAAATCCTCGAACAAGATGAAGTTGATGCCCTGCTCCGGGGTCTTTCCGGAGGGGATGTCGAGACAGAGACCGAGATACCGGAGGACGATACCGGGGTAGTCTCGTTTGACCTGGCCAATCAGGACAGGATCATTCGCGGCCGCATGCCCGTGCTTGAGATCGTCAACGATCGGTTTGCTCGGTTGTGTACCAACGCGCTGGCCAACACCATGCGCAAGCGTGTGGATATCAACCCCATCTCGATCGACATGTCCAAGTTCGGCGACTTCATGCGTTCGTTGCCGGTGCCGACCTCCATCTCCATCTTCAAGATGGACCCTTTGCGCGGCAACGCGCTGCTGGTGGTCGACTCCCGACTCGTTTTCGCCCTGGTCGAGAACTTCTTTGGCGGTGCCGGCAGCCAGCCCAAGGTTGAAGGCCGCGACTTTACGCCCATCGAGCAGGCTATCGTCGAACGCGTGGTCAAGATCGCCCTGGCCAACATGGAGGAATCCTGGAAGCCGGTCCATGAGGTCCATGTCGAGATGGTTCGCACCGAGGTGAACCCCCAGTTTGCGGCCATCGTGCCGCCTTCGGACGTTGTTATCGTGGTCACCTTCGAGGTGGAACTGGAAAACGCCATCGGTTCACTCATCGTCTGTCTGCCCTACGCCACCATGGAGCCTATCCGGTCCAAACTGCATGCCTCCTTCCAGTCCGAGCGTCTGGAAGTTGACCATGTCTGGATCAACCGTTTCAAGGAACGGCTCATGGAGACGCCCGTGGAAATGGTCGTACGTCTTGGCCGAACCACTATCTCCGGTCGTCAGCTGCTCTATCTCCAGGAAGGCGACATCATTCTGCTCGACACCGATGAGGATGAACTCCTTGAAGCCGAGGTCGAGGGCGTGCGCAAATTCCAGGGGCTGCCCGGCCGGGTCAAGGGCAACAAATCCTTCAAAGTTGTCAAGGAAGAAGAAATCCGTTTCTGATTCCAAATCCTTTATGAAAAATCAAAGGGCCGCCTCGTGCCAAGACGTTTTCAATAAATGTTGAAAATAAGAGCCCCCTAGCATAACGCTTGGGGGCTCTTATTTTTCCAACGAATTCATGTGATTCATCGTTTCGCCAAACCGACGCCGATTGCTTTTAGCTGTTGTTTGATATTGCCAAAGATTGATCTTTGATAATGCTACCCGTTTTACATTGCCAAGGCTTTAATAATATCAAAGATAATAGATAGTTGACATATTTTCTAGGCGTGTTATCTTGTCCCAAAATAACCCGATTTGGAGGTGCAAAATGATGATGAATGAAGGCGTTCAACATGTGGAAATCCGGGGTCACAAAATCAACCTGTATCGGGAGGGGAAAGACACCAAAGGATATCTGTTCAACGTGTTGCCGAAGATACTCGCCGTGGTCGATGAGGAGGAAGTCCGAAGACTTCAAGATCGTGACTACTGCAAGGAGAAATTCGATCTGAAATTCCCTGCTATCACCGTGGCGAGTAGGAATGGACACGATGGCAATGGCTATCGTCGGTATTATGCCGATTTGCTTCTCGAAAAATACTGGGTCTGCAAGGAGTGGTATGACACCCCTACCCAACCCAATTTTGAAATGTGGATCAACTATCTATTTGAATTACGCGACAGATTCAACAACTAGGGAGGAACCATGAAAGGCCGATACAATTACACGGAAGAAGATGATATCTTTGCTTGTTATATCGCCAAGTATGGTGAGGGAATATTGATTTCACCAATAACGGTCTCAAAAACACGTGGAATGAAGGAAAGTTCATTTAAGGCACGAGTAGAAAACTTCAAATTTTTTGAAGGTAAAAGCAAGCTTACAAACGGCGCTGAGATGAGCAGAAAAGTGTACGAAAAATTCAAAAATATTTCGCAAGCTGATCACCGTGCATCATGTCTCGAAATTCTTGGGATATCCCAGTAGGAAAAAAGTCTGTTCATCCGACTTCTCGCGGGAACGCCCAATCTGGGAAAATATTTTGTCCATAAGAAGAACCCCCTGTTCACTATAGCAAACAGGGGTTTACGGTATATTTTCGGCGTTTTCTTCAACATATATGGAAAACGTCTTGGCCTCGTGCGGCTCTTTTTTTTATACATAGTGAAGGATTATAGTCCATCGGCAGCGGAAGGCGGTTGCTGCGGCTTTTGGTCGGCAAGCACGCAAGTCTTACCATGTCGGTGCGGGACTGCGGCATTTATGGGTGATTTCGTTTTTGTTCCAATCGCAAATCAAAATGCCTTGACGAAAAGCGTGCCGGGCGGTCAAAGTTCCCTTTTGAAAAGTACTTTTAGGAGGAGTTTTCCGATGAAAAAGATATTGTTGTTCCTGGTGGCCGCCCTTTTGGTCGCCTCAACCGCCTTTGCAGGCAAGAAGTATGTCATCTCCGTGACCCAGATCGTGGAGCACCCGGCCCTGGACGCCATGCGCAAGGGCGTGGCCGATCGCCTCAAGGAAAAGGGGATTGATTTCGACTACAACGTCCATATTGCCCAGGGCAACATGGCCACCAACACCCAGATCGTCGGCCAGATCATCGGCGAACGCCCAGATGTGGTTCTGGCCATCGCCACTCCCGGCGCCCAGGCCTGTGCCCAGAAAATCCACGACACCCCCATCGTCTTTACCGGTGTGACCGATCCTGTCACCGCCGGTCTGGTCAAGGATATTGCCAATACCAACGGCAAGAACATCACCGGTATGTCCGACTTTAGCCCCATGGACAAGCATGTGGCCCTGATTCGTGAGCTCGTACCGAACGTCAAGACCATCGGCATCATCTACAATTCGGGTGAACCCAATGCAGTTCCCATCCTGAAGGCTCTGAAGGCGGAATCCGCCAAGGTTGGTATTAACGTGGAGGAAGCCACCATAGCCAACTCCAGCGGCGTGTATCAGGCGGCCAAGAGTCTGGTCGGCCGGTGCGATGCGGTCTATGTGGGCACCGACAATACCGTGGTCTCCGCTATTGAATCCGCTGTGAAAGTCTGTGAGAACAACAAGCTTCCGCTGATCGTCGGCGATGTGGATTCCGTTGCGCGCGGAGCCGTCGCGGCCGAGGCCGTGGATTATTACAAGATGGGTCTGCAAACCGGTGACATGATCGCCCGCATTCTGGTGGACGGAGCCAAGCCGGCTGATATGCCTGTCGAATTCCTCAATGATCTTAATCTGCATGTGAACATGAAGGCCGCCAAGGCCATGGGTGTGACCGTGCCCCAATCGGTTCTGGATCGGGCTGAAAAGGTCATCGAGTAGACACGAAACGCATTTGCCAATCGAGCCTATAAACGATACAAGGCGCGTTGCTTCATCAACGCGCCTTTTTCGTTTTTTGGCCGGACACGCCAACAGAGGTCCGGCTCGGTAACCATTAGGATTAGTACATGACTCTCTACGCACTTTTCGGCGCCATCGAACAGGGCTTCGCCTATGGCCTCATGGTCATCGGCGTCTACCTGACTTTCCGGGTGCTTGATTTTCCGGATCTTACCGTGGATGGCAGCCTGCCTTTGGGCGCAGCCGTTTCGGCCGTGGCCATCACCTCGGGGTATTCTCCGCTCCTGGCCATCTTCATGGCCGCCGGAGCAGGCTTCCTGGCCGGAGCGGCCACGGGCATCCTGAACACAAAGTTCAAGATTCTTCACCTGCTCGCCTCCATCCTGACCATGATCGCGCTTTACTCCATCAACCTGCGAATCATGGGGCGGCCCAACATGGCCCTGCTCGGGCAGGACACCGTTGTCGACTGGTTTGTGGATTTTACCAACATGCTGCCCCAGCACTCCACCCCGCTGCTCTTCGGCCTGATTTGTTTTGCCGTGGTCATCGTCCTCATATGGTTCCTGCACACCGAGATCGGTCTGGCTTTCCTGGCTACGGGTGACAACACGCAGATGATCACCAGCCAGGGCGTGAACACCGATAACGTCATCATTTTCGGTGTGGGCCTATCCAACGCATTGGTGGCAGCCTCCGGGGCTTTGGTAGCCCAAAACCAGGGCGCTGCGGATGTGAACATGGGCGTGGGGTCCATCGTCGCGGGGCTGGCCTCAGTCATTGTCGGCGAGACTGTTTTCGGAGACAAAACCATTACGCGCGCGCTTATCGCCGCCCTGCTGGGGTCTGTGCTTTACCGCGTTGCCATCGGGCTGGCGCTTGGCCTCAAGCTCGGCTCGTTCGCCATCACCCCCAGTGACCTCAACCTCATTACCGCGATCCTGGTGGTCTTCGCCCTGGTCATGCCCAAGATGAAACGCCAGTTCCTGGCCGGGAGGTCCAAATGATCTCCATTTCCAATATCACCAAGGCCTTCAACCGGGGCGACGTCAACGAGGTAACCGCGCTCAACGGCGTGAACCTCGAGGTCAAGGACGGCGACTTCATCACCATCATCGGGTCCAACGGAGCTGGCAAGTCCACCTTCCTCAACGCCCTGGCTGGCTCGTTCCCCGTGGATTCCGGCAAGATCGTGCTGGAAGATCTGGATATCACCAAGTGGCCGGAGCACAAACGCGCTTCGCTCATAGGTCGGGTCTTTCAGGATCCCCTGTTGGGTACCTGCGGCGGCGCGACCATTGAACAGAACCTTGCCATGGCCAACAAACGCGGCAGGTTCCGCGGCCTGTCCTGGGGCGTCAAGAGTAAGGACCGCGAGTTCTTTCGGGAAAAGCTGGCTATCCTGGGCCTTGGCCTCGAAGACCGGCTCAAGGCTCATACCGGGCTCCTCTCCGGCGGTCAGCGTCAGGCTCTGACCATGCTCATGGCCACCCTGGTACGTCCTCGTCTGCTCCTGCTGGACGAACACACTGCGGCCTTGGACCCCAAGACCGCTGGCATGGTCCTGGACCTGACCGATGAAATCGTCAGCTCGCTGAATCTGACCACCCTTATGGTCACCCACAACATGAAACAGGCCATCTCACTTGGCAACAGACTGATCATGTTCCACCGCGGTCAGGTGGTTCTGGACATCGAGGGTGACGAAAAGAAGAATCTCAAGGTCGAGGATCTCCTGGAGCGTTTCTCGCGTCTACGCGGTGACGAAGGGGTTTCCGACCGCATGTTGTTGGGTTGAGGCCGGTGCGGGCCAAGACCCATATGCTGGCATATTGCTGCCAACACGTATAAGACAATAAACGACAAACGGAGGCATCCATGGCTATCGAAAAGACCTTTTCCATCATCAAGCCCGACGCGGTCGAGCGCGGCCTTATCGCCGAGATCCTGAAAATGATCACCGACTCCGGCCTCAAGATCAAAGGCATGAAGATGATCCACATGGACCGCGCCAAAGCCGAAGGCTTCTACGCGGTGCACAAGGAACGCCCCTTCTTCGGCGAACTGGTGGATTACATGATTTCCGGCCCGGTGGTGGTTTCCTGCCTCGAAGGCGAGAACGCCATCGAGAAGTACCGTGCCCTCATGGGCGCTACCAATCCGGCCGACGCCGCTCCCGGTACCATCCGTGCGGCCTACGGTCAGAACATTCAGAATAACTCCTGCCACGGTTCCGACGGTCCCGACACCGCCAAGACCGAGGTGGCTTACTTCTTTAACGACGACGAGTTGGTGGGATA
Organism: uncultured Pseudodesulfovibrio sp.; assembly: GCF_963662885.1. Taxonomy (NCBI): domain Bacteria; kingdom Pseudomonadati; phylum Thermodesulfobacteriota; class Desulfovibrionia; order Desulfovibrionales; family Desulfovibrionaceae; genus Pseudodesulfovibrio; species uncultured Pseudodesulfovibrio sp. The sequence goes on from NZ_OY760065.1 coordinate 320,364, forward strand.
ATGACAAAAAAAATCGGGTTCATAGGCGTAGGCAACATGGGGTCTGCCATAGCAAAAGGGCTGGCCTCGCGTGACGACATCGAACTGCACGGGGCGGACTTCAACAAGGCCAACCTCGAACGGCTCAACAAGGAACACGGGCTCATCATTCATGAGAGCGCGACCGACCTGGCCAAGGCGTGCGATTACATCGTCCTGGCCGTCAAGCCGCAGCACGCCGAACCCGTGGTCAAGGAGTTGACGCCCTTGCTCGACATGAGCAAATGTCTGACCGCCATCTGCGCGGGTATCCCCCTGTCCACCTATGAGGAATGGACCGAGGACCACTGCCCCGTGGTGCGCATCATGCCCAACACCCCGGCCCTGGTGGGTCTGGGCGTGTCGGCCATCTGCCTGGACAACCACAATCTGACCGACGAGATGAAGGCGTTCGTACCAGAGCTCTTCGCCTCCATCGGCCAGACCCATGTGCTGCCGGAAAAGCTTTTCGACGCCTTCACCGGCGTGATCGGCTCCGGCCCGGCCTATGTCTTCTACTTCATGGAAGCCATGATCGAGTCCGGTGTGGCCCTGGGCCTGACCCGTCCCCAGAGCGTGGACATGGTCAAAGGGTTGTTCCTGGGCTCCGCCACCATGGCAGACCAGAGCGAATACTCCGTCTCCGAACTGCGCGAAATGGTCACCTCTCCTGGTGGCACCACCATCCGCGCACTCATGCACTTCGATAGGCAGGCCATCAAGGGCGACATCATCGATGGCGTCTTCGAGTCCTACTACCGAAGCATCGAACTCGGCGACCAATAGTCAATAGAATCGGGGGGAAGGGGGAGAAACCCCTATGAAAAGGGTTCTTCTCCCTCTTCTTCTCGTCCCCCCCTTCTTTCCCAAACTTTTTGTGGCCTTCGGCAAGGGCGTGCGTCAGCGGATGCGCGTCTTTTTTTATGCATTGCGAAAAGGGATCACAGAGCAGCTATGTCAATTGCTGCCCTCCGCACACCGCGCAGCGGCACAAAATGTTTTGAAAAATAGAGGGATGGGGTTCGGGGGAAGGGAGGGGAAAAACTTTCTTAGAAGTTTTTCCCCTCCCTTCCCCCGATTCGCCGTCAGGCGAACAACAGCCGAATCAATCCGAGCACCGGAATGAGAACCAAAGCAGCCAGAACGCCTGCCATCGCGGTCAGCCTGAACAGCTTGCGGAGTTTGGCGCGGTCCCAGGTGGCACCTACCGGGCCGAGCACCGGCTTGTCCTTGATCTTTCCGAAATAGACCGTGGGACCGCCCATCTGCGCTTCGAGGAGCCAGGCAGCCGCAGCCATGGGGTACCCCGCGTTGGGGCTCTCCATCTTGCGCGCGTCGTCGCGATAACGTCCCCTGGCCGTGGCCGCCTTCAGTCCGAGCCGCCTGCCGACGATGAACAGGAAAAATGCGGTCAGCCGAGCCGGAATCCAGGCCAGAACATCATCGGTCTTGGCCGCGCCTTGGCCCAGGTCGATGTAGCGGTCGGTGCGGTAGCCCCACATTGAATCCATGGTGGACACCGTCTTGTAGGCCCAGAGGCCGCTGGGGCCGAAAAGCGCGAGGTAGAACAGGGGCGCGGTGAACCCGTCGTTGAGATTCTCGCTGACCGTCTCGGCCAGGGTGCGGCGGATGTCGGGCGCATCGAGTCCTGCGGTTTCGCGGCTGACGAGCATGGACAGTGCCGTGCGCGCACCGGGCAGGTCGCCGGAATCGAGGAGCCTGGCAACTTGCCTGGCTTCCTTGAGCAGACACCCCATGGCCAACCCAGCGTAAGCGAAATAGACTGCCAGGATTGGACCGAGGTACCGGATGGCAGTGAGTTCGCCCACGATGAACCAGGCTGCCCAGGCGAAGATCAATACAGCCCCCCACCCTGCCAGACGGAGGTTGACGCCAAGTCGACGGACGGCGGCTTCGAAGAGGTCGAGCCCCTTTCCGATGAGTCGGACCGGATGCGGCCAGCTGGCCGGGTCGCCCAGGAGCCTATCCAGGATTACGGCCAACGCAGGGATGAGAAAAACAGCGGCAGGATGTTCCATAGAATAAAAAAAGGCCGGGAAGAAAATCTCTTCCCGGCCCTTATGGTCTTTAGTTCTCGAAGTAGGACCGCAGCAACGCACTCCGCACAGGGTGGCGAAGCTTGCGCAGCGCCTTGGCTTCAATCTGGCGGATACGCTCACGGGTGACGTTGAAAAGCTTGCCCACTTCCTCAAGGGTGTGGTCGGACTTTTCGCCGATGCCGAACCGCTTGCGCAGGACCTGCTCCTCGCGCGGGGTCAGGTCGGACAGCACAGAGGCGATCTGCTCGCTAAGTTTGGTCGAGACCACTTCCTCGGCGGGTGCGGTGGCCTTCTTGTCCTCAATGAAATCGCCCAGGCTGGAATCTTCCTCGTCACCGATGGGGGTCTCGAGGGAAATGGGTTCCTTGGCTATCTTCAGGACCTTTTTGACCTTCTCCAGCGGGTAATCCATGCGCTCGGCGATCTCCTCGGGGGACGGGTCGCGACCAAGCTCCTGCACCAGATAACGCGAGGTGCGGATGAGCTTGTTGATGGTCTCGATCATGTGCACCGGGATACGGATGGTCCGGGCCTGGTCCGCGATGGCGCGGGTGATGGCCTGACGAATCCACCAGGTGGCATAGGTCGAGAACTTGTAGCCGCGCTGGTACTCGAACTTGTCGACGGCCTTCATGAGGCCGATGTTACCTTCCTGAATCAGATCCAGGAACTGCAGGCCGCGATTGGTGTACTTCTTGGCGATGGAAACGACCAGACGCAGGTTGGCGCGAATAAGTTCCTGCTTGGCATCCATGGCGGTCCGGTTGCCGGACTTGATGCGCCAGAGCACCTCTTCAAGGTCGTGTACCGAGTGGCAACACTTGTCCTGCAGGCGGTGCATGATCTCCAGCTTGCCGGCAAGCATTTCCTTGAAGGAGAAGAACTCTTCAACGGTCATGCCGAGCTGGTCGGAGGCGGCCACCGGATTGATTTCCCGGTCGTCGACCTGCTTGAACAGCTCCTCGATTTCCGCCTTGGTCTTGCCAACGGACAATACATAGGCAGACAGGTCACGCTGACAGTTGTGCATCTGGCGCACGTAGTCGTTGACCGTTTCAATGATTCGGTCGATGAGGGTCTTTTCCAGCTTGATGTCGCGGAGCCGGGTAACGATGTCCTCTTTATAGCTGAGGATTTCCTGCTGTACGCCGTACACGCGCTTATCCAGACAGGCGCAGTAATCAAGCTTGTCGTAAATCTTCTTTTTCTTGGCGTAGAGCTTCTTGATCTCGGCAAGCAGGAAGATGACCCGCTGACGCTGGTTCATCTCATCCTCGGAGGGGTCATCCTCTTCGATGGTCTTGACCACGTCCTTGAGTTTGATGCGACCGTCTTCCAGGTCTTCGCCCACGGATATGAGTTCTTCCACGGCCACGGGGACTTCCACTAAAGAATAGAGGACGTCCATCTCGCCGTTTTCAATCTTCTTGGCGATGACAACCTCGCCTTCCCGGTCCAGAAGCGGAACGGCGCCCATTTCGCGCAGATACATGCGCACCGGGTCCGTGCTCCGTGAGGCGTATTCAGTGGAATCCTCGTCGCTATCGTCGAATTCCAATTCCTTATCGTCATCTTCCTCGACCAGCTTCTTGTCGGAATCGTCCGAGTCGACCAGGGCAATGTCCATCTGGTCGAAAATGGCGTGGATTTCCTCGAGCTGATCGGGATTGTTGTAGTCGGAAGGCAGAGCCTTGCTCAACTCTTCGTATGTCAGGAATCCCTTTTTCTTACCTTCGGCGATAAGAGCTTTGATCTGTTGGATTTCCTTAATGTTGCTCATCGTCCCTCCTGCGGGAGCCCTTCAGGGCCAGCAATTGCAATGCCCGTTCGTTATCTCCGCTCTGTTGTGCCTGGCGTATGGCCTCTGTGAGCTGTTCTTTACTTAAACTGACTTGTCGTTTTTTTATTAAACTGCAGAGTTCATCCCACTCTCTAGCTAGATCTGATCCCGTAGAAAGGCTTTCCCGATTTTCTTCCCGGCATCGAATGTAGAAAGATTTTTCATGTGTGTTCAGCTGATTGAATAAATTATCAGGCTGCGAACTAACCATCTTATCCCACATTGCCTTTGCCCAACCGGTACTAAGAACGCTTTCAAATTCTCTACTAGCTAGTTCCTGTATGTAAGCCGGATACAACACTGGAAACCGTAAAAAAGTTCTGTCATCCCTGTCTTCCTTGCCAACGGCTATGCCCGTGCTCGACTGTTGCTGCTCGACCCGTTGTGTCTGTCGTGGCTGATGCCTTGGATTGCGCTGTTGCGGAATGGCAGCACCCGCGTCGCGCCTGAAGTCAGCCTCCGACAATCCGAGCCCGCTCGCAATACGAGGCAGGTAGAACGCCCGCAAGGAACCGTCGGACAATTCCGACAAAAAACTCTTGGCCCACGCCATGATGTCCCTGGGGGCGTACTGCTCCCGCAGGGTATTCATGCAAAAAGTCAAACCGTCCGGGGCCTCATTCATGCAGGCCTCGAACCCTTCCGCTCCCTTGGTCTGGAGCAAGCTGTCCACGTCCTCGCCGTCCGGCATGAGAACCACCTTGCAGGCCACGCCCTGCAGCAGGATCATCCTGCTGGACTTCATGGCCGCCTTTCGTCCCGCCCCGTCGCCGTCGAAGACCAAATCCACGCGCGAGCAGAATCCGGCCAGCCGTTTAACCTGATCGGCCGTCAGGGCAGTACCCAGAACGCCGCAGGAATCGGTGTAGCCGAACTGATGGAGCGATATCACATCCATGTATCCTTCGGTCAGGATGGCCCGCTTGGTGCGGGTCATGGTGGACCGGGCCAGATTCAGCCCATACAAGTGGTCGCCCTTCTTGTATATAGGCGTATCCGAGCTGTTCAGATACTTGGGTTCTCCATCTGTAATTATTCTGCCGCCAAAAGCAATAACCCGACCCGATAAATTTTGAATGGGAAACGTGAGTCTCCCACGGAACCGGTCGTAGATATTACCTTTCTCGTTCTTTGACAAGAGTCCGGCATCAACCCCCAAATCAGGGGCGCGGCCTTTGCTCTTGAGAAAATTGTCCAGCCCGTGCCAATCATCCGGCGAAAAGCCCAGGCCGAATTTGGCGATCATCTCCTGGGTCATGCCTCGGTTGGTCAGATAACGGCGGCAATGGTCGCCGGAGGCCAACGAAAGATTGCGCTGGAAAAACTGGTTCGCCTCGTCGTGCATGTCGAGGAGAATCTGCATTTTGGCCTTGCGTTCAGCCGCATGCGGGTCGTGTGGCACATGGCTCAACTCCACCCCGCACTCGGCGGCCAGTTGTTCCAGGGACTCCCGGAATTCCAACCCGTTGATACGTCCGTAAAAATCGATAACGTCGCCCGAGGCCTGACAACCAAAACAATAGAAGAAGCCCTCATCGTCGTTTACGGACATGGAGGGCTTGGTTTCCTGGTGGAACGGGCACGCCCCCATCCACCGGCCCGAGACCGGTTTCAGGTCAACATATCGGCGCACAATGTCCGAGATATTGATCCGGGCCTTGACGGCCTCGATACCACTTCTGTCCACCAGACGCCTCCGGGCAAAGCCGTTACTTGAGCGTTACCTCGGTCATGCCGTCCCCGCCCCTGTCTTCGGGGGCCAGGGTGAAATTCTCCACAGCGGGATAATACTTCAAAAATTCATGCACCTCGCGGCGCAGCGCTCCGGTTCCACGGCCGTGCACGATCTCAAGCTTGCCCGCTCCCTTGCGCAGGGCCGCGTCCATGGCGCGCTCCAATTCGCTGATAGCCTCATCGGCCCGGTTGCCGCGCAGGTCCACTTCGACCACCAGGTCGCTCGGGGTAGCGGCCTTGGTCCCGGTGGGCTTGGCTACGGGGCGTGAAGCATTGTCAGCCGGGCCGAGATGGTCGGCCTTGACCCACATGGCCACACCGCCGATATCGACTTTGGCCTGCTTCTTTTTCTCGTTGATTTCCAGCACCGTACCAGTCTTGTTCCATGCCAGATACGATACTTTTTTGCCCGGGACAATATCCGAGAAGGAAAACACGGGTTCTTTTTTACGTTCGGGAGCGATGTCCTCTATGCGCAGCCGCACCTGGTGGAGCTTCTTGCGGGCCTCTTTCTGGCCTATGCGCTCTGTTTTCCACTGTTTGACCACGTCCTGAGCCTTTGATTGCACCTCTTTGAGGATCTTGGTGCGCTCTTTCTCGAATTTCTGTTCGAGATTGGCCCGCTTCTTTTCGATGCGGACACGCTCATCTTCAATGGCATCCAGCTCGGCCTCTTTCTTCACGGCCATGGCGTTGAGGCGGTCCAGCACTGCGGAAGTGTCGGAGCCGTCCAGCAGAAGGTACTTTTCAGCACGCTCCAGAATGGAGGCAGGCAGCCCGTGCTCGCGGGCGACATCCAGGGCAATGGACGCGCCCACCTGGTCGTAGGCCAGTCGGAACAAAGGCTTTTTAGTCGACGGATCAAAAAGTACGCTGGCAGCGCGCACACCCTTGGTACCCATGGCATAAGCCTTGAGCGCAGGAAAATGGGTGGCCGTAAAGGCGGTTGCGCGTTTTTCAAGCAAAGAATCGATGACAGCCTGGGCCAGGGCCGCGCCCTGAGTGGGGTCCGTGCCCGCGCCGAACTCATCGAGGATGAACAGCGAGCGGTCGTCCACCTTGTCCCATACCCGTTTCAAATACTGAATCTGGGCGGTGAAAGTGGAAACGTTCTCTTCCAGGGACTGCTCGTCGCCCATGATGACAAAGATATTGTCCCACATGGGCAGCCTGCTGCCTTCGGCAGCCGGTACCGGAAGACCGGAAAAGGCCATCAGGCCGATGAGACCTACGGTCTTGAGGCAGACAGTCTTACCGCCGGCGTTACCGCCGCTGACGATCATGGCGCGCTGGCCGTCCAGCAGCTCGATGTTCAGCGGATGTACGAATTCATCGGTCAGGGCAAGCAGTGGATGTCTGGTCTTGAGAAGCTTGGGCGCGCCCTCTTCCGTAACCTCAATGGTCCGGCCTCCGTAGGCGTCTGCCAAACGGACCTTGGCCATGAGCACGTCCAGAGTAACCAGGCCCTCGTAGGCCTCGCGGACCTGGTCCTGTTCCTGGCGGACCAGGCCGGTCAGGTATTGCAGGACCTTGTATTCCTCGGCCCGCTCCTCTCGCTTGAGTTCCTGGAGTTTGTTATTGGTTTCCACCAGGAAGAGGGGCTCGAAATAACAGGTCTCGCCGGTCTGCGAGTAGTCGTGAATGATGCCCTTGGCCTTGTTCTTGAAATTCGCCTTGATGGGCAGAACGTAGCGATCGGACGAGACAGTCATGTACTCGTCCTGCATGGCCGCACCCAGGTTTTCCTGAAGAATGAAGTCCTTGACCCGCTTGGTGCAACGCTGGTGAATGGCCCGAATTTCCTGGCGGACGGACATCAGGTTCGGGGAACTCTCATCCTTGATCTGTCCTTCCACATCCAGGCAACGGCCGATGCCGGACACGGTCTTCTGCGGCCAGGCATAGGCGAAAAGTTCCTGTTCGAGCACTTCCCAGCCTCGCCCTTCAAATCCGGACAGGGATTTTCGAGCGTCCTTGGCCAGATCAAGGAGGATCTTGAGCGCAAAAAGCGCGTCCTGGTCGAGCACCGCCAGTTCGCTGTCCAGATGCGGGAAGATGCCCCCCAATTCGGGGAAGGCACGCATGCGGAAACCGGATTCCCCAACCCATGCAGCACCCTGCTCGAACAGAGTTCCTGCCCGACGCACCGAATCAAGGGTGTCGTAAGGATGGATGGCAAGGCACGCGGAAGCTCCGGGTTCGGACGTAGCGAAACCGGACAGTGCCCCAAGGATCTTGGGGAATTCCAATACCTGGAAAGTTCTGGACTCCATGGATGAGCCGGGGGGTTGGAGAGTTAGGAAAGCTTGGACCGGACGAGTCCGCTGGCCTTCTTGCCGTCGATCTGTCCCGTATAGGCAGCGAGTACGGCCTGCATGACCTTACCCATATCCGCCATGGAGGACGCCCCGACATCGGCGATGGCCTTGTCGATAGCGGCGGAAAGCTCCTCGTCGGACAGCTGCTTGGGGAGATAGACCTCAAGAGCGGCGAGTTCGTCGGCTTCGACCTGGGCCAGGTCGTCTCTCCCCGCTTTGGTGTACTGATCGAAGGAGTCCTTGCGCTGCTTGACCTGCTTGGCGATGAGATCGAGCACGATCGCATCGGACAGTTCGTCGCTTTTGTCCTCGACCATACGGTTTTTAATGGCCGTCTTGAGATGTCTCAAGACGGCCACTTTTACCGTAGCTTTGGCCTTGTAGGCCTCGATGTAGTCTTTGTCTATTTGCTTTGACAGACTCATAATCTACATGCTGCGCATTTTGCGCATTTTTTTGGCAAGCCTTTTCTTGGCGGCAGCTTTCTTTTTCTTCTTCTGCACGCTAGGCTTCTCGTAGTGCTGGCGCTTCTTCAGTTCGGACAGGATTCCGGCCTTCTCAACCTGCTTCTTGAAGCGGCGCAGAGAAACGTCGAAATTGTCGTTTTCGTCAAAATACACTCCGGGCAATGAAAATCACCTCCTCGGTGAACCGCCCGCTCTCTTGGCGGGCCAGCGAAATAAGAGACACTACATATATACAAAAAAGAGAAAAGGCAACCCAAAATTTCCGACAATTTTCAGAAGGCGCCCATTAAAAAGGCCTGCCCGGCAGTACCCGAGCAGGCCCATTCGGTACAGAGTATCCAGAGACTAGTGATCAGCCTTTTTCGCGTCGCGCAGGGACTGCAGGACCGTAACCGCCAGGGCGACACCGATGACGCCGAGAACGATGTACAGGACGCCGAAAAAGACGAAATGGTCTGGCATCCACCAAGGAAGATCCATAGGCAGCGGACTGTGAACGGTTTCACCGTGAATCATCGCATTATCTCCAATTATTTAACAGCGTCCTTGAGGATCTTGCCGGGACGGAATTTGACGACCTTGGTCTCGGGGATCTTGAGTTCGAGACCGGTGCGGGGGTTGCGGCCGACACGAGCCTTGCGGAGTTCCACGATGAAGGTGCCGAAACCGGTGAGGGTCAACTTGCCTTCAGAAACCAGGGTGCTTTCTACAGTCTCGAGAAATGCGTTCAGGGCGCGTTCGGCATTAGCCTTGGTCAGGTTGGCCTTTTCCGCGATTTTGACAACCAATTCTGCCTTTGTCATCAGTCCTTCCTCCTCGGTGAAATATTACCTGATGGTATTTGTTAAAGTGCAGCCAGAGCACAAAACGACTAACACTTTGTTTCCGTCACCAACTCACCTCTTGGCCTTTAATTGAACTTTCGGCCCGTGTCCAGCCCGACTGCTGAAAAAAAACGAAAAAACCTACGCTATATGGCGCTTCCGGGACTTTTACACCGCTCTTTTTGGACGGTGAAATCCGTTTTTTTGATACCGCGATTCGGGTATTTTATAGGTCTTTGTGAAAAAATGGACTAATATATTAAGGAAAGTGTACGAAACTGTGCCGGAGTGAGTGTTTCGGGGCGGGCCGACGGGCTGACGCCTTCATCGCGAAACCACTGCTCCACTTGCGGAGTCATCCGCTTTTTCAGAATCGTGGAGATCTGCTTGCGCCGTTGCTGGAAGAGCAGCTTGATCAATTCGGCCAGCCGATCTTGTTCGTCGGGCCTGCCGTCAAGCGGCAGCGGATCGAAACGGACAACAGCGGAATCGACTTTGGGGCGAGGTCTGAAGACTGTGGGCGGCACTTTGAACAAATACTTCGTGTCGCAGAAATTCTTTACCCAGGCGGTCAGTCCGCCAAAGGCCTTGTTGCCGGGCTCGGCGGTCAGACGAAGGGCCACTTCATGCTGAACCATGAAAACCGCCCTTTCCAGTGTTTCCACCTGGCTGACGATATCCCAGATCAGCTTGGAGCCCACATTGTACGGGAGATTGCCGATGATTTTGCAGGGGCCGGTGTCGTTCAGCGCGGTCCAGGGGAACTTGAGAGCGTCGGCCCGGACAACCTCCAACTCCGGCCAGCGGTCTTCAAGCCGGGCGGCCAGATCATCGTCCATTTCCACCACCTGCAGGCGGCGCGCTCCGACTTCGGCCAAATGCTCGGTCAAAGCCCCCTGCCCCGGACCTATCTCAATAATATAATCCTCAGAACCGGGAGCGAGTGCGTCCACGATCTTGCGGCAGATGTTGGGGTCGGTCAAAAAATTCTGGCCCAGGCTCTTCTTGGCCCGGTGCGGTCCGTCTTGATGCGCCATGTGTGTTCTCCGTCGTCAGGGGATAGCGGAACCCGGTCCGGCTGGCAACAGCATTGACACGATCTCCCGGGAAAACGTATGAATCCCCGGTATTCATTCAATGAGGAGGATTCATGAATTTACGCCATTACGTCCGGGACATCCCGGACTATCCCAAGAAAGGGATCACCTTTTTCGACATCACGCCTATTCTCAGCAATCCCGAGGCCTTCAATCAGGTCATTGAACAGCTGTACGAAAAGTACAAGGACTGCGGCGCCGACAAGATCGTGGCTGCGGACGCCCGGGGCTTTATTTTTGGTGCGCCCCTCGCCCTCAAGATGGGCATCGGCTTTGTCCCCATCCGCAAGCCCGGCAAACTGCCCTACAAGAACCGCTGTGTGACCTATGACCTCGAATATGGTTCCGATACTCTGTGCATGCATGTGGACGCCATCGATGAGGGCGACAAAGTCCTGATGATCGACGACCTGCTGGCCACTGGCGGCACGGCTGAAGGTATGGTCAAGCTGATCCGCGAAGCCGGTGGCGAGATCGTGGGCGCGGGATTCGTTATCCAGCTCTCCTTCCTGGACGGCGATGAGGTCATGCGCGCAGCCGGCGTAAAGCACGATTTCCTCATTGAAATAGACTAGCGGGGAACGAGAATGAGCAAAATAGGCATCATTGGCGGCAGCGGCCTGGACGATCCGGATCTGTTGCAGGACGCACGGGACGTGGAGATGGGCACCCCCTACGGCAAGCCGTCCGCCCTTCTCAAGGAAGGGACTATCGGCGGACGTGAAGTGGTCCTCCTCGCCCGGCATGGCCGCGAGCACACCATCCCGCCCACCTTCGTCAACTACCGGGCCAACATCAAGGCTCTGAAAGACGCCGGCTGTACGCGCATTCTTGCGACCACGGCCTGCGGTTCCCTTCGTCAGGAGATCGACCGCGGCCATTTGGTCATCCTGGACCAATTCATTGACTTCACCCGGCGCAGGCAAGTCTCCTTTTTTGATGAGTTCGAGCCGCACTCCGCGGTCCACACAGCCATGGCCGACCCTTTTGACGCCGATATGCGCGCCACATTGAACGCGGCCTGCGACCGTTTGGGCCTGGACCACCACAAGAGCGGCACAGTCATCACCATCGAAGGATCGCGTTTTTCCACCCGGGCGGAATCCAACATGTTCCGGATGTGGGGCGCGGACGTCATCAACATGAGCGTGGCCCCTGAGTGCATCCTGGCAAACGAGGCGGGCATTCCCTATGCCGCCGTGGCCATGAGCACGGATTACGACTGCTGGAAGACGGATGAGGCCCCGGTAACCTGGGAAGAGATCCTCGAAGTATTCAAGGGCAACGTGGAAAAGGTCACCTCCCTGCTCGTCGAAACCATAAAGGCCCTGGACTAGATCATGTCCCCGTCCGCAACCGCCGATTCCGCCTCCCGCGCCTGCGACCTTCTGGTACGGGCCGACGCGGTCATTACCCAGGACGACGCTCGGCGGGTCCTGACCGACGCGGCTGTTGCCATTGGCGACGGCCTGGTGCTCGAGGTCGGCGACTACGCCGATCTCGATGCCCGGTGGGTCCCCCGGCAGCGACTCGACCTGTCGGGCAAGATGGTCATGCCCGGACTGGTCAACGGCCACACCCATCTGCCCATGACCCTGCTGCGCGGCTTTGCCGACGATCTGCCGCTCATGGAGTGGCTGGAGGGCCATATCTGGCCCGTAGAGGCCAAGCTGAACGAGGACATGCTCGATATCGGCGCGCGACTCGGCTGCGCCGAACTCATCCGCACAGGATGCACGGCCTTCCTGAACGGCTATTTCCATGAACATATTACGGGGGATGCGGCTTCCAGTTGTGGCCTGCGCGCGGTTCTGGGTGAAGGATTCTTTGCTTTTCCCTCCCCGTTCTTTCCCACGGCCGAGGCCTGCTGGGAAGCCATTCGCGAGTTGGAAGCGCGTTTCAGCAACAACCCGCTGGTACGCACGGCGGTCACGCCGCACGCGGCCTTCACCGTACCGCCTGAGATTCTGGCGGCCAGTTACGAGCTGGCCGAGTCCCTGGACATCCCCTGGCAGACCCATCTGGCCGAATCTCCGATAGAAACGTCAGTCTGCCTGGGCAAGTACGGTATGCGCCCGGTGGAAATCCTTCGTCGCGAAGGACTGCTTTCGCCGCGTGTGACCCTCCACCACTGCGTGGACGTGGAAGAACGCGAGATAGCCCAACTGGCGGCGTCCGGCGCCAACGTGGTCCATAATCCGGCCTCGAACCTGAAGCTCTGCTCCGGCATGTCTCCGGTGCAGGCCATGCTCGACGCCGGAGTCAACGTGGGCTTGGGCACTGACGGCGCATCAAGTAACAATCAGCTGAACATGTTCCGCGACATGGGACTGGCCGCGCTCCTGGGCAAGATCCGCCATGGCGACGCCAGGGCCGTGAATGCCCAAGCCGCCCTGGACATGGCCACCCGAAACTCCGCCCGTTGTCTGGGATGGCCCGAACTGGGCCGGATCGAGGCCGGCTATCCGGCGGACATGATCGCCCTGGACCTGTTCTCTCCCAACCTCATGCCCGTGTTCAACCACGTATCCCATGCGGTTTACGCTTCAACCGGCATGGAGGTCTGTATGACCATGGTGGCGGGCGAGGTTCTGTACCTGTACGGTGATTTCAGAACGCTGGATGTCAGTGGTCTTCGCAAGGAGGCTGTGCGGTGCGCAAAGTGGGTTCGCAACGCCTTCGGAAAGTGAAAAAGAACGTAAATAGCTTGACAACACCCACCCTGGGTGCATATCGAAGTCTGCTCTTGCACCGAAATGAAATTACGTATGCCGCTGGCATCCTGTGAGCCGCATTATTTTTAGGAGGAAGGCACGACATGGCCAAGAAAAAAGGTATCGTTTCCCTGGAAGGCGCCGTCAAGACCGCTGAAGGTCTGAGCTACAAGGGCGTCATCATGGAGCCCGTTGTTGAAAAGTGTGAAGGTTGCGAGCGTATCGTCCCCTTCGAGGATGAGAATTACTGCCCGACCTATGCCCAGCCCGCCCGCAAGTGGGCAGGCGGCGTCTGCAACTTCGCCACGCACATGCGCGCCGAAGTGGACAAGACCGGCAAGGTCAAGGTCAACCCGCTCAAGGCCTCCAAGCGCGCCGCACGCGGTCGGTAGACCACAGCAAGCAGGAAAGGCGGGGCGATGCCCCGCCTTTTTTTGTTTGTATGATCCGATTTTTGGGCTAGTTTCATCGAAAACGCTATCGGAGGTCACATGGACGCGCTCTTTTCCGAACTGGATCGCCAGACTGAGGCGGTCGTCGAACTGCAAACCAGACTTACGGCCATTCCTGCCCTGGGCCCGCGCAACGGGGGCGAAGGCGAAAAAGCCAAGGCCGATTTTCTGCTCGGCCATCTCAAGGGTATGGGTATCGAGGATATCCGCGAATACAACGCCCCGGACGGCGACGTCCCCTGCGGATACCGGCCGAACATCGCGGCCGTCATCCCCGGCCACAATTCGGAAAAGGCCCTGTGGGTCATCTCCCACATCGATATCGTTCCTCCGGGCGATCTCGGGCTGTGGGACACCGATCCCTATGTGGTGAAGCGCGACGGCGACACCCTTATCGGACGCGGTGTCGAAGACAACCAACAGGGTATGGTATCCTCATTGCTGACCGCCCAGGCCCTCCTCGATCTGAATATCACTCCCGAAATGAATTACGGCCTGATCTTCGTGTCCGACGAGGAAACCGGTTCGGGATTCGGTCTGGATTATATTGTCCGTGAGCATGAGAATCTGTTCCGGGAGGACGACCTGTTCCTGGTGCCGGACTCTGGCGAACCCGCGTCCGAAATGGTCGAGGTGGCCGAGAAGTCCATGTTCTGGCTCAAGGTCACGGTCATCGGCAAACAGTGCCACGCCTCCACCCCGGACCAGGGCGTCAACACCATGTTCCCGTCCGCGGAGTTCATTCTGCGTATCAAGGAGCTGGAGACCCTGTATCCGGCAGAGGACAGCCTGTTCAATCCGCCCCGCTCCACTTTCCAGCCGACCATGCGCGAAGCCAACGTGGCCAACATCAACACCCTGCCCGGGCGTGATGTGTTCTACGTGGACTGCCGGGTCATGCCCGAGTACGACCTGAACGATGTGCTCGGCACCATCAAGGGCATGGCCGCCGAAATCGCGGCCAAATACGGTGTGACCATCGAGTGCGAGCCCGCCATGTGGGAGCAGGCCGCTCCTGCCACTCCGGCGGACAGCGAAATCGCGGTCCGGACCATGGCCTCGGTGCGCAAGATTTACAACAACACGCCGCGTACCGTGGGCGTCGGTGGCGGAACCGTGGCCGCATTCCTGCGTCGAAAGGGCTATAACGCGGTTGTCTGGTCCACTCTGTTCCACAATGCGCACCAGCCCAACGAGTGGTCATCCATCAAGAGCACTATCGGCGACGCCAAGGTCATTGCCGACATGCTCCTGACCAAGTAACGCGACCCCAATCATGCAGAACAAGAGCCCCTTTCCGGCTGAGTTTGACCTTATCGTGGTCGGAGCGGGCCATGCCGGTTGTGAAGCCGCCATGGCCTCGTCCCGGCTTGGCCTGAAAACCCTGCTGCTCACCATCAATGTTGACCGTATCGGGCATCTCTCCTGCAACCCGGCCATCGGCGGGCTGGCCAAGGGCCACATGGTCAAGGAGATCGATGCCTTAGGCGGCATGATGGGCCTTTGGGCGGACGCGGCGGGCATCCAGTTCCGCATCCTGAATACCCGCAAAGGCCCTGCGGTGCGCTCCAGCCGCGCCCAGATCGACCGGGCCCGATACATGCAGGTGGTCCAGGCATCCATCTTCGCCCAGGAGAACCTTTGGGTCTTTCAGGACACCGGGGCGGCTGTGCTGACCGAGAATGGCCGTGTCAGCGGCTTGCGTACGGAACTGGGCGAGATCTTCCCGTCCCGATCCATGCTGTTGACCACAGGCACCTTCCTGCGCGGCCTGATGCACATCGGCCTGGAGCACTTCAGCGGCGGGCGCATGGGAGACCCGGCCTCCAATAACCTGTCAGCCAACCTTCGAGAGCTTGGCTTTGAACTGGGAAGGTTGAAGACCGGCACCACACCGCGTCTGTTGCGCGACTCCATCGATTTCTCGGCCATGCAGGAGCAACCCGGCGACAATCCGCCCGTGCCGTTCAGCTTTCGCAACAAGACGGTACCCATGCCCCAGGTGTCGTGCTGGCTGACCTACACCAATGAGGCGGCTCATGAGGCCATCCGCTCCGGGTTCGACCGTTCGCCCATGTTCACCGGTATTATCGAGGGGACCGGGGCGCGCTACTGCCCGTCCATTGAAGACAAGGTGGCCCGATTCCCGGAAAAGGATCGGCATCAGATTTTTGTCGAGCCAGAGGGATTGAACAGCCCGGAGATGTACCCCAGCGGCATCCCCACCAGCCTTCCCTTTGACGTCCAGAAGAAGATGATCCGGGCCATCCAGGGGCTGGAGAACGCGCAGATAGTCAGACCGGGCTACGCCATCGAATACGACTTTGTTCCGCCCACCCAGCTCAAGCCCACTCTGGAGACCAAAGCGGTCGAAGGGCTCTACTGCGCTGGGCAAATCAACGGTACCTCCGGCTACGAGGAAGCCGCCGCTCAGGGACTGTGGGCTGCGCTCAACGCGGCGTGCAAACTCAAGGAACGCGATCCGTTCCTGCTTTCCCGCGATCAGGCATACATGGCCGTACTCGTGGATGATCTGGTGACCAAGGGAACCGAGGAACCGTACCGCATGTTCACCTCCCGCGCCGAGCACCGGTTGTTGTTGCGCGAGGGCAACGCGGATGAGCGTCTAACACCCGTTGGCCGAGACCTGGGATTGGTGGACGACGACCAGTGGGCGCTTTTTTCCGACAAGCAGAAAAAACTTCAAGCAACGCTTGAAGCCATGCATTCCATACGTATTCGCCCCGACGCTCCAACCCGTGAACTCCTTGAATCCATTGGAGCATCCGTGCCGGGCAAGGCCGTGGAACTGGCCGCCCTGCTGCGCCAGCCGCAGATGGAGATCGAACGGCTGGAGGTCTTCTACCCCGAGCTTGCCGAACTGGACTCCGAAGTCCTGCGCGAGGCCGAGGTGCAGGTGCGCTATGAAGGCTACCTGGTCAAACAAGAGGAATTGGTTGCCAAATTCAAGTCGCTGGAGAACAAGGTTTTGCCTGAAGACCTGGATTATGGCGCGGTTTCCGGTTTGACTCGTGAGGTAGTTGAAAAGCTGACACGCATTCAGCCTCGGACGCTTGGCCAGGCCGGTCGCATCTCCGGGGTTACGCCCGCCGCTCTTTCCTGCCTGGAAATCCATCTGAAAAAACTCGGGCTATCGTAACACTGCGCGCGTCTTCGTTTGTTGACAGGTTGTCCCAGTCTGTCTAAATACATGAATATTGACACGACGTTCGCACGGCATCGGGCCTGGTTGCGCACACCACTTTTGAAACCGTTTCAAGGAGTCTGGTCTTGGACGAAGGATCCGACAGTCGATTTCGCAATATATTCAAGAAAATATTCGGTAACAACGACCATCAGATAGAGGAGCATATCCTCGAAGCGCGGGCCGACGGGGAGTTGGAGAGCCATGAGGTTTCCATGCTTCTGAATGTGCTCGGCCTGGACCAGAAGCTCGTCGAAGAGATCATGGTCCCGCGTACGGACATGGTCTGCGCCGACGCCTCCAGCACCGTCAAGGACGTCGCCGAACTGATCGTCAACCAGGGCGCCCACTCCCGTATTCCCATCTACCAGGACAACAAGGACCACATTTTCGGTCTGATCCATGCCAAGGATCTGCTCGAACCGTTGCTCAACGGCGAGGCAGACAGATCTGTTGTGGAATTGTTGCGTCCCGCCTTTTTCGTGGCCGAGGACAAGCCCCTGGACGAGGTCCTTGCCTACTTCAAGCGGGAAAAGCTGCATATGGCCGTGGTCCAGGATGAATACGGCGGCACCTCGGGCATGGTCACCATGGAAGACGTGCTAGAAGAGATCGTCGGCGAGATTTCGGACGAATATGACGACCAGCGCCCTGATGAAATCCAGGACTATTCGGACGGGACCTTCATCGTGTCGGGCCGTGCGCCGCTGGAAGACGTCAACCGCAAGTTCGCCCTCGACCTGGAAAGCGAAGAAGTGGACTCCATCGGCGGTTATCTGGCCGCTCTGTCCGGTCGCATCCCCCTCCAGGGCGAGCTGTATACCTTCTCTGGCTGGAGATTTGCGGTCATGGAAGCTGATGAGCGCCAGATCTGGACCATCAAGGTCGAACCGCTGGGGAAAGTCTAAACCGTGTACCAACTGGTTCTTCTCGCGACGTTGGGGGCCTGGATCGGGTTCGCCAACCCGCTTTTTCATTTTCCTCCGGCCGTGTTGGCCTTCCCGCTGGGCTTGGCCTGGATCGGACTGCGAGCCGTGTCCGGCCGCAAGGCGTTCCGTTTCGGCTGGCTGGCAGGCACTCTGGCGGCAACTGGCTGCTTTTACTGGATGGTCATTCCGGTACAGATATATGGCGGCCTGCCCTGGTACATCGCCCTGCCCTGTCCTGTGCTCCTGGCTGCGATCATAGGGCTCTATTTTGCCCTCTTCACCTACGCCATGCACCACGCGGCCAAGCTCATCGACGGCGTGAGTCTCTGCCTTTTGGCCGGTTTTACCTGGGCTTCCATGGAAATGCTTATGGGGACCCTTTTCTCGGGATTTCCCTGGATGAATCTGTCTTCGGCCTTTGCTGCCTGGCCTTTTGCCGTGCAGGGAGCCTCGGTCATAGGAGCTTTCGGCCTGTCCGGAGTGTTTGCCGCGCTGGCTGTAGCCGTATTACTCTGCTCGACATATCGTGGAGCCTTGATCCTGGCCGTTGGGCTCGGTGCGTTGATTGTCGGATTCGGTTTTTATCGTGTGTCCACATTCGACGTGGGCAAGCGCGACTACATGGTCACCATGGTCCAGGGCAACGTGGATCAAGGGCTGAAGTGGGTTCCTGCCTATCAGGCAGAGACGCTTAAAAAATACGCCAAGCTGACTGCCGAAGCCGATGCAAAGCACCACCCCAAGGTGGTCGTCTGGCCCGAAACGGCCATGCCCTTCTATCTGCAGGACCCGACCCCCTACCGCAAGGCCCTGGAAGCTCTGGCTCGCGACATGGAAACCCCGATCATCACCGGTTCGCCCGCCTACCGGGTGACCGACATGAAAACCCGTTCCTACAACTTGTATAACCGGGCCTGGCTCATGGACTCCATGGGACTGACCACCCAATACTACGACAAGGAACATCTGGTTCCGTTCGGCGAGTACATGCCGTTTGCCAAGTGGGTGCCCTTCAAACAGCTGGTTCAGGCTGCGGGCAACTTCAAGCCGGGCCTGGACAACAGGCCGCTCAAATTGAACGGCGTTGCACTGGGTATGCTCATCTGCTATGAAGCGATCTTTCCGAATCTGGCGCAGCAACAGGTGGAACGTGGGGCCAACGTGCTGGTGAACATCAGCAACGACGCATGGTTCGGCAACACATCCGCCCCTGGGCAGCACCTTGACCTGGCCACCATGCGAGCCGTCGAGCAAGGGCGCTGGCTGGCCCGCTGCACCAATACAGGCATCTCGGCGTTTATTGATCCGGTAGGTCGCGAGGCTGCCGTGAGCACACAATTCAAGGCCGAGAGCCTGAGCATTAAAATCGCTGCCCTTACGGCCAATACCGTGTATCATCGCATTCACGGTTGGCTGAAGACTTTCATCTACGTGATGACCGCGGCCGCCTTTGGCTTTATCGCCTTTGCGGCCAGACGAAATAAAGGAATCAATCAATAATGTTGGAATATAACGAACTGAAAGCCGCTTCCTCGGATCTGATCGAACAATACGAGTCCCTTTGGGGGCGTCTTTGACTATGCCGAGACCAAGTCACGTCTTGACGAGATAGAAAAAGAACTTTCCAAACCCGGAGCCTGGGACAACCCTGAGGCTCTGACCCCTGTGCTCAAAGAAAAAAGCCAGCTCTCCACCAAGCTCGAAATGTACAACAATCTGTCCGAGGCCCGTGACGACCTGGACGCCTGGCTCGAACTCGCTCATGAGGATCCTGAAGAGGAATCCCTGTCGGCTTTGAACGCACAAGTGGGCCTGCTCCGAGAGCGGTTGGCCGGAACGGAACTGGCGACCATGTTTGCTTTCGAGCACGACAAGGGCAACGCCATTCTCGAAATCCATCCGGGCGCGGGCGGCGTTGAGTCCCAGGACTGGGCCGAGATGCTTCTGCGCATGTACAACCGCTACGCCGAGCGAAAGGGGTTCAAAGTCACCCAACTGGATTATCAGGCGGGTGACGAAGCCGGCATCAAGTCCGTGACCCTGCAGATCGAGGGCCTCTTTGCCTACGGGCTGCTCAAAGGAGAAACCGGCGTACACCGGCTGATCCGAATTTCCCCCTTTGACTCTTCGGGACGGCGGCATACTTCCTTTGCCTCGGTGGACGTGTACCCGGACATGGACGACGACATCGAGATCGAGGTTCGGGACGAGGACCTGCGTATTGACACCTTCCGGTCCAGCGGGCCCGGCGGTCAGTCGGTCAACAAGACCAGTTCGGCCGTGCGCATCACCCACATCCCCACGGGCATCGTGGCCCAGTGCCAGAACGAGAAGTCCCAACACCGCAACAAGGCCACCGCTTTGCGTCTGGTCAAGGCTCGGCTGTATGAGCAGGAATTGAAAAAGATCGAGGAAAGCCGCAGACAGGATTACCAGGCCAAGGAAGCCATCGCCTGGGGAAGCCAGATACGGACATATACTCTGCAACCGTATCGTTTGGTCAAAGACCACCGATCCAATAGTGAAAGCGGCAATGTGGACGCATTCCTGGACGGTGATCTGGACGAAATGATCCGAAACTACTTATTATTCATCCATGCCCACGGACAAAAAAATTAAATTCCCCGAGAACGAACTCGCAGCGGAACTCTCCACGCTCCAGGAGGAGTTGTGTGAATACGCCAAGGGTGCCGACGAAAACCTTGACCAGGCGGTCTGGGTATTCCGGCTCATTCAGGGAGTCAGCAATGAGGAATGGGAGTCCATCGCTGCCAGGCGCGACCTCGGCCAATGGCTCTCCCTGCCCATCAACGGCGACGCCTACCCGCACCTTAAGCGGTTCCAGGAGACTCTGGAAAAGCTCGCCTACCAGACCGACCACGACCCGCTCACCGGGCTGGCCAACCGGCGGGCCTTCGATCGCATCCTGGATATCGAGATCGAACGATCCAAGCGCGCCCACACCCCGCTCTCGCTGGCCATATTCGACCTGGACGATTTCAAGAGCGTCAACGACACCTACGGTCACCAGAAGGGAGACGAGGTCCTGAGCACCTTTGCCCGGCATCTCAAGGCGACCACTCGGCGCTACGATCTGGCGGCCCGCTTCGGCGGTGAGGAGTTCTCGCTGATCATGGCCGGGTCCGGCCTGGTCAAGGCGCAGCGGCTTTTGAGCCGCCTGCTCAACGAGTTCAAGCAAATCGAATTTTCCATCCCCGATGGGGAAGGAACCTTTCATGTCACCTGTTCCGTCGGGCTGACCTGCTACAAGGGAAGCGTGAATATTACGGACAAGGAACTGATCGAGCTGGCTGACGGCGCACTTTACGAAGCCAAGGCCGCAGGCAAGGATCAGGTCAAGGTTTCCAGGCTCGCATTCGCGGACAATGTACCCAATGAGACCCTGGTGCACGCCAACGAAAAGCAGTTCCTGTTCGGCGGGAAATAACGGAGACGGATAATGAATCACAACAATACACTCAGTCTCTCGATCATGAGCGGCAAAGGCGGAGTCGGCAAGACCAACATCGTGCTCAATCTGGGCTATGCCCTGCACGGTATGGACATTAAGTCCATGCTCATGGATTGCGACCTCGGTCTGGCCAACCTCGACGTCCTGCTCGGCATCTCCCCGGATCGAAATCTGCACGACCTGCTGCAGACCGGCGTGGACGCGGAAGACGTTGTTGTCCCCATTGAGGACGGCTTTGACATGCTGCCGGCCACCAGCGGCGTACCCGAACTGGTAGAGATGGACGAAGACCTTCAGGACATCCTGTTTACGAAGCTCATCAACATCGCTGGCAAGTACGACTTCCTCATGCTCGATCTCGGTGCCGGCATCAGCCACACGGTCCTGTCTCTGGCCGCTTTGACCCAACTGCGGATTGTCGTGGTCACTCCGGAGCCCACCTCCTTGACCGACAGCTACGCCATGATCAAGGTGCTGGCCACTCAGCACGATATCAAGGACTTCCTGGTATTGGTGAATCAGGCGACCAGCGCCAAGGAGGCCAATCAGACCTTCGACCGACTCAATGCCGCGTGCATGAATTTCCTGAATATCGAGCTGCGCAACCTGGGCTTCGTGCACCAGGACCGTACCCTGGTTGAGTCGGTTCGACGCCAGACTCCGCTCCTTAAATTCGCCCCGCAGGCCACGGCCAGCAAGGATATCGTCGGAATCGCCAAGAAGCTCATTCGCTATCGCGACGATAACCGGGAACGCATAGGCAGCCGCCCCATTCTGAAAGATTTTCCTTCGGAATAAGATTTAAGAAATAATGGTTGACGAAAAGAGTTATTTTTCGGCATAGTTAGTGAGAATTTCGGGACTGATTCCTTTTTTGTTACCACACAGGACCAATACCGGATCCTGCGGGAAACATATGTTTCAGGGGGAACATCATGAATAAGAGCGAATTGATCAAGGCTCTGTCAGAACAGAAGAAAATGCACGTGGACGAGGCTACCAAGGTAGTCGGCGCCTTCGTGGACTCCGTCAAGGAAGCCCTGCTTCGGGGCGATCGTGTGGAGATTCGCGGTTTTGGCAGCTTTAAGATCAAGGACTACGAAGGGTACACCGGGCGTAATCCCAAGACCGGAACTGTCGTCCAGGTCAGCCCCAAGAAACTTCCTTTCTTCCGTCCTGGTAAAGAGTTGAAGGAATATATAAACCAGTAGGATGCGACGACTTACATATTGCCTTTTTTTGGCAGCCCTGATCCTTGTGTGCGGCAACGCCTGGGCGCAGGGTTCTTTTCTGACCATCCTATATTCGGCAAATACGTATGGCACGGTGCGGCCATGCCCTACCTGAGGCGGTAAAACCCTCGGAGGGGTGGCCCGTCGGGCCACGTATTTTATGGACGTCCAACAAAACGACGCCCCCATGTTGCTGGTCTCTGGTGGATGGGAGTTTTTCCGTCCCAATGGCAATCCCGGGTTGACCAAGACCATGGTTTCCCTGAGCAAGGCGTTCAACGCCATGCATTACGATGTCGGATTACTCACAGCCCGCGAGGCCAAGGCTCTTACTGAGGACGATGTCCCCCGTTGGCCGTGGCAGAAGACTGCTGAGGAAGAACCGTTCACAGTGCAGGAAATCGACGGCGGGCGAAAGATTGGCTTTATGCGCTATCCGTCCTTAGCCCCGAAGGCCGATGGACCATCCGAAGCTCTGGTCGCCAAACTCTCCAAGGAGATAAAGGCGTATCGTGCTCAAGTGGATCTGCTTATCGGGTTATGTGATTGGGGTTGGGTAGCCGAAAGCGATTATCTCAAATCGAACCCGAGCCAGGTCCCGGACATGCTTTTTGGCAGTGGGGGCGGTTCGGGTATCAATGGACGTATTCAGGCCGACGGCCGCTGCCTATGGGTAAGGCCCTATGACAAAGGCCGTAGCCTGGTCGAAGTTAATATCCTGCAATGGCCGGAAAGAGAAAATTCATTTGCCTGGGAAGAAGCGAAGAATTATACATCGGCTTCCATAGGTATGAACGACGCGATCGAGGATAATCCGGAAATAGACGCCCTCTTCCAATAAGTCGGTAATATTTTCGGATGGATATGTATACTTCAGGAGGAGATGACGATGGAATTACGAGGAGCTTTCACCGCTCTCTCGACACCTTTCAGGGATGGCGAGGTCGACGAATCGACCTATCGCGATTTCATTGAATGGCAGATCGAGCAGGGTATTGACGGCCTGGTGCCGTGTGGCACCACCGGCGAAGCAGCGACCATGTCCCATGCGGAACAGGGAAAGGTCATCAAAATTTGCGTTGAGCAAACCAAAGGCCGTGTGCCGGTCATCGCCGGAGCCGGGTCCAACTCCACCAAGGAAGCCATCGAGTTGACCAAGATGGCCAAGGACGCCGGGGCTGACGCCACCCTGCAGATCACCCCCTACTACAACAAACCCACGCCTGGGGGTCTTGTTGCACACTTCAAAGCCATCGCCGACGCTGCTCCCCTGCCTATGGTCATCTACAACGTGCCCGGCCGCACAGGCTTGAACTGCCTGCCGTCCACGCTCAAGATGATCAAGGACGCCGTGCCTGAAGCCATCGCCGTCAAGGAAGCCACCGGCAACCTGTGCCAGGGTGCTGAAGTGGTCGAGCTTTGTGGGCGCGACTTCATGCTGCTGTCCGGCGACGACTTCACTGCCCTGCCCCTGCTGGCTGTGGGTGGTGTCGGGGTAATCTCCGTTATTTCCAACATCATGCCCAAGACCATGAGCTCCATGTGCCACGCGTTCTTTGACAAGGACCATGAAAAGGCGCTCGAACTGAGCCTCAAGATGGCCCCGGTAAACCGGGCCATGTTCATGGAGACCAATCCTATCCCGGTCAAGACTTCCCTGGCCATGATGGGCATCTTCAAGGATGCTCAGTTCCGTCTTCCCATCGTTCCTCTGCAGGACGAGAACAAACCCAAACTGAAAGCCGTGCTTAAAACCGCCGGTCTTTTGTGATATTCAAGGCCTCGGCTCACAGCCGGGGCCTTTTTTCGTCATCTCCCGGAAAAGGGACGGCCAAGGCCGTCCCTTTTTTGATGCCTCAGTAAGATAAGATCATGTGGCCGGCTGGCTGGCCATTCTCACGCCGACGGCCACCATGGCATTTGTCCCTGGTACAGGTAGGCTGTGCTCATACTGTTCACAACTGATCGCCTTTGCTTTGTCTTTTTCCGATCAATTATGAACGACAGGACATATTAACGCCAAGAGAGCGTTGACTGGATGTGCCCTCTCTCTCCCCTCCAGCCTGTTTTTCTTGTTTTCCGTTGAAATTGCACTGTCTGGTGCAAAGAAGTGTAAAGTTATCTTTAGAAAATGGTGCGATTATGTAAGGAAAACCGACAGTATTGTTTTTTTTTCAAATCGGATAAGTCATTGAAATATTGATGTTTACATTTGGCATACGCCTTGCTTTGTGAATATATTGTCAAGTGTCATTCAGCACTGGTCACTCCTACCAAAAGGCGACCCCTATGAAAAAATTTTTGTTGTGTCTTGCCGTCTGCATGTTGTTGATTCCCAACATGGCCAACGCCAGCGTCTTTACCTTTGATGACGACTCCGAGCTCTCGGCATGGTACCCCGACCGTACCGCTCCCGACCAGTTCGAAACCACACCGGACGGCCGTCTCGCAATCGGTATAGCGCCTCCTGTGCCCGACCAGGTATTTTATCAGACCAAAGGTTCAAAGACGGACATCGATACGCCCGCAACGGGCAAAATGATCATCGGCGACCTGTTCGTCGACGCCGATTGGTATGACATGCGCGCGGGCCTGTGGGGAACCTCAAGCGTCGGCGGTGTGACCGGGTGGCCGATCATCAGTTGGCATAATCTGACCGACAGCTACGGATTTCATGTATGGGATCTGAACCATTGGGTCGCTGTCGCCCAGAATTATACAGAACAAGACGCATGGTATTCACTGGGGATGGCCATCACCGACAGTACCATCGACTACTATATCAACAATTCGCTGGTATACAGTTCCTCTCTTTTCGTTCCCACGACAATCGATGAAATCATCTTGAATACCAAGACGTCCACCCCTCAGGAATATACTGTATTATGGGACAATGTCGGCGTGGTCGACGCTCCGACGCCCACTCCCGAGCCGTCCACATTCCTCCTGCTTGGTGTAGGACTTGCGGGTCTGCTGGGTGTCGGAAGAAAAAAGTTCACCAATAAGTAAAGCGATTCGCCGAACAAGAGAAAGAGGCGCCTTTTTTTGAGGGGCGCCTCTTTCATTTTACGGCAAGGGCCGGACGCCTCATCCGGAATGAGTAGGCATCAAAAAGGGACGACTTGTCGCCGTCCCTTTTTGATGCCTTAGTACGATAAGATCATTGTGTCCGGCTGGCTGGCCGCTTTCACGCCGCCGCCCTCCACAGCGCTTACTCCCGGATACAAATCGGCTGTGGTCATGCCCCCCACGTTTTTCATGCACATGGGGCAGGCGAGCACAATTCCGCCATCCTTCTGAAATGCTTCGAGCATCTGCAGCAGAGACTGGCCATTGGGATACATCGGCGACGGGACGTTTCGATTGACCAGCCGCACAGCGTATACATTGAAGAAGAGGGTCGCGGGCATGCCGCTGCTCTTCATGATGCCATGGGTGAACTTGATGGCCATCGCGGCTTTGTTCACGTCATCGGTGGACACGTTGGTAAAGACTTTTCTGGATTCATCGGCAACCGCCGTTGTCGCGAGCATAAAGACGACAATAAGAGCTAAACACAATCGTTTCATGAAGCTTCTCCTTGTTTTCGTCAAAACACATTCCGTGATCTGGGCTATTGATTCCAATACCAAACCTTTGATCGGTGTATGGACCTAGACCCTGATCATAAAGCACATGCGAAGCGTTCGAACAATGATATTTGCGCAACTCACGGCTTGGAGCCATTACCGACCAGCTCGACTACGAGGTACAATTTTCTTGTGGGCCGGAAGTTACGCTAACGATCCAGAAGTTTGTGGGAAAACAGAAAGTAGACAGGAAAAGTATGCACCGAACAAAAAAGAAAGGCGTACCCGGTATGGGGTACGCCTTCTTTGTGTTTGGCAATGATGGCTTGAGTCTAACCAACAAACTTCTTTCTGCCAAAGGCGACAAGGCCAAACAGGCCGGCGCCCAGAAGAATAAAGGTCGAAGGTTCGGGAGTGGGCAAAGTCGTAACGTGAGTAACGACATTGTCGATTTCAAGGGCAATACCTGTAGTATGCAGTGTAAACCCTGTGAAGAAATCTTCCGGCGCAAAGTCAATATTTACATATACATTAGATGCAGAGTCTACCTGATTACCGGATGTCCCGCTGAACAATCCAAGGATGTAGCTTCCGGTAATGGTGAAAGAACCACCATTGAGAAGGGTAAACTCAAGGGAATTGTAGGTATCGATCGACCCGAAATACAACCCCATGTAGTCAATGTACAGATCGGGATTATAGGCAAGAAAATCGGAGTTATCGACGGAAACACTGGCGGGAACACTACCACCCTGATCCGGGGTGAAGAAGTAATAGGTGGCATCATTTGCGGGAGCGGCAGCACCACTGATATTATTCTGCGCAAATCCATACCCTCCACCAGTGGTAGTCAGCATGGAGGCGTTCAAAGTCGTGAAGCCACCGATCGTATTCATGCCATCATTGTTTTCAACTTGAGAGTCAAAGGTCTCAATGAACCAGCCAGGCGCAACTGCCGTATTGGTACTGCTGTTGATACCAGCTTTGTTCGCCGTCAACCCAGCGTTAACTACCGACGCTATGTCAGAGTTATAAATCGTTTGCTGGGCATTAACGCCACCAAATGAGATGGTGTAGGCATGAGCCTGAGACAACAGAAAAAACAGTGAAGCCACTGTTAATATTGCGGTTTTTCCAAAACTCTTCATAATTAACTCCTCACTGTTGAATTCGGTTACAAATGATAATGTTAGGCGCGCAATTCTCAATTTGCTAACTTAAATTGAGAAATCTAAATCTAAATTCACCTAAGATTAGCAAAATAGATGCCGTTGTCTTTTTTATTGGCAATTCCAATGAGTTAAATTTTCCCCATTAGGGCATACGTCGGCCGACTTTACATGTTTACAAATAGTTTTGTCGAAAAACATTACATACCACTTTTTGATCCTAATAATCGAAATTTTCTTAACGACAACAGTAGTCCCCCAAATTCCTTTAAGGCATGTATCCGTTGCCTTGCTTGGAATGACACGTCACCCATACCCCAAAAACGCAAAAGGCCCGCCAGCACAACGCTGGCGGGCCCGACTTTGCGCACTAAATCAGCTATAGAAGCTTAGGCTTCGAAGGCCTTGATGAAGTTGGGGGCGACCTGCTTCTTGCGGCTCATCACGCCGTCAAGGTACACGGGCTCGCCTTTGGTGGCGATGCCGAAGGCCTTCTCGACAACAGACGGATCGTCAGAGGCGATCAGCATCTCGGAGCCTTCCTTCATGATGTCGGTCAGCAGCAGGAAGACGGAGTGACGGCCGTCAGCCTTGACCTTCTCGATCTCGGCCTGCAGGGCTTCCTTGTGGGCATCCAGCATGGACAGGTCAACGACTTCCAGCTGGCCGATGCCGACCTTGTTGCCGGACATGTCGAAGTCCTTGTAGTCGCGGAAAACCAGGTCAGTGGCGGAAGCGCCGTCAACGGCGGACTTGACCTTGAACATCTCCATGCCCAGAGCCATGACGTCATCGACACCGGCGATCTTGGCCAGGGCTTCGACGGCAGCCTTGTCGGCATCGGTGCAGGTGACGGACTTGAACATGACGGTGTCGCTCAGGATGGCGCACAGCAGAATGCCGGCGACGTTGGCCGGGACTTCAACGTTGTAGAAGTCGTACATGGACTTCAGCACGGTGGCGGAACAGCCCACGGGCCAGACCCACATTTCCAGCGGGCCAGCGGTGGTGATGTCACCCAGCTTGTGGTGGTCGACGACGGCAAGGAGCTCGCCCTTGTCCAGGTTGTCGATGGTCTGGGAAATGTCGGTGTGGTCGACCAGGATGATCTGCTTGTCGGTGGCGTCGGTGACGATCTCGGGAGCGGCAAAGCCGAACTTCTCGAGGACGAAGGCGGTCTCCGGAGCGATCTCGCCCTGGGTCACGGCCTTAGCCTCCATACCACGTTTGCTGTAAAGGTCGGCGGCACCAATCGCGGTAGCGACGGTGTCAGTATCGGGGTTCTTGTGTCCAACAACCAAAATAGCCATATCAAGTCCTCCTAATTGAATTGTCCTTTATAAGGAAATTGAGCATCGAAAACAGAATGTGACAGATATCACAAAGCATACCGGCTGCCAAGCTAAAAGCGCAGTCCTAGCGAGAAAACACGGCAAAGAAAATCTACTGTTTTACAAAAGTCTTCTTTCATTGAAAAACAAATAAATACGGGATATTAACTGGCACCATCTAAGCTGCGAAGAGAACCCAATGCCATATTAATGCTTTTCCGTTAGGTAACGACAATGTGAAGATGATCGCAAGCCATTGTCAGGCCGTACACAGATATTCGTCTTCAAACAGAAACGAAGGAGCAAGAGCCCATTAAAGAGTAGGCAGATAGCGGTATAAAGCGAAGAGGATGACGCCCGTGGCGAGTATGACGTAAGCCCGCTTCAAGCGAAGCGCCATAAGACCGCCCAACGACGCGGCGACCCAAAGATGGGCCCACGTTACGCCCAGATGAGAGAACACATTTGGGTAGACGGTAAAGGCTATATCAAAAACGAGTTTGAGAATGAGGACGGCCACAAGGAACGTCACCCAACTCATCAACAAGCTTTTGGTTATGGACCGTAGTATCAGTGCTCCAGGCAGATGCTTGGAGCCAGGGTTACGCGCCCAATTCAGCAAAGCATTGTAGCTCCCCTGCTCCCTATCGCGCAGCCATCCTTCCACCTTGGTACCTATCCAAGCCAATGGCATACTGGCAAAAAGCACGAACATGATCCGTGACGGCTGGTTCAGGCCAAACCATGTGGTCAGCGCGAGCGCCGAAAATGTGGCTGCTGTAAGCTGAGGGGGGATATAGGTTCCGGCCGGGATGAGATCAAGCCAGAATAGCTCAAAGAATATGGCTATATAGAGACTTGTCGTGTACTCGCCTGTGGCTGCCCCCCAAAAAAAGCCTACAACCAGAGGACGCTCAAGCAGGCCAATACTTATGGAAGAGCGGAACTGGGAAAAGAGGGCAAAAAAAAAGCGACCATGGCAAACCAGGCGTATGAATGCTGGGCTACCATGACCTAGAACCTCACCTGCACGGGGTCGTTAGGAACACAACGGAAATCGAGTTCAACGCCCTTTCGATTCAGATGGCGCAGGCATGTCTCATCCTCGTCAGACAAAGCCACGCTCGGAGAAACCTGGCGTTTGCCTGGGCTGTAGTGGACGTTGCCGATATTCAGCACATGGAAGTCGAATCCGGAATCAAAGGCACGACGGGCGTCAGCACAGTTTGAAAAAAGAATGATGGAGTCGTGTTCACCAGGTGCCGAGAAGAGGCTGGCCATCACGGTGGGCACCTCCTCCACGGTGACGAAGGAACTTTTTACTGCCTGAGGAATGGCCAGGGACATAATCTCCTGCTGAAGAATATCATGTGCCAGTTCGTCATTGGCCACTACGACGTTCTTGGCCCCGGTGTAGGGCAGCCACGTCTCGATGATCTGGCCGTGAATCAAGCGATTGTCTATACGAACAAGAGTCACGGCAACACACCTATTTCTTTGCTTTTTTGCGAAGCATTGCTCCGGCAACCTTGATACCCTGCTGCCCTGCGGCCATGACTTTATCGGCCAGCTCGGGCAATTTCATGGTTCGCGACTGAAGAGCCGCCACGACCATGGGGAGGTTTACACCGGTGATGACTTCGAGATTTTCCGACTTCATGAGGGAAAGAGACATGGTCGTGGGAGAACCGCCAAAAAGATCGGTCAACGCTAGTACGCCTTTGCCCTGCTCCAGGGAGTGTATTGCCTTGCGAACACCTTCGAGGGTTTCGTCAACTCCCTTGTTAACATCGACCCCCACTGCCAAACAGTTGTCCTGCGGACCCATGACCATCTCAGCGGCCTTGAGCAAGGTCTCGCCGAAAGTCCCGTGGGTGACGAGAACCACCCCGATCACGCCGTCCTTTTTGTCAGTCTTTGCAGTCATGTTTAACCGAGTTCCATGTGTCGATG